>CAVFRZ010000169.1:0-5258 GCA_963624875.1 Anaerovibrio sp.
GTGGACATCAGCGCAGAGAACGGCGTTGGAGTGCAGATCTATCTGCCAAGCAATGGGAGAGCGGACGCGGAGAAGTGAGGACGCATGGAAGAGTGGAGACAGATCGCTGATACTCAATACGATGTGAGCAATCTCGGAAATGTGAGATCAAACAACTATCTTGGAGCATTAAAGTATGGTCGCACCGCGTGCGGATATACCTTCGAAAGGGGGTGATGCCATGCCTAAGATCTTTACACCGCAGCCAGGACCGCAAGAGCAGTTCCTGGCTTCAAATGCGGACATTGTTATCTATGGCGGTTAGGTGCGGCAGGTGGAGGGAAAACTTATGCCGAGCTTCTCGAGCCATTGCGCCACATCGACAACCCAAACTTCAACGCGCTGGTCCTTCGCCATATCGGCAAGCAGATCACAGATCCGGGCGGACTGTGGGATACGGCAAGAACCATCTACTCTTACATAAAGGGCGCAACAACCAGGAAGACACCAACCCTGCAATGGATATTCCCGAGCGGCGCATCAGTCACATTCTCGCACTTAACGAGCAACGACGACTGCGACGGTTGGCAGGGCTCCCAGATCTGCCTGATAGAGTTCGATGAGCTGTGCCATTTCAGCGAGTATCAGTTCTTCTATATGCTGTCCCGTAACAGATCGACCTGCGGCGTTGTTCCGTATGTCAGAGCAACCTGCAACCCGGATGCGGATTCGTGGGTGGCAAAGTTTATCGAGTGGTGGATTGATCAGGATACCGGGTATCCCATCAAGGAAAGATCAGGAGTGATCCGCTGGATGGTGCGTTACCAGGGTGTGATCCATTGGTTCGATACCAGAGACGATGCTTTGCAATACGCCAGAACCTGCGGGATGGAAAAGGAGTATGCCGAGGATGCGCCGAAGTCGGTCACGTTCATTCCCTCATCGGTTACGGACAACAAGGAACTGCTAAAAACCAATCCGGGATACATGACGAACCTATTGAGCTTAACGCTGGTGGATCAGGAACGGCTTTTAAAAGGTAACTGGAAGATCCGCAATCAAGCGGGGCTTATGTTTAAGCGCAGCCAGGTCAACGTAGTGCCAAGGGAGAGCATCCGCAAGGAAGACATTATCACGATCTGCCGAGGGTGGGACCTTGCGGCCACACCGGAGGACTCCAATGGAGATCCGGCATATACTGCCGGTGTTCTGATGGCAAAGCTCAAAAGCGGACGATTCGTTATTCTGGATGTAGTCAACCAGAGACTTTCGGCAGGGGATGTTGAAAACCTTATCTTAAACTGTTCATTAGCGGATCGAGCAAAATTTGGATATGTCAGGACGAGAGTTCCGAAAGACCCAGGACAAGCTGGCGTTGCACAGGCGGCTTATTATATCAAGAAAATCGCCGGCAACGGATTAGACATAGCCGCCAGACCAGAAAGTGGAGATAAAGTAACACGGGCCACGCCTGTAGCTGCATTATGGCAACACGGGTGTTTCAGCGTAGTAGAAGGTGACTGGAACGAGGTATACTTCTCTCAATTAGAATCGTTTCCAGACTCAAAATTTAAGGATATGGTAGATGCTACGTCATCCGCATTTGATGAGATCGCAAACTATATGGCTTTTAATTTGTTGAATATGATCTAAATATAAAAGGAGAGGGAAATGCCGCAAGTAAAGGATCTAACGGGGAAGAGATTCGGAATGCTTGTTGTCGAAGGATTCGATCATAGAGAGCCTCAAAGAAGGAAATACTTCTGGAGGTGCGTGTGTGATTGTGGCCGGGAGACGGTGGCAAGTGGATGTAATTTGACATCTGGAAATACAAGGTCGTGCGGATGCCTGGGAGATAAAAATAGGCAGAAGCTGATGAAGGCTTTTACGGATAGATACGCAAAACACGGCTTGTCCGCATCTCGAATCAATAGGATCTACAGGCATATGAAGGAGCGTTGCTATGAAAAAGCAGGCAAAGACTACGAACTTTATGGCGGCAGGGGAATAACTGTGTGCGATGACTGGTTGGGCGAGCACGGCTTTGAAAATTTTTACGCTTGGTCGATGGCACATGGGTATGCAGAGAGTTTGAGCATTGACAGGATAGATACAGACAAAGGATATTCGCCAGACAACTGCAGATGGGTAAATGCTACAGTCCAAGCAAACAATAGAAGAACAAATGTTGTATACGATATTGGAAACGGCCCACAGACAAGAGCTGA
Organism: Anaerovibrio sp.; assembly: GCA_963624875.1. Lineage (GTDB taxonomy): Bacteria > Bacillota > Clostridia > Lachnospirales > Lachnospiraceae > CAG-791. The sequence continues at coordinate 2,208 of CAVFRZ010000169.1, forward strand.
ACTCTGCAAGGAATATGGCATCCCGTACTTCAAATTCAGAGACAGAGTCGCATCGGGATGGACGGTTAAGGAAGCATTAGAAATAGATAAGAGACAAAGAGCCAAGCGGTAACGCATGGCTCTTTTCTGATGGAGCGGGTATGAAAAGCATTGTTACCAAGTACGAAGATATCTGCGCATTCACCGGCAAGCCGGCAGAGGCAGTGCATCACCTGATCTTCGGAGCAGATCGACAGAAAGCCGACGATGACGGGCTTGTACTTCCGGTAACAAATGCCTGCCACAACATGGGACACACGAACATTAAGGGACGCGGGGCCAAGAGTAGCGGCACCATGATCATCCACGGGAACAGTATGGCGGAGGCAATGTCCAAGATGATTGGACAGCTCGCCTGGGAAAAGCAATATTACAAAGACCATGCAGGAGAACACGGAGACGCAGATCCTGCACGGGATGCATTCATGAAACGATACGGAAGGAGCTTCTTATGAGCGTGATAAGCGCTACGGAAAGACAAGAACAGCTGACCGCTTATAAGAATGCTGTTCGAGACTATAGAGAAGGGCAGTTTAGATCAGACGGGTATCTGAATATGCTCAATAAGGTCGGCACCCAGCAGGACAACAGCCAGGCGTGGCAATGGAGCGGGCTGACATTTGAATCAGACCAGCAGCTGTCAAACATGTACATGGGAAACGGCCTGTTTGCAAAGATTATAGACCGACCGGCAGAGGACGCCGTTGCAAAGGGTTTTGACCTCAGTGATCTGGGAGAAGAGATCGAAGCAAAGGTTCAGAAGCGGTTGACAGAGCTGGATTTTTCAAACGTGCTGTCAACGGCAGAGAAGTGGAGCCGACTATATGGCGGAGCTATCGGAGTAATCATCTGCAATGACGGCAGAGGGCTGGAAGAGCCGTTAAGCGTGCAATCCTTCGAAAACATCGAAGAGATCAAGGTGTTTGAAAGAGCGGTGGTACAGCCGGATTACTCGTCGCTGTACAGCTATTCGTTCATTGACCAGGATGACTTCGAGAGAAGGAAGTTCGGGCAACCGGTGTTTTACGATGTATATTCCATGTACGGTTCCTTCCGGGTGCACTACTCCAGATGCCTGGTATTCAAGAACGGCGAGCTCCCTGAGAACGCCGCTGTTGGCATGTATCAGTTCTGGGGTATACCGGTCTACACCAAGATAAAAAACGCACTCAGGGAGGCAATCACGGCCCATCAGGACGGCACGAAACTGTTAGAGAGATCCGTTCTGGGCGTGTATAAGATGAAGGGACTGTCCCAGCTTCTGGCAACGGATGAGGGCGAGGATAACGTCATCAAGAGACTGCAGGTCATCGACATGGCGCGGAACATCATCAACTCCATGGCGATCGACTCCGACGGCGAGGATTATCAATACATCAATGCATCCATGAGCGGGGCATCCGATCTGATTGACCGGACCTGCAACATGCTCTCCGGTGTGACGGACATTCCGCAGACCATCCTGTTCGGACGTGATCCGGCAGGGGAGAATTCCACCGGAGACAACGACAGAGACAATTACTTCCAGCTGTTGAACCGTATTCAGACAAATGCATACCAGAAGCCGCTGAACAAGATCGTAAAGCTGATCCTGCTGGAGTTGACGAAGAACGGCACGATCGAGAAAGACATTCCTGACTACGAGGTTCGGTTTGCTTCGCTCAGACAGCTCTCTGAGGCAGATCAGGCGGCCATTGAAGCCCAGAAGGCCGCAACAGAGAAGACCAAGGCAGACACAGCGAATATCTATGTTGCCATGCAGGCACTGGATCCGTCAGAAGTCCGAAGGGGATTGTCGAAGGCAGATGATTACCAGCTGCAGGGCATTGTTGACGAGGATGAGCTTGAGCTCCCTGAGAATGCGCTGGAGATGCCGCAGGAAGGAAAAACAAGCGGTGCCGAAAATAAAACACTTGAACTTCAACCAGACGATGGTACGATAAGGGCAGAGAATCAAGACGGTGCGCCTCCCGGAAACCAGAATGCTGCAGGACCGCACGGCGGCGCTTCTGCTAAAAGAGACTTTGAAGCCGCAAAGGAATACACAAAGGCGGTAAAAGGTATGACAGTCGAAAACGGGGTTACGATAAAGACGGTGACTCCGCATGCCGGATACCAAATGAAAGCGAGAAACATCTCGACAGAGGATTTAAAAGAATCACTGACAAACCCGGATTCAATGTATCCGGGCAACAGAAAACACCCAGATGCAACATGTTTCCAGAAAGGGAAAAATCGTATTGTGGTAAGTCCCAAAGGAGAAATCATTACTACGATTGATATATGGGTGGAGGACGGACAATGAAGAAGCTTTCAAAGAGGCAACTGGATTTTTTAAACGAGAACTTCGGAAAGACGGAAGCAGACCTTGAAAAATTATCTGCGAACGAGTGGTTCCACATTCGAGAAGAGAGTTTCATGATTTCGGCCGATGAGTTGATGGATGAAGAAGGAAACGCAATCGACGAAATTACCGAAACGTGCGAGATTGCTGAAAGCATCGCGGATATGAAATATTCCGACTTAATGGAAAGCGCATAGCATGGACAACTTCAAGGTCATCTATAAAATCCTCAAATACTTGGAAACAGCGATGGATTATGATGAAGTCGATGCCAGCAGGTTGTCCGCCGAGGCACTGAATGTTTCAGAGAATCGGCGGATCGGCATTCTGGAGATGCTGGTCAAGAAAGGATACGTCGATGGTGTTGGCGTGACTCGGTCAATGGACGGAAACGTGCTGCTCTCCATGGATGCGCCGCGGATCACATTAAAAGGTCCGGAGTATCTGCAGGAGAACAGCATAATGGCGAAGACTGCTAGAACGGCAAAAAGGGATAGTGGAGATTGTGAAGTGAAATACAGCACAAGTGTTTTACTTGCCGATCTGAAAACAATGATGTATAAATATAGCTAGGAACCGGAAGACATTGATCCGTCTTGCGGTAACCATCCAGAGACTAGTACAATGAAAATTAAATAACTGGCCATATTACTGATGCTCAGCTATAC
>CAVFRZ010000170.1:0-5239 GCA_963624875.1 Anaerovibrio sp.
AGCAAGCTCGCACATCCACGCAGCCGCTGTCCGGGATTTTTACAGTAACAGATACCATGCAGGGAGCATGTGAAAGGAGCACATCATGATTAAGGAAGCGATTATCAAGATTGTCAGCAAAGAGGACCTTGCCTACGAGGAAGCCAGAGACACCATGCTGGAGATTATGAAGGGCGAGACGACACCGACGCAGAATGCGGCGTTCCTGGCAGCTCTCTCCACGAAATCCACCAAGGCAGAGACCATTGATGAGATTTCCGGCTGTGCCTATGCGATGCGTTCCCTGGCTACGCCGGTGCCGCATCCCGGGATGGAGGTTCTGGAGATCGTCGGAACGGGCGGAGACGGAGCGCACTCTTTTAACATCTCCACGACAACGGCAATGGTGGTAGCAGCCGGCGGTGTCAAGGTGGCCAAGCACGGCAACCGTGCGGCATCGTCTCTCTCGGGAACAGCGGACTGCCTGGAGGCTCTGGGCGTTAATATTCAGCAGGATCCGGAGCTGTGCCGAAAGATGCTGGAGGAGGCGGGGTTCTGCTTCATGTTCGCGCAGAAATACCACGCAGCGATGAAATATGTTGGTCCTATCCGTAAGGAGCTGGGCTTCCGCACGGTGTTCAACATCTTAGGCCCCCTGACCAACCCGGCAAAGCCGGAGATGTTCCTTCTGGGCGTCTACGATGAGTATCTGGTGGAGCCGGTGGCCAAGGTCCTGAGCTCTCTTGGCGTAAAGCGTGCTCTGGTGGTATACGGCAAGGACCGCATGGATGAGGTGTCCGTGAGCGCACCGACTACCGTCTGCGAGCTGCGGGACGGCTTCTATCGCACCTTTGAAATCAAGCCGGAGGATTTCGGGCTGGCGCGCGGGACCAAGGAGGAAATCGTCGGCGGATCACCGGAGGAGAACGCGGAGATCACCAGAGGGATTCTAAACGGTACCATCACCGGCGCGAAGCGGAATATCGTTCTGATGAATGCCGGCTGCGCACTGTATGCAGGAAAGGCAGCAGAGTCCATCGAAGAGGGCGTGAAGCTGGCCGCGAACCTGATCGACTCCGGTGCGGCACTGAAGACGCTGGAGAAGGTTGTTGAGGTCAGCAAATCCTGATAATTCAGAACCTGTTAATTTCAATCGAGAATATGCCTGCAAGCAGCGGGGGCACGTTGAAATGTGGCAGGTGCTGAACGGATACAAAAAGAGGAGTGTGTATGGGAAATATCTTGGACGAGCTGGCGGATTACGCGCGGCTCCGCGTCGAGCAGGCGAAGGCACGGAAGCCGCTGGAGCAACTCCGGGAAGATGCGCTTGCGGTATACCGGGCGGAGGGATCGGATTTTGCATTTGAGAGAGCATTTTCCGAGGGAGACGAGATCCATTTTATCTGTGAGTGCAAGAAGGCGTCGCCCTCCAAGGGCCTGATCGCACCGCACTTTCCGTATCTGGACATTGCGAAGGAATATGAGACGGCGGGCGCCTCGGCGATTTCTGTTCTGACGGAGCCGAAGTGGTTCCTGGGATCCCTTGACTACCTTCGGGAAATTGCCGGAGGGGTGAAGATTCCCTGTCTTCGCAAGGATTTCACCGTGGATCCCTATATGATCTATGAAGCCAAAACAGCAGGGGCCTCGGCCATTCTCCTGATTGCGGCTCTTCTTGACACCCAAACGATCGAAGCGTATCTGGAGATTGCCGACCGGCTTGGTTTATCGGCCATTGTAGAGGCCCACGATGAGGCTGAGGTTGCCTCGGCAGTGGAAGCCGGAGCCAGGATCATCGGTGTGAACAACCGGAATCTGAAGGATTTCACGGTGGACATCCGCAACAGCATTCGCCTGCGAAGCCTTGCGCCTTCTAACGTGATTTTCGTGGCAGAGTCGGGAATCCGGACCCCGGAGGATGTGGAAACCCTCCGGCAAAACGGCGTCAATGCGGTTCTGATCGGCGAGCAGCTGATGCGGGCAGAAGGCCCCGGAAGGGAGCTTGCAAGACTGCGGGGCGATTGTACAGAGGCACTGGATTAAGCGGCGTTTTCGGAAGCTTCCGGAAAATTGCATGGAGCTGAGATTGGCAGATGTACTAGCGATGCAAATCCGGCGGAAGAGTGCTATGGCCGGCGCTGTGACAGAAAAGGCATGGAAAGGCAGGAGATGACGTGACAGGACAGGAAGAACCGGGCCGGTGCGTAACAGACGCTGCGGTTCGAATCAAGGTTTGCGGGCTTCGAACCCGGGAGGATGCGGAAGCGGTGAATGCCGTGCTGCCGGAGTACACCGGATTTATTTTCGATCCGACCAGACGGCGCTACATTCCGCCGGAACGGGCGGAGGAACTGAGGAAGAGCCTGGACTCCCGGATTCGGCCGGTCGGCGTCTTTGTGGATGCCGGCGCGCAGGAAATTGTGAATGTATTGCAGGCGTGTCGCCTGGATGCGGTGCAGCTCCACGGCAGGGAAAGCAATGAGGACATTGCAGAGCTTCGAAGGCAGGCGAAGGAAGCCTTTCCGGAGCGGGAGCTTCTCATTATAAAAGCATTCCGCGTGGAGAGCAAAGAGGACGTTCACGCTGCAGAGGCATCTGCGGCGGATCTGATTCTGCTCGATCACGGACCGGGCGGGACCGGGGAGTCCTTTGACTGGACGCTGCTCACGGACTGCACAAGACCCTTTATTCTCGCCGGCGGTCTGGCACCGGATAATGTGCAGGATGCGATTGAGAAATGCAGGCCCTGGGGGGTGGACGCAAGCTCCTCATTGGAAACGGACGGCAGGAAGGATCCGGAGAAGATCCGGCGCTTTGCAGAGAAGGTACGAAATAGAAAGGAAGCATAAAATGACGAATCAAAACGGCAGATTTGGAGTGCACGGCGGACAGTACATTCCGGAGACACTGATGAATGCGGTAATTGAGCTGGAGGAGGCCTACAACCATTATAAGGACGATCCGCAGTTCAATCAGGAACTGACGGCCTTATTCAACGATTATGCAGGGCGTCCCAGCCGCCTCTACTATGCAGAGAAGATGACAAAGGACCTGGGCGGAGCGAAGATCTATCTCAAGCGCGAGGATTTAAACCATACCGGCGCGCACAAGATCAACAACTGCCTTGGACAGGCTCTTCTTGCCAAGAAGATGGGCAAAACAAGACTGATCGCGGAGACCGGGGCCGGCCAGCACGGTGTTGCAACGGCAACCGTGGCGGCACTGCTGGGCATGGAATGCGTTGTTTTCATGGGAAAGATGGATACGGAGCGCCAGGCACTGAATGTTTATAAAATGAAGCTTATGGGTGCGGATGTGGTGCCGGTTACTGACGGAACGGGGACGCTGAAGGATGCGGTTTCTCAGGCAATGCGCGAGTGGACAAGCCGCATCGCGGACACGCATTACTGCCTTGGCTCTGTTATGGGACCTCATCCCTTCCCGACGATTGTTCGTGACTTCCAGGCGGTGATCTCCAAGGAGATCAAGCAGCAGATTCTGGAGAAGGAAGGACGCCTTCCTGACACGGTCATTGCCTGCGTGGGCGGCGGCTCCAATGCCATTGGGACCTTCTATCATTTCATCGATGACCCGACGGTGGAGCTGATCGGCTGCGAGGCAGCAGGACGCGGTATTGATACCTTTGAGACAGCAGCGACCATCAATACAGGACGCCTGGGAATCTTCCATGGGATGAAGTCGTATTTTTGCCAGAATGAGGACGGACAGATTGCACCGGTGTATTCGATTTCGGCCGGACTGGATTATCCTGGCATCGGACCGGAGCATGCGTATCTGCATGACATCGGCAGGGCATCCTACGTGCCGGTGACTGATGAGGAGGCCGTGCAGGCCTTTGAGTATCTCTCGAAAACCGAGGGAATCATTCCGGCCATCGAAAGCTCCCACGCACTGGCGCACGCGATGAAGATTGCACCGACGATGGACAAGGATAAGATTGTCGTAATCACCGTTTCCGGGCGCGGCGACAAGGACTGTGCTGCCATTGCACGCTACCGCGGAGAGAACATCGCATTGGATGAGACTTAGTACACTCGGATGGACCCGATGGCCCAGGAAGTGATATTTGTGAAGCGGTATTGTAGGAAGGAAAGAATAATGAGCAGAATTGGAAATGCGTTTAAGGACCACAAGGCATTCATTGCCTTCATTACGGTGGGAGACCCGGATCTTGAGACGACAGAGAAGGTGGTAATGGCTGCTGTTGAAAACGGAGCCGATTTGATCGAGCTGGGCATTCCGTTTTCGGACCCGACCGCAGAGGGACCGGTGATCATGGAGGCGGACAACGCGGCACTGAAGGCCGGAACTACGACGGACAAGGTGTTCGAGCTGACGAAAAAGCTTCGAAACGATATAACAATTCCGATGGTATATATGACATATGCAAATGTTGTCTTCTCCTACGGAATGGAAAAGTTTGCGCAGAAGGCAGCGGATGCCGGAATCGACGGCATCATCCTGCCGGATGTTCCGTATGAGGAGAAGGAGGAGTTTGATGCCGTGTTTGCGCCGCTGGGAATCGATCTGATCTCTATGATCGCTCCCACTTCGGAGAACCGGATCGCCATGATCGCCCAAGAGGCCAAGGGCTTTATCTATATGGTTTCCTCGCTGGGGGTTACAGGCACCAGAAGTGAAATTACAACGGATATCGGAAAAATGACTGAACTGGTCAAAGACAATACAGAGGTTCCCTGTGCGGTGGGCTTTGGCATTTCGACACCGGAGCAGGCGGCGAAGATGGCAGCTCTCTCTGACGGCGCCATTGTCGGCTCGGCGATCATCAAGATCATAGCCAGGTATGGAGCCGATGCGGCGAAGCCGGTGGGAGAGTATGTGAAGAGCATGGCGGATGCTGTACACGCGCTGCGATAAAAGACTGCAGCCGTTGAATAGTTACAACAGATTGTCTGACACCGTCATCGCGCGGTGTCAGACAGAGAAAAAGAGCGGCATCCTGAATGTAAGGATGCCGCTCTTTTTATGAAAATACAAATGAGCTGTTTTCTCAGAACTTACCCTGCTCAGCAGCAAGTGCAACGGATACAGCAGTGGATACGGTTGCGCCAACCATCGGGTTGTTGCCCATTCCGATCAGACCCATCATCTCAACGTGAGCCGGTACGGAGGAGGAGCCTGCAAACTGTGCATCACTGTGCATACGGCCCAGAGTATCTGTGAAGCCGTAGGAAGCAGGGCCTGCTGCCATGTTGTCCGGATGGAGGGTACGACCGGT
>CAVFRZ010000171.1:0-5237 GCA_963624875.1 Anaerovibrio sp.
TTCCTATGAGGTCTGCTCGGAGAAGGTGGGCTTTGTCGGCACCTCTGTTCCGGGTGAGCAGCTGCGGATGCATGTGTTCTACGGGGAGACTCCGGCGGATATCATCAAGGCATATACGGCATTGACGGGACGCCCGGCGCTTCCGCCGGCCTGGAGCTTTGGCCTGTGGCTCTCCACCAGCTTTAAGCCCAGCTACGACGAGAACACCACCAACCAGCTGATCGGCGGCATGCAGGAACGCAACATTCCGCTCCGGGTGTTCCACTTTGACTGCTACTGGCTTCGGGCACTGCATTGGTGTGATTTCACCTGGGATCCGGCGGTGTTTGCAGATGTGGAGGGCATGATTCAGCGCTACCATGACAAGGGCCTTAAGCTCTGCTGCTGGATCAATCCGTACGTTGCACAGGATACCGAGATGTTCCGTGAGGGCGTGAAGCACGGCTATTTTCTGATGAGAAAAGACGGACACGGCGTCAAGCAGATCGACAACTGGCAGCCGGGTCTTGCTCTTGTCGACTTCACCAATCCGGAGGCCTGCAGCTGGTATGCCGGCAAGGTTCGCGGCCTTCTGGATGCGGGAATCGATGCGATTAAGACAGACTTTGGCGAGAGAATTCCGATCGATGTGGTGTACCATGACGGCAGTGATCCGATCATGATGCACAACTATTACACGTATCTCTACAACCAGGTGGTCTTCACCACACTGGAGGAGTCCAAGGGAAAGGACAATGCGGTGCTCTTCGCCCGCAGTGCGACAGCCGGAAGCCAGAAGTTCCCGATTCACTGGGGCGGCGATTGTGCAGCAACCTATGGCTCCATGGCAGAGACCGTGCACGCAGGTCTGTCCTTTATGATGAGCGGCTTCTCCTTCTGGAGCCATGATATCTCGGGCTTTGAAAGCACGGCTACGCCGGATCTGTACAAGAGATGGGCGCAGTTCGGACTGTTTTCCACCCATTCGAGGCTCCACGGATCGGATTCCTACCGTGTGCCGTGGATCTTTGACGATGAGTCCAATGATGTGGTGCGGTTCTTCAGCGAGCTCAAGTGCCAGATGATGCCGTATTATTTCCACCTGGCCGGAGTAGCACACAGAACCGGCGTGCCGGTGATGCGGCCGATGCCGTTTGTGTTCCACAAGGACCTAGCCTGCCGGTATCTGGATCTGCAGTATATGCTGGGTGATTCGGTGCTGGTGGCTCCTATTTTCAATGAGGAGAGCGTAGGACGCTTCTATCTGCCGGGCGTGCAGACGGGCGAGAGCCAGGCTCGCACCGGCAAGTGGGTCGGACTCATTGACGGCGAGGTGCTGGACGGCAGCCGCTGGTATGAGAAGAAGTACAGCTACATGAACCTGCCGGTATTCGTCCGGGAGGGTTCGCTGTTGGCCTTTGGTGCACATAAGGATGTGCCGGACTATGACTATACGGAAGGGACGACGCTGCGTCTGTATCTGCCGGTGGACGGTGAGACGGCGGTATGCGAGATTCCGGATCTGTCGGCGAACACGGTGGCAGTTGTGAAGGCGACGCGAGACGGCAATACGGTGACCTTTGAGGTGACCGGAACGCTGAAGGACGCAAAGGCAGAGATCATTCTTGAGAGCGGAGAGAAGATTACCGCAGAGCTGACAGGGAATACACAGATCACACTGTAATATGCGGGACCCGTGCATGTCCGGCATGACGATTGTTCACAAGGCGACTTGTGATATCAGGACATGATAGGATACGAGATGTCCGGCAATGCAGATTTGCTGCATGAGTTAGGAATAAGAGAAAGAGGTATGGCTGCTAACAGCAGCCATACCTCTTTTCTTATTCTTCAACGGATTTTACAACGACCCTTTTGCCGGAAAAGGCGATGCCGAACTTCAGAATGCGGCGGATTCCGCACGCATTCATCTCTGCATCGTAATGCATATCGTCAATTTGCTGCAGCGCGGCCTCCGCTAGACCGCACAGCTCATCCTCCGGCAGGTTTTTCTTCCATTTCAGCTCCATAATGACACCGGGATGGACGGAAATTTCCTTTGGAAACAAACCAATGTCATAACGGCCGTCTCCGGACTCCCGGTTGGATCTGATCTGATACTGATCATCCATCAAGGCAATCAGTCCGAGAACAAGGCCATGGTAAAATCCCTCCGTGCCTGCGTCATAAAAACTGATGGATTTGTCAATGTATTCGGATAACGCAGTTTGCAACCTGCGACAGTCATTTAAATAAAGGCCTTCGGCAATTTTATTGGAGGTTGTTCGGCTTACAGCACCTACCTGCAGCATGTGCGCTAAGATCTCATTTCTGTATACCGCTGAAATTTCTTTATTCGGAATGGATACTTCACAAAGGTAGGAACCATCCGTTTGCAATGCCTTTTTTGTCGCCTTTAAATAGCCTGCAACCAGAAGGAGGCTATATACGCTTGCCGGATCGGCGGTCAATGAGCGATAGACAACATTCTGATCAATTCTTACAATCGTTTGCTCTTCCTGCAGAAGAGAATACAGCTTATCGATAACATCTTCTGTGGCAGTCATCAGAACATCTTCCAGAATTTCATTTTTCCCGGTGTTCACCCAATACGCCTGCGGAATGCATCCCCTTGCAATGTAATTGACGACGGACCACGGGTTATAGATCTCCTGATTACCGAACAGATATCCATCGTACCAGGACTTTAGTTCGCCTTCCTTTTCCTCCACTTCGTAGTAGTCCAGCATCGCATGGACTTCATTTTCGGTAAAACCAAAATAGTGGCTGTAGTCCTCGTCCATTACCGAATTGACGATCAGGTTGTTCAGTCCGCTGAACATACTTTCCTGTGCAATCCTGAAAATTCCGGTAAGAAACCCATAAGAAAGGTATTTGTTGTCTTTGAAGGCTCCGGAAAAGAAATTCCGCATAAATCCAACGATTTCATTGTAGAAATCTCGGGAATGGCCTTCCTGAATGGGCGTGTCGTATTCGTCAATAATTATGATGGGGGCAATACCATGATGAATTGTCAGCATTTTGGACAATTTTTCAAGAGACGAAGCAAGTTCCACCTCATTGGCAGTCCCGCTCAAAATCTTTGAAAAATACTCCTGTTCATATCCGGAAAGGCGGGGATCCGTCTGCAGCTCCTTATGCCGGTCGTATTCCTCCTGAATCAGACTTTTAATCTTATCGATCGTTGCGCTCCAGGTATTGAATTTTACATCCTTGAAGGTAAGAAAGATTACAGGAAATTTCCCCTGATATTTGCGATACTGTTCTCCGCAATTCCAGATATTCGTGTTTCGGAAATATCGGGAGGTATCTTCGCTTGAGATTTCAAAAAAAACCCGCAGCATGTCCATGTTCAGGGTTTTTCCGAAGCGGCGAGGCCTTGTGAATAGTGATACCAATGGCTTTTTATCCAGAAGATCCCGGATCAGCAAGGTTTTGTCTACATAATAGTATTCCGACTGAGCACGGATATAGTCTGAAATTCCGATGGGCAAAGCTTTTTTGGAAGCCTTCATAAATGCGGTTACCTCTGGTGTCAGTTAGAAAACGGAGCGAATTACGACTGTTCAGGTGCATTATACGTAATTGTTCAGCATCCATCTCGACTTTCCTTTGGAAACCCTCGATGTGACTGAACAGATACCATTATGCATTTATAGGGAGGAAATATCAATTCCGCGGGACAGGAGAAGACGTTCAACAACGCAATAAAAACGGCATAACAGCGCGTATTTATTCACTGCTCTTTCGTGGTACTCTGTACGTATAAAGGAAAATCAGCTTCGAAGGAAGCTATTAAGGAGAATCCATATGCGAATCGGAAAAGGTTGCTGTTTCTATGAAGAGGCAGGTGCGCTGCCGGGAGTAAAATACATCGCCAGCCTGGTAAGAAAAGACATTGAGCTTGTGACGGATGTCTGCCCGGAGAGCACGGACGTGCTGGAAGAGGGCAAAGAATACGTCCTGTACGGAACCGTGGGGCACAGCGAGCTCCTGGGCAGACTCGAGCACGAGGGGATAATAGACCTGTCGCCGATCAGGGGAAAACGTGAGGTCTATGTATTCCGGATTATCCAAAATCCGGTGGGAGGAGCGAAGGAAGCGCTCCTGATAGCCGGCAGCGATAAGAGGGGGACGATCTACGGACTGTTCCATTTATCAGAGCTTCTGGGGGTGTCGCCGCTTGTCAACTGGAATCACGTCTGGCCCAGGAAGCAGTCTGTCATAAATCTGGATGAGACGGTGAATGTCATTTCCAAGGAGCCGTCGGTTAAATACCGCGGCTTTTTCATCAATGATGAGTGGCCGGCCTTCGGCACCTGGGCGATGACACATTTCGGCGGCGTCAATGCGGCCTGCTACGAACGGATCTTTGAGCTGCTGCTGCGCCTCAAGGGCAACTATCTGTGGCCGGCAATGTGGGACTCTAATTTCAATCTGGACGGGCCGGGGCTCAAAAGTGCTGAGCTTGCGGATGAGCTGGGCGTAGTGATGAGCACCTCGCATCATGAGCCCTGCATGCGCAGCGGTCAGGAGTACAGCATGGTCCGCGGGGCGGATTCCGTCTACGGTGATGCCTGGGATTTCCGCAGAAACCCGGAGGGGATCACCCGGTTCTGGAGAGACGGTCTTGTGCGTAACCGGTCGTTTGAGCAGGTGATCACGATGGGGATGCGCGGAGAAAACGACACGGCCATCCTGGGGCAGGACGCCACGCTGGAGGACAACATTGAGCTTTTAAGGGATGTGCTGAAAACGCAGAATACCCTGATTCGAGAGACCATCTGCGAGGATGTAAGCCGGGTGCCGCGCCAGATTGTCCTGTTCACGGAGGTGGAGGAGTTCTTCTACGGAAATGAAACGGTCAAGGGCCTGATGGGGGATGAGGAGCTCGAGGGTGTGACCTTGATGCTCAGCGACAACAACCACGGCTCCACTCGAACGCTGCCGTCCGAGAAAATGAGAGGTCACAAGGGCGGATATGGTATGTACTATCACATGGACATGCACGGCGGAGCCCATGCCTTTCAGTGGATCGGCTCGACCTATCTGCCAAAGGTCTGCGAAGAAATGACCATGGCCTATGACTATGGCGTACGGGAAATCTGGGTGACCAACATCGGTGATATCGGGACACAGGAGCTGGGGCTGTCTTATTTTCTGGATCTGGCGTATGACATCGAAGCGTGGGGCGGCAGAGACTGCGCCGTTACACAAAGGTACACCAGACAGTGGGT
>CAVFRZ010000172.1:0-5179 GCA_963624875.1 Anaerovibrio sp.
GTGGAGCTCTCCGTCCTCGAGCTTGACCAGCGTCTCCGGAGAAGCCCCCGCGACCTCTACGTCCGTGCCGGAAAAGTAGAACATGTACGGAGACGGATTCAGTGTCCGCAGCACGCGGTAGCAATTTAAAAGGCTCCCCTCGTAGGCGCCCTCCAGGCGGTTCGAGAGAACGATCTGGAAGATGTCGCCTTCCTTGATGTGGTGCTGTGCCGTACGCACCATCTGACAATACCGCTCCTTATCGAACAGCGGTGTGATCTCTGACTTCAATACGCCGCCCGGCTCTTCCTTCATCTCGCCGTTTCGGATGAGGTCGATCAGCGCCTCCAGCTCCCACTCCGCCCTTTTGTAGGACGTTTCTGCCTCGTTTAAATCAATGTTGACAATGAGAACAATTTTCTGTCGCAGGTTGTCAAAGGCGATCACCTTATCGAACAGCATCAGATCCACGTCGTTGAATTTCTCCGAGTCCTCCGCGTCCAGATGGAGCGAAGGCTCCGCGTATTTGAGATAATCGTAGGCAAAATATCCGACCAGCCCGCCGGCAAAGGAGGGAAGGTAATCCAGTCTCGGAGCCCGGTACTCGGCCAGAATCTGCCGAATGGATGCTCCGGGATCCCGGGTCTCGAAGGACAAGGCTCCCACCTTCATGTGACCGTCCCGGCAGGTAATCTCCATTGTCGGATCGTAGCCCAGGAAGGTGTAGCGCCCCCATTTTTCCTGGGCTTCTGCCGATTCCAAAAGATAGCAGTGGGAGGACACGTTCTTGAGCTTCTGCAGGATCTGAATAGGCGTGTACAGGTCCGAAAGAATCTCCGTGCTCACCGGAACCCTTCGGTAGTCCCCTGCCTGTGCATACGCAAGCACCTCTTCATAGGATGGTCTGATGTTCATAGGTTTCTCCTTAGATAATAAAAAAGTCCCTGATAAGAATCCTTTGACTTCTCATCAAAGAGATTCTCATCAAGGACGATTGCTTCGCTTCGAATGCGACACTCCCAATCGCGGTGCCACCTTGATTCACAGCCGCTGCAGACGAACGCGAATCAGAAATCAGATTAGAAATCTGCGGTGCTCTCTTCTGCAAATATACTGTACACTCACCGGATACCAACATATCCCGGGCAACTGACGTATGCCCTCACGTTGTGAAATACTCGCTGATCTTGGATGACACCTGCGATGCCTGACGAGTTCTCTCCCTGCATCCGAAATGCATCGAACTTGAAATGCCTCAATGTGCCTGTCAGCTTTCCTCACACCCTCCGCGGTCCATTTGCAAACAGGTGCTGCTGCCGGGTTCCCATCCTCCCCGGCTCTCTGGAAGCTCCTTTGTCTGCGTTATCTCCGCTTCATCGGTTTAACGTGATATTAAATTGAATTACTTGCAAGTACTATACACCCTACGGCAGGGAGGATGCAAGAAGATTTTGCAGCTGTTGTCTGGCCAGCCAGGCGACGGGGTGGCGGATGGATGTCCGGGTTCGGGGCCTTCCGAGGACCTCGGTGCTTGCGAGCGTCTTATGCGAGCTTAGCACCGCTAGGCCGCAGGGGAGCGTTTTTGCCGAGTGGCCGCAAGGCCATCTCGTAGCTGACGAAGTCAGCGTAACGTCCCAGAACCGGACACCTCCGCCAGGACCCGTCGCCTGGCTGGCATAACACATTTAAATTACCACTTACATGACTTAAGAATCTGTGCTATGATGCGTCAGTTAAAATCGAATCAGGGACATTGTCCCAGAAAGCTACACTGGTCTTTTATTGGAAACGCACACTCCTTCCGGGTGATAACGAACAACACAGGCAATTCACGGAAGGAGTGTATTATTATGCCCACAAACAAGCTGGAAAACTTTATCTTCACCGTTCTTATGGCCTTCATTATGGTCTATGCCATGATCTGCTACAACATTGCCCTGAACATCGGCGGCATGACCGATCAGGTGTTCCTGATGGCCTTTGGCGAGCTGCGGATCATGTGGCCGGTTGCCATCATTCTGGAGCTCTTTGTCATGGAGCGCCCGGTTATGTTCCTGACCGGCCGCGTAGTCACCAAGGAGATGCCTTTTATCTGGATGCTGCTGATCCGCTGCTCTCTTACAGTCTGCCTGATGTGCCCCGCCATGAGCCTCGTCGCCACCATCCTGTTCAAAGACTGGAGCGCAGCCGGCCTTGTCGGTACCTGGCTCGAGACCGCAGCGCTGAATTTCCCGATGGCGATGGCATGGCAGATTTTCTTCGGCGGCCCTCTTGGAAGGCTCCTGTTCCGTCTTCTTCAGCCGCACCTTGGTGGTAAGAAGGAGACAGAAGCAGCGTAAAAGAAGTCCAACCTCCTGCGGCGGCAGCTACGGATACAGCACCCGCATGCCGCCGTCCGGCCGCGGGATCAGCTCCCCCAGGAGAATGTTCCGCATCATTCCCGTCTTGATCTGCAGCTGCATTGTTTCAAAAGCGCGGTACGCTTCCTCGTGAAAGGCATATTTCACATTGTGCCTTGCGTACTGTCTGCCGGACACCACCTGGCGCAGCTGCTGCAGATAATCCACCTGCTCAATCCAGGCACGGTCAATGGCCCGCAGCGTCGTCATCTTCATATAGCTGGCCGCCTGGTCGGTATTGCCCAGCTTGTCCAGCTTCTGATCCAGTGCCGCATTGGCGGCCGTCATCAAATACTCCCGAATGGATTTTCTTGTGCTTAGCACCGACTTCTCCGGAAACTCCCGAAAAGAATAGCTGATGTGATCCATACGGAAGCGCACCACGTCATCCTCTCCCGGAAGCTCCCCCTTTTCCTGCAGCTGCTGATTCAGAAAGCTATCGATCACCTGTCCGAAGATATCCCGATAATAGGAGCGCTCCAGAGGCATGCTCTCCATCACATGATTGCGCGCAGCGTACACAAGGTTCCGCTGCTTCTCCATGCTTTCCCCAAATTCCTTGGTTGCCTTCCGGCTGCTTCTGGCCAGTTCAGCCGAGATCCGCTGCGCATCATGAACAGCATGAATAACCGCAGGATTGTGCACCTGCTCATTGCCCTTCCGGCATTTCTTCAGCCATTTCCGGCCAAACTCATCCGCAACCTCATCCTCCAGAGACAGATAAAACCGTGAAAAGCCGGGATCTCCCTGTCTGCCGCTTCGCCCCCTCGACTGCAGCTCCTGCCGCTTGTTCGCGATAAGGCCGATACCAATGATGGCAAGGCCTCCCAGTTCTTCCACACCTTCTCCCAGTCGTATATCGGTGCCGCGGCCGGCCACCGTCGTTGCAACGGTAACCGCATTTTTCTGTCCGGCCTCCCGAATGATGGCAGCCTCCTTCGCAATATTGTATGCATTCAGTACATTGTGAGGAATCCCTTCCCGCAGCAGACGCTGCGATACCAGATCCGATATGTGAATGGAGCTGGCTATTATCAGCACCGGCTGCTGTTTCTCATGAAGACAGCGGATTTCCTCCAGCGCCGCCGACAGCTGCGATTCCAGATTCGGGTAAATGCGGTCCGGCCGATCGATGCGCTGTATCTTCTTCCTCGTCGGGATTGCCACCACATCCAGGCCGTAAATCTGACGGAATTCATCGGCATCCGTCACGCCGGTTCCCGTCATCCCGGCAACCTTGCGATACATATTGAAGAAGCTCTGGTAGGTTACAGACGCCACCGTCCGGCTCTCCTGCGTAATCGGCACCTGCTCCTTGGCCTCCAGTGCCTGATGCTGGCCGCTGCGCAGCTTGGTATTGGGCTGTACGCGTCCCGTGCGCTCATCCAGCAGCTGCACCGCATTGTCACGGACAATGTAGCGGTCCTCCTTCTCAATCACCAGATGGGCACGCAGTGCAAGGCAAATATGGCGTACAATGTCCTCCTCACTCTCGTTATACAGCTCCTCCGTGCGAAAAAATCGCCTGGCCTTTTCGATGCCGGGCGGCAGCAGCCACACATCCTTATTCTCACATTGATAATCCTTCTCCGGCTCCAAGGTCGTTACGAAGTAATCTGTGATGCCGAACAGATTCGACTGTACCCGAGGCATCCCCGACACGATCAGCGGAATCTGCGCACTGTCCAGCAGCACCGCATCCGCCTCGTCAACGATGACATAGTCCATCCTCCGCAGATAGCGGTTCTCTGCCTTGTTCTCCAGATTTTCAAACAGATAGTCAAAGGCCAGCGTGTCGTTGGTGGTATATACGATGTCTGCCGCGTAGATTTCCTTTTTCTGTGCGTTGCTGAGACGCTCGCCGTCCTCCTTGGGCACGCCGACCGCCTCCCGAAGCCCCATAAATTCGTACAGCGGCGCCAGTTCTGCGCCATCGCGGGCTGCCAGATAGCTGTTGGTGGTTACCAGAATGCAGCTCTGTCCGCTCAGGGCGTTCAGATACAGCGGCATCGTCGCCACCAGCGTCTTGCCCTCACCGGTCTTCATCTCCACAATCCGACCCTGGTGCAATGCAATGCCTCCCAGAACCTGCACGTCATACGGATATTTGCCCAGGACGCGTCCTGCCGCCTCCCGCATTGCCGCAAACGCCTGCGGGAGCAGCTGATCCAGCGTTTTACCCTGCCGGAGCTGCCCCCGAAGCTGGCCTGTCATGCTCTGCAGGTCGGCATCCGACAGCGCCCGCATGGCATCGGCACAGGAATTCACCTCCCGCAGCATCCGCTGCAGCCTATTTAATTGGAAGTGATTCCATCTTGGATTACTCATGCGCCTCTGACCAGCCACATCGATGTTTTCCGAAGGAAAATCGAGATGGCGCTAAACAATTACCCGATTTTTTTCATGACAGTGCCTGTGCGAGCAGGCATGGCGTTTTTAGCGACTGCTTCGTCTCACCACCGGCAGGTCCTGGTCCGGCCTTCCTCACGCTCCGGAATCCGGGCGGCGTTCCAATTCTCCCAATACTCCTCCGGAACAATCTCCATTCGTGTAAAATAAACCGTTCTGGCGCCGCCCTGTACCAGCTGCAATGTATACCGAAAGGCCTCTCTTGGATAGGTCAGCACGCCCTCTTTCTCCTTCAGCATCTGAAAGCTCAGCAAATCCCCCCGGCGGTCATAATAATTGATCCGCACAAAGCTTCCCCGCTCCGGGTCATCTTGCTTTACAATGCGAAGGCAGTAGCATTTTCCTTCCTCCAGCATCGGCAGCTGCGGCGCCGTCTGACGCATCCTATAATC
>CAVFRZ010000173.1:0-5166 GCA_963624875.1 Anaerovibrio sp.
GGGAAGTGCCGAGAAATTCATGGTCTGTCCCTCCGGCACGCGAAACTCCAGGCCGCGTCCTCTCCTGTCTGTAACTCTGGCCCAGCGAACGCCGGTCTTATTGCCGCACTCCTGCGGCACCAGGTACCTCGTCATCTGCTCTTTAACCGTGCCTCGGTATACGCCGAGCTTTGCGCCCTTGTCTCTGTCACAATAGGTTTCCTGCGGTCCGTTTCCATACCAGGCAACCTGATCATAACCGGCATCCATCGTAAAGAGCATACCGAATTCCGGCATCAGCACAGTGCCCTCAGGCGCATCGTAGTCCAGAATATAGTCCACTCCGCCGTCAGCATGGAACCGTGTTGTAACCTCCATCTGCGACTCGGGGGCTGTCGGCAGGAACAGACGCTGCGTAACTGCAAAGGTATCCTGCTCCGGAGAATATGCCATCTTCGGATAGGCGGCTGCCTCCTCCTGCGAAAGAACCCCCGGTCCTTCTGCCGGCATATCCGAAGCGTACAGACTCGCCAGTTTCCATACTCCGTACCTTCCCGGCATGTTGTTGCCCTTGTCATTGTCCGTGGGTGCCCGCCAGAAATTCGGTCTCGGCGGCAGGTCTATGAGCTCCTTCCCGCCATACCGGTAGGACTTTAGTCCTGTTTTGTTCAGGAATGAATAGAGCGCATCAAAATGCTCTCCCTTCGCGCCGACATTGAAGGTTCCGCGGATCACCCGGAGCCTTGCAGCAGGCTGCGCCTGTGCTTCCCCGGCGGATGCCGCTGCCTTTGCAGGTTCTGCCGACGCCTCTCCTGCGCATAAGGCCTCTGTCTTAGCCGCTCCTGTTGCCCCGCCAAGGAATACTCCCTGGCCGAAGGCCACCTCGTGTCCACTCGCAGCCCAGCACGTATTCTCCTTCAGCCGGAAGGAAACGGTCACAGTGTATTCGCCGCTTTCTTCCGGAATCCGGACAGGCAGCGGGTACTCTGTCTTCGTCAGGGGCGCCGCATCGGTATCCACCATCTGCTCATCCAGCCGTACTCCCTCCTTCTCCAGGAGGACAACGCACGCATAGCGCCCGGTCGACACGAACAGGTTCCGATTGTTTACCGTAAAATGATCCCACTCCACATCAACCGACAGGTTCTGATACAGGAATTTCACCTCCTGGAGCTTGGGATAGGGCATGCGGTCTCCGGCCACAATGCCGTTGCCGGAGAAGCTGTAATCCGTCGGCCGCTCGCCGCAGTCTCCGCCGTAGGCCTGAAATTCTGCACCGAAGCGGTCCCTTCTGCGGATGGACTGGTCCACAAAATCCCAGATAAAGCCGCCCTGGTACCGCGGCTCCGTCTCCGTCAGCTGCGTATACAGGAACATGCCGCCGTTGGAATTGCCCATGGAATGCGTATACTCACAGCAGATAAACGGCTTCCGGGGATGCTCCTCCAGGAATTTCCGAATGCTCTCCACAGAAGGGTACATCTGACTTTCCATGTCTGAGGTTCCCTCATAGCGGCGGTCATTGAAAATACCCTCGTAATGCACCAGTCTGTCCGGATCCAGCCGGCGAAACTCCTGCGCCATTTCATAAATAATGCTGCCGCCATAGGACTCGTTTCCGCAGGACCAGATCAGAATGGCCGGATGGTTCTTGTCTCTTTGATAGCAGGAATTTACGCGGTCCAGCAGCACTGCCTCCCACTCATGATGGTCGCCCGGGACGATATTTTCCTCGCCGGAAATGTGTCTGGCCGCCCAGGAGCCATGGGTCTCCATGTTGTTCTCGGCGATCAGGTACAAGCCATACTCATCGCAGAGCCGGTACAGCCTGGAATCGTCCGGATAGTGGCTCGTACGGATGGCATTGATGTTGCTTTGCTTCATGATGGTCAGATCCTGCCGCATCTGCTCCTCACTCATACCTGCCCGGCCGGTGTCACAGGTAAACTCATGACGGTTCACACCTTTGAACACAATCCGTTTTCCATTCAGACACATGAGCCCGTCTTTCATTTCAAACCGGCGGAAGCCCACCTTCTCATGAATATATTCCACCGCCTTTGCCGATTTATCGTGCAGTGTCAGGTATACATCATAGAGCTGCGGATCCTCTGCTGACCATAAAGCCGGTGCCGCCACCTTCTCCCGCAGTGCAGTATGGGCCTCATTGTCCGTTTCGCCGGACAGAACGATTCGTCCGTCCTTCTCCAGGCGGTATTCCGTATAGCCATAGCCGTGCCGAACCTCCTGCCCGTCCTCTGCCGTGTCTGATGAGAGCGTCAAATCCAGCAGCAGCTCCGCACTTTCCAGATCCTCCGAAAGGTGCGTGCGGATCTTCAGATCCTCCAGATGAACTGCCGGCTTTGTATACAGGTAGACGTCACGGAAAATACCGCTGAAGCGGTAAAAATCCTGATCCTCCAGCCAGCTTGAGCTCGTCCATTTGTAAACGCGCACAGCCAGCTTGTTCTCTCCTTCCGTGATATACGGCGTAAGGTCAAAATCAGACGGTGTAAAGGTATCCTCGCTGTAGCCGATAAAGCAGCCGTTCAGCCACAGGGCATAACCGCTCTCCACTCCCTGAAAGGAGATGTAAAGAGGGCGTCCCTGCATGTTCTCCGGAACCGTAAAGTATTTGACATAGCTGCCGACCGGATTGAATGCTGTCGGAATCATCCCAGGCTTTAGCTCTTCCCGTCCGTCCCAGGGATATTGAAGATTCACATACGCCGGAATATCATAGCCTTCCATCTGGATATGGGCAGGCACGCGAATTTCATCCCAGCTGCTGCAATCATACGAGCGCTTCTCAAAGCCCCGGATGGCCGAGGCCGGATTTTTAGCATAGGAGAATTTCCACAAGCCGTTTAGGGAATAGCGAAGCGATGTCGTCTCCTTCTGCAGCTCGCAGGCCGATGCATAGGCCACGTGGTCCGAATGAGCAGGAAGGACATTGATTTTAAATACCTCCGGATCGGAGAGAATGCTCTCGTCAAATTCACCGCCGCGGCTGCGCAGAATACTGCGCTGAATGCTCTGACTGTCTGCCTCGGTTCCCGGAAGATATGTTTGAATCAGCTCATCCAGAGGCGCTGCAATACCGTCAATGCAGCTGCGCAGGAGATTAACGCCGCTCTCCTTTTCATAGTCCGCAACCCTTCTGCGGAATCGCTGCAGCGTGCTGACCGAAATGGGCTGTTCCAGATCGCTGGTGGTGTGTAGGGCCATCTGATACCGGACATCACAGATGCAGTTCTCCACCAGCTTTTCATCGGAAAGGCCGAACAATGCCTCCAGAATCAGTCCGCCGACGAGCACGTTCACCGGGCTGCTGGGCTTAGCGGATGCACTGGAGTACAGCGGCAGGAAGAGCCGGTCATCAATGTTGGGGAAGATCCGGGACGCAAAGGCTCCGGCCCAAGAATTGTCGATGCGGCGCTTCTGGCGCTCGCTAAGTGCCATTGCCCGGTCACCAAGGCCGAGCTGCTGATAATCGTTGGAAGAAAATGCCATCTTTTTCTCCTTTCCGGAGCATGAATTATGCTATTCAGGTGCCCGCCTGCGACGGGTCCTGGCGGAGGTGTCCGGTTCGGGGACGCTACGCTGACTTCGTCAGCTACGAGATGGCCTTACGGCCACTCGGCAAAAACGTGCTCCCCTGCGGCCTAGCGGTGCTAAGCTCGCACAAGACGCTCGCAAGCACCGAGGTCCTCGGAAGGCCCCGAACGCCGGACATCCATCCGCCACCCTGTCGCTTGACAGGCAAGCAAACTGACACCGCCGCATTACATAAGTGGTGCAATCAACCGCAGCACACATTGGAACGTACGAAGCGTTGCGCTCCGGTGTCCAGGGCTGTAATCCTCCGTCACCTCGCGGCTCCGGGAGAGCAGATTCTCCAGATCGTTTCTGACGTCCAGAACCGAATGGGTTCCATACATGACGCATCCGTCCTCGAAGTGGTGGTACAGACTCCGGTAGTCCAGGTTGATGGTGCCGCATGTAGCGATGCGGTCATCACTGACGCAGCACTTGGCATGACAGAACCCCGGCGTAAATTCATAAATCCGTACGCCCTTCCGAACCAGCTGCGCATAATAGGATCTGGTAAGCTGATATGTTATTTTTTTATCCGGGACACCAGGCGTAATGATCCTGACGTCCACGCCGCGCTCGGCTGCCAGCGTAATGGCCCGGCTCATTTCGTCCGTCAGAATCAGGTACGGCGTCACAAAGTACAGATAGTCGACTGCGCCATTGGCAATGGACAGATAGACGTTCTCGCCAATCTGCTCCTCGTCCAGCGGCGAATCCGCATAAGGCTGCACAAAGCCCGCTGCGTCCGGCAGTGTGTCATACATTGTTTTCTCCGCTGCCTCATTCCTTGTAATATTCTTCTGTGCAAACGCCTCCAGGAAGCTGTGCGGCGACATTCCGGATGCCTGTGCCTCATCCAGAATCTCCCTGGCGCTTTGCTTTTCCCGGTCCTTTTCTCCGATCGTAAGCCCAGGGAAGAACCGGTCGAACTCTTTATCATCCTCGTCGGTTGCGTGTATGGCATTCCACATTTCCAGGAAAACCGTCGTAAACGAGCGCACCGCAGGCCCCGTTACGCGGATGCCGGCATCCTTCCATTCGCCATAGGGCTTGGTAACGCCAAAATACTCGTCCGCCAGATTGTAACCGCCCGTGTAGGCCACCTTCCCGTCAATCACTGTAATCTTCCGGTGATCTCTGTTGTTCATGAATACGCGAAGACTCGGCAGCACCGGATTGAAAATCCGGGCCCTGATGCCGTCTGCCTCCATCCGCTTGCAGAATCTCCCGTTGACAAAGCCGATGCTCCCGACATCGTCGTAGAACAGACGAACCTCCACGCCCTGGGCAGCCTTCTCCTTCAGTACCTGGTGAATTCGGCCGAAGGACACCCGGTCCTCAACGGCAAAATACTCCATAAAAATAAAGGACTCTGCCTTCCGAAGATCCTCCAGCTGAGCCTCCAGCGCCTTCGCCGCATCCTTGTAGTACAGGCAGCCCTCGTTCCTGCACAACGGAAAATGTCCCTTCCGCCACAGGTACTGAGCCATCCCGGCATCGGCAGCGTTTTCTGTGCGCAGCATCTCCTGCACGCCGTCCTCCTGCAAAAGAAAGCCGGACAAAAGCCCCTCAATTCTTGCAAAGCGCACC
>CAVFRZ010000174.1:0-5157 GCA_963624875.1 Anaerovibrio sp.
GTGATATGCCTTTTCCTCCATCAGATGCCGGATCCGGAGAAACGTCTGGCGCACTTCCTCCTCAGGCGTGCTGGCCAGAGACAGATGAATCGGAAGCCCTCTGCTCTCCCTGTAAGCCTCCCCCGCCGCAGTATTCGGTTCCAAAGAGGCAGATCTGCTCTCCGCTTTTCCCGCATAGCTTTGCACCGGATAGCGGAACAAGGACTTCTCCAGATGCCGCAGCGCCGGCTCTGCGGCAAACCGCGGCGTTTCTCCAAGCCAAACGTCACTGCCGTGCATAACCCCCGCCTGCTGTGCCATCCGGGTGATCTGCGCCGCTGTTTTGCGCGTGAGATAGAACAGATCCTGCTCGTCAAAGGGCGCACCCGCGAGCACCTCCTCGATCGGCGTCCCGCCGTCCTCCGCATAGTCCAATGCGAAAATCACCTCTCCGGCCGTCTGCAGAATAGCAGCAAGTACGCGGTTCTGCACCGGAGTAAAGCCGGTAAAGCCATCGAAAACAACGGTGCTCCCCTTCAGAAGTGCTGACCGCGGCACCGCCTCCGCCAGAAGGTCCAGCGTTTCCTCGCCGGTCAGATACCGTCCCTTCCGGTCCTCCAGAAATGTCTGATACAAAAGCTGCAGATCCGTAAGCCTTGCCGCAAGACCTCCCTGTCCGGCCCCGGCTGCGCACGCCGCCATCTCACCCACCTCGGATGCGGAAATTCCGTATTGCATGAATTCTGAAATGACGGATTTCATCTCCGCCGCCATCCCCGGCCGGTCCATTCCATGCTGCAGCACCTGCAGCTGATCGCCCAGCCTGGCCGCCAGCCGGCGAAGCAGAAGCGTCTTTCCCATGTCGTCCAGCACGCCCCGCGGATCCGCTCCCACCTCCTCGAAAACACGGTGCGAAAGCCGTCCAAAGGACAGCACATCCACGTTCAGAATGCCGCCGCGCTCCCCGGCTGCCAGCACCAGGTCCTTTTGCGTCTGCATGGTGTACTGATCCGGCACAACGAGCAGGAAGGTTCCGGAAAGGTCTCCCTGATCCAGTGCCTCTCCTGCCTGCCGAATGATCCATTCATGAAGCTTCGTGCTCTTCCCCGCTCCCGAGGCGCCAAAGCAGAACCGGTATCCCATCGCTTTCTCCCTAAAAAAATGGCCGTCTTCCGATGAATCGGAAGACGGCAGATAACCACAGCCAGTACAGACTGTATCCTTCTTTCTCTCAGGCCTTATTCTTCTGGGCCTCATCCGCGAAATTCTCACCCTGGTGGATCTGCAGATCCACGCCGGTTACATTCGGGCCTTCCTCCTCGAAATTGTAATCCTTTCCGGGAAGGATTGCATTCAAAAGAATGCCGACCAAAGATCCGGTTGCAAGACCGGAGAAGCTAATGGCACCGAAGCTGATGGCACCGGCAGCGGAATAGTTGATACCGATGGACAAAACCAGAATCAGTGCTGCGATCAGAACGTTGCGGCTCTTGGCAAAATCAACGTGCGTCTCAACCAGGTTCCGAACACCGACAGCCGAGATCATGCCGTAGAGGACCAGCGAAATGCCGCCGATGGTGGCAGAAGGCATCACCTCGATGATCGCTGCGAACTTCGGGCAGAAGGACAGCACCGCTGCAATAACGGCTGCCAGGCGGATGATGGCCGGATCAAATACCTTTGTCAGTGTCAGAACGCCCGTGTTCTCACCGTAGGTGGTGTTCGCCGGTGCACCGAACAAAGAAGCCAGTGTCGTTGCAAGGCCGTCACCGGTCAGTGTTCTGTGAAGACCGGGATCCTTGATGTAGTTGATTCCTACAGTAGAAGAAATGGCAGAGATATCACCGATATGCTCCATCATTGTTGCAAAGGCGATGGGAACAATTGTAATAACAGAAGCGAACAACAGCCCGCCGTCCAGATTGCCGCCGGTGAACAGAGAAAACACCGTGTTCTCATAGTGAATCGGGAAGCCGATCCAGGCTGCCTCCTTCACTGCGGTGAAATCGATGTTGCCGGTTACGGCTGCTACCAGGTAGGATGCAATAACGCCCAGGAGAATCGGTATGATCTTCACCATTCCCTTTCCCCAGATGTTGCACACAATGACAACAATAATGGCAACCAGTGCGATAAACCAATTCGTCTCGCAGTTGGAAATGGCCGACTGGGACAGGTTCAGACCGATGGCAATGATAATCGGTCCCGTAACAACCGGCGGAAAATACTTCATAACCTTATTCGCACCGAATACACGGAAGAGACCGGCCAGCACCAGATAAACCAGACCTGCGCAGGCAACGCCAAAGCAGGCATACGGCAAAAGCTCGCTGGGCGTACCGTCTGCATTCAGCGGCGCAATGGCTGCATAGCCGCCGAGGAATGCAAAAGACGAACCCAGGAATGCCGGAACCTTCTTCTTGGTCAGGAAATGGAACAGAAGCGTTCCGAGACCGGCGAACAAAAGGGTGGTGGACACATCCAGGCCGGTCAGAAGCGGAACCAGGACGGTGGCGCCGAACATGGCGAATACGTGCTGGAAGCCCAGGATTGCAATCTTGGGTGCCCCCAGCGACGACGCGTCATAAATCGGCTGGTCGCCAACTACAGTTTTCTTTTCGTTACTCAAATGAATCTCCCTCTACCCGTTTTATCACAGGATTTCATAACAAGGGCCGGGGAAGAACCACTCTTCCCTGGCCTTTGGAATGCACATGCTCCGATGTGTCGCCGTTATTGCTCAGATCTCGTCGTTAAAAAACTGCTCCACCTCCGGAAGGTCGGATACCTTTACGGCCTCCTCCGGCTTATGCTCTGTGGAAGCGCTCCGGAGCGTCACATAGGAATCGTAATGCTCCTCCGGTGTGATTTCAATATCAGCACCCTCCGTCTTGTCCGAATTCTCATCGTCAAGAACGTTTTCCCGGGCCGTTTCTGCCGCGTTCGACGCAGGTACCTCCTCCGCCGGTGCAGTCTCAGCCGGTACCTCAAAGGACACGGTCTCCACTGTCTCCTCAGCCTCATCCGAAGAAGCCTCTGCGTCTGTCATTGCCTCGGCAGTCTCCTCCGAAAGCTCCTCGTCCTTCTCCTGAAGGATCTCGCGAATCTTGGTCGCTGACTCCACCACGGTCTTGCCCATTTCCTTCGCCGCAACACCAACCTCGCTCAGGACCTCTTCACCCTTCGGGCCAACGGCTTCCTTTACCTTATCCATTGCCTGCTTCGAACCATGCTGAATGGTAGTGTATGCGCGGTTTGCTGCCTGCTTGAAGGTCTCAGCCGCATCGTCCACAGCAGTCACATCGTCCTCAGCAGCCTCCCCTGCCTCTTCGCCGGCCGGCTCGAGCTCAATGTCCGACTCCTCGTAATCAAAATCCTCTTCCAGCTTGTTCAGATAGCTGTACACCCCGTATGCTGCAGCACCCAGAACCGCTGCGCCTGCCACCAGCTTACTAAATTTCTTCATTCTACCCTCCATACTGCAGCGCCGCTGCCTTTGTTGTTGTAGTCACTGTTCCAAACAGTGTAACCCAGTCGCTGTTAAAAAGAAAGTGGGGAGATGCAATTCGCAGGCCTCTGATCGTTCTCCACAAGGACGCCTGCGACGGGTCCCGGCGGAGGTGTCCGGTTCAGAGAGCGCTCGCTTGGCTGGCTTCTCGTGCGTCCCGGCGTTGTATCTCATGTGAATGTATGGTACTCTTTCAGGTATAGACCAGATCAGTCAACTAGTACATCGTTTGCAAAATAACTGGCCTAATAACGCAGAACCTGCACATCAGCCCTGTAGCTAGAGAAGGTGCACGCCCATGAAATCGATGAACGAGAAATTCTATGATCTTAAAAAGGAAAAGCAGGACCGGATGATGAACGCCGGGCTCCGGATCTTTGCCGCAAACGGCTACCATCACGCCAGTACCGACGATATCGTCAAGGAGGCTCAGATCAGTAAGGGCCTTCTGTTCCATTACTTTGGCAGCAAAGCCGGCTACTATGGCTTTCTCTACAGCTACCTCTCACGCTTTGTCATTCTGGAGCTGCGCAGCTCCATCCGCAGCAAGGGAATGGATTTCTGGGAGCTGCAGAAGGAGATACTCGAGACGGAGACCCGCATCATGGAGCAGTACCCGGCTGTGTTCCTCTTTTTTGAATCGGTGAAGATGGAGACCGATATCGATGCACTCTCTGCCTTGGAGGAGCTCGATACCACCGTTCCGGATGTCTATGACGCCATGTACGAGCAGTGCAGTCTGGAGAAATGGCCGCGGATTCAGAATCCGTCGGAGCTGATCCGCATTATCCGCTACATGGAAACCGGACTGATGCGGGAGCTCTTGTGCGACCGCTCCAATCCGCTGTCCATGTACCATGACAAGGCACAGCGCTATCTGGATTTTCTGCAGGAGCTGGCTAAGTAATGCTGATTTAATCAGCGTTCCCCTAAATCCCCACTATCTTAAACACTGCTGAATGCGAGTAGGTGACGTTCTCGGTGTGGGCGAACAGAATGGTCCCCGAGGCCGGCGCAGTGATCTCCGCCAGGAGCGAGGCATCCAGCGTGCTGTCAATCTGGGCCAGTACCTGGCCCTCGTTCACCACGTCGCCGGGCCGCACATACCCATGGAAGAATCCCGCCTTCGGCGCACGCACTGTAATCAGGTTCCCATCCTCTGCAATGCGCGATTCCACCGGCGCAAACGCGCTGTATCCTGCCTCCTCTTCCATATCCAGCTCGGTAAGCAGTCCCGTCTGCTCCATGAAGTACAGAATAGAAGAAATGGCCTCACGGCTGCTCTGCCGGTCCACCGTGTCGGTGTTGGTGGTATAAAGCGAAAATGCGTCGGTTTCCCAGATCTGCCAGTTATAGTTCAATGTCGTTGTATCAAACGGCCTTGGCTGGCGCACCATGACATAGGGAAGACCGAATTTGCACGCAAGCTCCGTATTTTCAAAGCCCGTTTTCATCATCCGGATATGCGGCAGGAAGGATCCCTTCATATAGAAGGATGCGAACTGGATTCCCACCTTATACTCCCGGATTCCTTCAAAGATTCCCGCCGCGATTCGCTGCGTTGTTTCCCCCGCATCGTACCCGGGGAACATGCGGTTGATGTCCGTGTTATCGATCGACCAGAAGCGTTTTTTGATGTTGATGGAGGCCGGATTTGCGCAGGGAATCAC
>CAVFRZ010000175.1:0-5156 GCA_963624875.1 Anaerovibrio sp.
AAAACTCTCATCCAATCCAGATGAGAGTTCTCAAAACGCTGGGCTAGTTGGATTCGAACCAACGAAATGACGGAGTCAGAGTCCGTTGCCTTACCGCTTGGCTATAGCCCAATATTCACAATCCGCAGCCGCATCCCGCAAGCTTTGATCGCTTCTTGCTGACTGCTACGGTTAGTTATCTTACCAGATGCTTCTGTGGATTGCAAGAGATTTTTTCACTTTTTCGTATTTTCCAATTTACGAATTTTTCTTCCAGATGGACGGCAGCATGAACACCAGCATCGGGAACAGCTCCAGGCGTCCCGCCAGCATATCGAACATCAAGACAACCTTCGACAGTGCAGTCAGTCCGTTAAAGCTTACTGCCGGTCCCACGGCATCAAGTCCCGGTCCGATATTGTTGATGGTCGCCGCCACCGCCGTGAAATCCGTGGTAAAGGACTGGGTCGGATCCAGCGCCAGGAGCAGAACAGAACCGCTGTACAAAAAGGCATAGGCCGCAAGATAAACCAGCACGCCCCGCAGAATGGACTTGTCCACCGCCTTTCCATCCATCTTTAATGTCGTAACCGCGCGCGGGTGAATATAATGACGGATCTCCACACGGACCGCCTTAAATAAAATCAGAATACGTGATACCTTTATGCCGCCGCCGGTTGATCCTGCGCATGCCCCGCAGAGCATAAGCCCCACCAGAATCATCTTGCTGAACATCGGCCATGTGTCAAAGTTGACCGAGCTGTATCCGGTGGTTGTAATGATGGAAGCCACCTGAAAGGCCGCATGGTGCAATGCATCCCACATAGACGGGAACAGGCTGCAGATATTCACTGTGATCAGCGCCGTTGCTGCCGCAACAATGATAAGGTACCACCGCACCTCCTCCATGCGCAGCGCCTGCTTTTTGTCCTTGCCGAGAAGATAATAATACGCGTTAAAGTTCACACCGAATGCCAGCATAAAAATGGTGAGAATATTTCGCTGCAGCGTCGTGTAATCCCCGCAGCTGCTGCTGACAATGCCAAAGCCTCCCGTTCCTGCCGTGCCAAAGGTCATGCAGACCGCTGAAAATACAGGCATTCTTGCCAACAGCAGCAAAACAAACTGCACCGCCGTCATACCAAGATAAATCAGATACAGAATTTTGGCGCTCTCTCTTACATGCGGCACAAGCTTTCCCACAGAGGGCCCGGGGCTCTCGGCCTTCATCAGCTGCATGTTGTAGCCGCTTGTCATCGGCATGATTGCCAGCATGAACACAATAACCCCCATGCCGCCCACCCAGTGGGAGAAGCTTCGCCATATAAGGCTCGCATGCGACAGCGCCTCTACATTATCCACAACGCTGGCGCCCGTAGTTGTAAATCCGGAAATGATCTCAAACAGTGCATTGACAAAGGACGGAATATCTCCGCACAGCACAAAGGGAATCGCGCCGAACACTGACAGCACCACCCAGGCAAGTGCAACGCTCACCATGCCTTCCCTGGCATACAACACCAGCTTTTGGGGGCGCCGCAGACTCAAAAGTCCGCCTGCTGCCGCGCAGATTGCCGCCACAAGGAAATACGCCGCTGCCGCTTTTTCCCGATAAATCGCCCCTGTCAGCGCCGGTACCAGAAGAAGCGCCCCCTCGATCTTCAGGATTTGTCCCTGCACATACCGAACAATGGAATAACGCACGTCAGTTCACCTCAAGTATATCCGTAATATCACCAAAGCCCTTATCGGTTGTAAAGATAACCACGCTGTCCCCCATCTCAATCGTAGAGGCACCATTGGGCATCAGAATTTTGCCCTTTCGAATAATACTGGCGACCAGTACGTTTTTTTTCGTGCGAAGCTGAGCAAGCGGGATGCCCACCACCTTGGATTTCTCACGAATGACAAACTCCAAGGCCTCCACCTTATCCTCCACCACGTTGTACAGCGTCTCCACATTGCACCCAATGGTATTCTGCATAGCGCGAACATACCGAACGATCGAATCCGATGTAATGTCCTTCGGATGAATCTGACTGTCCAACTCCAGCTTGTCCAGAATATAATCCATGTGGATCCGGTTGGTCTTGGTAACAATCTTAGCCTTGGGATTCACCTGCTTGGCAAACAGAGACATAAAGATATTCTGCTCATCAATGCCCGTCAGGGATACAAAGGACTCGCAGGTTTCAATTCCTTCCTCGCGCAGAACCTCCTGGTCCGATCCGTCGCCTCGAATGATCAGCGCCTCCGGCAGCGCGTCTGCAAGCTCCTCGCAGCGCTCCTTACTGTTGTCCACGATCTTGACGCTGATGCCGGAATTCAAGAGCATTTTGGCCAGATAGAAGGCAATTTTACCGCCGCCGACAATCATGGCATCGTTCACCCGGTGGATATCAACGCCCAGGCGTGCAAAGAACTTTTTAGCATCACTCGGCGCTGACACCATGCTGATGGTATCTCCCGCCCGCAGTACAAAACCGCCGTCCGGAATGACCGCGTCATCGCCGCGTTCCACAGCGCCCACCAAAATCTTGGCTCCCAGCCTGGAAGGAAGCTCGCTCAGCTTCACACCGTCCAGTAAAGATCCCTTCGGAATCACAAACTGCAAGAGCTCTGCCCGGCCGCCCGCAAAGGTTTCGATCTTGATGGCCGATGGAAAGCGGAGGATTCTCGCCACCTCCTCCGCGGCCGCATACTCCGGGTTCACCGTCATCGAGAGCCCCAGTTCTTCTTTGATGTAGCCTATTTCCTGACTGTAAACCGGATTTCGCACGCGCGCGATGGTGCTGCAGTTGCCGACCTTTTTCGCGAACAGGCAGCACAGGAGATTTTGCTCATCCGAATCCGTAACAGCAATCAAAAGATCCGCATCCTCCACCCCTGCTTCCTGCAGGACCGAGTAGCTGGCGCCGTTTCCAACAACCGCCAGCACGTCGAATTGATCGGACATATCCTCCGCAACCACCGGATCCACGTCAATTACTGCAATATCATGATCCTCATGGGACAGGCACTTTACAATTGTCTGTCCCACTTTTCCACAGCCAACAACAATGATTCTCATCTTTTTCGAGCTCCACCCTGTGAGGCATTACACCTCAAACATCAAATCCTCGTACGTCGGGAAGGGCCAGGCCTTTTTGTCAATCAGCTTTTCAAGCTCATCGCAAGGTCTGCGCAGCGTCGCCATCGCCGGCTTCACGACATCCTTATAGTAAAAGGCGCGATCCTTTCCATCCGGCATGGCAGATGCGGTCTCTTCCACCTCTCGAAGCGCATCCAGCGCCGTCTGTGCTTCGTCAATACGATCCGCAATCTTCTGTAGCTTCTCCTTTTCCGCCCGGAAAACGGCTCCTGCCTGCTGAACCGCAATGATCGTCGCTGCTAAATCCCGCTCATAAGTCATGCATGCCGGAATGATCTGCCGCTCCGCCATATCGATCATCGTCAGCGCCTCGATATTGATGGTCTTTGCGTAGGTTTCGTAGGTAATTTCTTCTCTGGACTCCAGCTCTGCCTTCGTAAAAATGTGGAACCGGTCAAACAGTTCCACCGACTTGTCCGTTGTCAGAACCGACGCTGCTTCAATCATACTTGCAATATTCGGAAGACCTCTTTTAGCAGCCTCCTCCACCCAGGCGGCCGAATATCCGTCTCCGTCAAAAATAATGCGCTGATGTTCCCGGAGATTCGTCTTGATCAGGTCATGCACCGCCAGGTCAAAATTATCCGCCGACTCCAGGATATCCGCTGCCTCGCAGAAGGCCTCGGCCACTATGGTATTCAAAATAGTAGTTGATCCAGCCACAGAGTCCGCTGATCCAACCATGCGGAATTCAAACTTGTTGCCGGTAAAAGCAAACGGAGAGGTCCGGTTACGATCCGTTGCATCCTTAGCAATATCCGGCAGCGTAGAAACGCCCGTGCGCAGCACACCGCCCTCGATATGATTCTCCGCCGTGCCCGTCTCCACAAGCTGACGAACTACATCCTCCAGCTGGCTTCCGAGGAATACCGACACAATGGCCGGCGGTGCCTCATTTGCTCCAAGCCGGAGATCATTTCCCACATCCGACGCGCTCTGGCGCAGAAGATCAGCATGGGTGTCCACTGCCTTCAAAATGCAGGAAAGCACCAGAAGGAACCGTACATTTCTCTCCGGCGAATCCCCCGGATCGATCAGATTGATCCCATTGTCTGTCGTCAGGGACCAGTTGTTGTGCTTACCGGAGCCGTTCACCCCATCAAAGGGCTTTTCATGCAAAAGGCAGCGAAGCCCGTGGTGATCCGCCACGCGCTTCATGGCCTCCATGATCAGCTGGTTGTGATCCGCCGCCAGATTCGCCGTTTCGTAGATGGGTGCCAGCTCGTGCTGTGCCGGTGCCACCTCGTTGTGCTGGGTTTTTGCAGGAACTCCCAGCTTCCACAGCTCCTCATTCAGATCCTTCATGTACTCGCCGACACGTTCACGGATTACGCCAAAGTAATGGTCCTCCATTTCCTGGCCCTTGGGGGCCGGCGCGCCGAACAGCGTACGTCCGGTAAAGATCAAATCCGAACGCTGGAGATATTTAGCCTTATCCACCAGGAAATACTCCTGCTCCGCCCCGGTAGAGGATGTCACCCTGGTTGCCTCCGTTTCGCCAAACAGGCGGACAATCCGCAGCGCCTCTTTATTGATTGCTTCCATCGAACGAAGGAGCGGTGTCTTTTTATCCAGCGCTTCTCCCGTATATGAGCAAAAGACGGTCGGGATGCACAGCGTCATGCCGGTCCCGGATTCCTTTAAAAATGCGGGACTCGTGACATCCCACGCCGTATACCCTCTTGCCTCAAAGGTGGATCGCAGACCGCCCGACGGGAACGACGATGCATCCGGCTCTCCCTTAATCAGATCCTTCCCGGAAAACGCAGTGACCATGCGACCCTCATCATCCGGTGTGGAAATGAACGAGTCATGCTTCTCCGCGGTAATCCCCGTCAACGGCTGGAACCAATGCGTATAATGTGTGGCGCCGTTTTCCATAGCCCAGTCCTTCATGGCCTTCGCTACAACATCCGCGTCCTGCCTCGACAAGTCCCCACCGTTGTCAATTACATTTTTGACATTGCGAAAAACACTCTTGGGCAGGCACTCCCGCATCTTGCTGATGGTAAATACATTCTTACCA
>CAVFRZ010000176.1:0-5149 GCA_963624875.1 Anaerovibrio sp.
AAACTATTGAGTTTTCAAGGTGCAAGCCCACTTTTGATGTGGGAAGTTTGAGTTTGGTACTATTTTGATATTCAGTTTCGGCAGATTTTTGGGTACTGGGTGCTTGGTATCGTAATCGGCTCTGTGATCTCTGTTTTTGCCAAAGATAAGATCCACGGTCTGTTTGCAAATATGAACGGGAAAAAGTGGGGCGTATTCGGCGTGATTCCCGCAAGTCTGCTTGGGATTGCTTCACCGCTTTGTATGTACGGAACGATTCCCATTGCCGCTTCTTTCGCCAATAAGGGAATGCGGCTGCTTTTATGATTACCGGTCCTGCCACAAAAATCACCAATCTCGGCGCGCTGAAAAGCGTATTGGGAATCAAGCGGTTCTGCCTGTATCTTCTGTTTGTGATGGGATTCGCATTTTTAACAGGTTTAATCGTCAACCTGTTATAGAAATCTACGTTTTTATCTCATCTAACACTCTGTATGACAAGGGCCAGCCCGACGGCACTAAATAAAAAACTATTTCACGTCCCTGCTGCCAGAAAAATTACAAAAAAACGAAAAGAAGCCCTTAGCCGTGAGTTTTCCCACAGCTAAGGGCTTTTCAGATAAATATGGATTTCTTTGTTGCAAGCCGCCTGCCAATCATTCTCTAACCCGAAAACCACCGGATTGCAAGAATAATGGTGCTCATGCAACTGTTATCAATTTGTTATCAAAAGACTTCCCGAAGTGCCGCAAGCCCGCATAAATACTGGGTTTTTGCAGCATCTCAGATTATTCAAACTCGCTCATGTAAAGAAAATCTTAAACAGTTTTGTATAGAGCCTTTCGTTTGAATTATCTCAGTTATTTTCATTACTCGGATAATTTGGGCTATCCGATTTTTTGTTGCCATTCTGTTGCCAGTATAAATCCATCCTACAACCTTCGCAAGTACTTCACAGGTACATGCTTCGTCAGCCACACACCATTGACCGATTGAAGGAAAACATATCCGTCGGCCTGCATTGCTCCGGCAGCAACTTCATAAACAACCGACTTGCCATGCCTGCTTCCGACCTTCCGTGCCGTATCCAAATCTCCGGACAAATGCACATACAGCCGGCTTTTAGGAATCAATCCCTGTTCGTCAATGGAAGCCGTATATTTCTCCCCTGTTCCATGCCATAAAATATCCGGCGGAATCTTCTTCTCCAACTCAACATCCACCGGAATGGAATGTCCCTGATTGGCGCGAATCAGCGTTTTATCTTCATTGAATGAATAACGCTGCTTTTCATCTGTACGTACAATCTCCTCCAGCATTTCCTGATCAAACGGCTGTATCTTTGCAATTCCTTCAATCAATTCATCCACATTCGCCCAGCCATGCTCATCCAGCTGTATTCCTACGGTCTCCGGCTTATGGCGCAGAATCAGTGCAATCAATTTGCTGGTATCTCTAAGGCTCATATCCTGCGCTCCTTTCCGTATCCCTGGCTGCATGTATCGTCTCTTTCGTGGGTACCCAACGTCGGAATACCGATAGCACTCAGGAACTCATTGCATCGATCAATTCCCACTCCCTGCAGCGTTGTTAAAGCAAAAGAATATGCATCATGTTCTATATTGCCCTTAACCAGGCACATCCCTGCTTTCTGGATTACTTCCTGAAATTCCATCAAGGTCAAACCCAATCCCACCGCCATGGCCATATATGTCGGCAACTTAAATATGTGCTCCTTCTTTTGAACTCTCGTGTAATCCATCGGGCTAAGCAAAGTCTTATCTTGGAAAATTCTTGTATTCCAATGTGCCTGCTGCATATATCCCCACAACACCTCATTTGCGGTCATTACATTTGTCGCATATCTGGCATGGATATACTGAAACTGATCCACCCACTGGTGAACCTGATCCATCGCCGCCACATTCTGCGGTGTATTACGGAACTGTTTTTTCGTTTCATAGTGCTGATTGCCATGAAACATAACATCATCCTGATGTCCATGGTCAGACACAGGTGTAAGCACTTCCGTGAAAAGCAGCTCGTCCGATGAATCACTCGACCTTGTTTGTATTACTGTATGGAATCCATTGAACCAATAGCGGAACATGCCTGAATTCAGATATGTGCGAAACAGTTCATTGCTCCGATAAAGCGAAAAAGCTTCTTCCAACGATATAAAGGGCGTTGTCTTATGCGAATCCGGTCGGAGCTTCCTGTTTGACAAGGATTTCCCCAAACCTCCTATGTACACATTCTCCGTTGCCGCCAGCAGATTCAGACTTTGCAGCCTCTTCTGCACCATGTATGTCGTTACGCCGAAAAAATTGGCCAGCCGCAAAATCACCTGCGATGTAATGTCGGCACCTCGCAGCCGCTCTTCCGTATCTACATCTGTGATTTCACATAATTTACGAAGAAATGCCCTCTTCGGCATAAGGATCATCGGCACAATCTTCCTGGCCTGCCACTCCATTCGCTGCTCATCGCTCCAACCAGCATCTAATTGCGCTCCTTCGTATCTCCGACTGCAGCGAAAAGCAAACTCGTCCCCCTGACCATGTTCATTACGATAAAGAAAGTATGCACGATGCTTATACCAGTGAAAGGCCTCATGCGCCAGGAACTGATTACGACATGCCTCGCTGCAAATATCTGAATCCAGCAGGATTGCAGGTTCTTTCAATTCAAAGCCTACATAATCCTCTTCTGACTCGTCATAAATCTGCACAATTCCCTTAGAAAATGCGATAATGCCTTGCACAGAGTCATCCGGCGAAAGACGCTCCGTATCGATAATGTCCAGTGCCATCCGCCTGACAATAATACTCTCAATCGGCACCGGCATCGGATAGGTTATGGCCTCCTCATAGCCATAATTTTTCAAAAAACTTTCTGCTGTCTTCTCAAAATCTTCAATAAAGGGCATAAACGGATTCTTCTGCAATATCCTGCCCCCTATCGATGCTTTTTCACCGGAGCATCCGCACCATAAGGTACCGCAGGCTCTGCCACCATCTGTGCCATTTCAGGATAATCATAAGATGTCAATACATTTTCGTTTTTGCTGCCTCCCAACAGATTATAAATCTCCATCATAAACACATTTGCAATTTTGCCGCGTACATCTGCATTGTTCAGCAGCAACGTGTAAAAATCCACATTCTGATCGTATCCCAGCACCAATGCATCCTGCACACAGTCGTCGTAAGTGAACTTAAAATCCTTATAAGTATTACTTCTGGCACTTTTCTCCAGCCGATCTTTCAGCCCTTGATCCTTCAGCATCAGATCCCGGATCTGCTGTGCTGTCTTTGTTGTGGAATCCGGTTCATAATGCTTGTCATAAAGTGCATTCAACTCGTCTATGATCTCAGACAGCTTCTTTTTCTGCTGCTCCTCGATACTGGCCGGCTTAGGCTTTTTAATGGCCACCTCCGGCTTAGCCTCAATCTCGCCGCCTTTGTTTTCCGCTGTTTTCTGCTGCCTGAATTCACTGATGGTAATTTTATCCGCAATGTCAAAATTATTGCCGCCGTTTCCAATGTCGATCTCTTTTACCAGATACGACATGTAGTTGTAGCGCTTGTGAAATTCCAGATTCTCATATGCTGTAGCCTGAATCAGGAAACAATACCCCTTCAGGAAGCGGCGCAGTGTAATGCGAATCTCCTGCTGTTCCTTCTCCGTCTTGCTATAAATCCGCTGAAGTGCAGCATCCAGCAATGCCCACATCCTCTGCTTATCTCTGTCTGTCCGGTGCGCCTGATACAGGAATGCATTAAATTCTTCAATCTCATCCGCATCCAGCACACCGTATTCCTCAATCTCACGGTCAAGCTCCCGGATATCCGACGGAGATACCGTCTCGAACAGAATCGTATCCTTATAAAACGGCTCAAACGCCTTTTGGATGTCCTCATATTCATTTTTGAAGTCCAGGATAAAGGTTGTTTTATCATAAGGCGGACAGATCCGGTTCAGACGTGACAGTGTCTGCACCGCTGCTGTCCCATGCAGTTTTTTATCCACATACATGGCCACCAACTTAGGCTGATCGAAGCCGGTCTGATACTTGTCCGCCACAATCAGCACCTGATAGCAGCTCCGGTCAAACTCATAGCGCAGCTCTTCTTCCTTGATGCCGTTCATGGCAGGCTCCGTGTATTCCTCACCATTCAGATTTACTTTTCCGGAAAATGCCACCAGCGCCTTGATGCCGGTATAGCCCATCCGCTGGATGTATGCCTCCATGGCTTTTCTGTACTGTACCGCCGCAGGGCGAGAAGATGTGATCACCATGGCTTTCGCATTGCCATCCAGCAGATGCATCACGTTTTGGCGGAAGTGTTCCACAATGATCTCCACCTTCTGGGAGATGTTGGTCTCATGCAGATCGATAAAGCGCGCCATTTTCCGCTTTGCTGCAATCGTCTCCAGCTCTGGATCGTCCTGGATCACCTTATTGATATGGCAATAGGTTTTCCATGTTGTGTAGTTGGTCAGCACATTCAGGATATACCCTTCTTCAATGGCCTGCTTCATGGAATAAACATCAAAGGACTCCTTTTTTCCTTCGGCATTTAAGGTTCCGAACAGCTGGATGGTGTCCGGCTTCGGTGTTGCCGTAAAGGCGATCATCGAGACATTCGGCTGTTTTCCGCTGCGTCGAATCTCTTCCAGCATCTGGTCTTCTTCCGTCTTATCCTCATCCGCCTCATAATTACTCAGAACCTGCGTCACCGACTGCATATAGCGGCCTTCCGTAGAAGAATGCGCCTCATCGATCAGGATAGCAAAGCGTTTTTCTTTCTGGTTGCCCAGCAGCGCATTGTCCAGAATGTAGTAGAACTTATGGATCGTTGTGACAATGATTTTCGTATTGCCGCCCAGGGCGATGGCCAGATCCTCCGAATCACATCGGTCATCCATCACCTTTACCTGTCCGCTCTTGTGATCAATGCCCAGGATTGCCTCCTGCAGCTGTCGATCCACCACAATACGATCTGTAATCACCAGTACCGTATCAAAAATGTTGGTGTTTTCAGCATCATGGATAGTCGAAAGAATATGTGCCAGCCAGCTGATGGTCTCTGTCTTGCCGCTGCCTGCAGAATGCTCAATCAGATAATTTCTCTCCGAATGGTATTGCATCACATTGTCCATCACC
>CAVFRZ010000177.1:0-5106 GCA_963624875.1 Anaerovibrio sp.
CCCGAAGGTGCTCCATCTTCTCTTGAACCTTCTCGGCAAAGGACTGCGGCACCCGAAGATTTCCATCCTCCGTCTCGCTAAAGCCCTGCGCCTCCAGGGCCGGTGTCAGCTCTCCGTGAATCGTGCAAAAATACGCATTCCCCAGGGAGAACTCCATCCTGGTGTGGAGCTTGCTCTCCCCCGCCAGTTCCGCCACGGTTTTCACCAGCATCAGAGTCGCTGTCCGCACATAAGCGCGGTACCCCGACGGATTTCTGGTTGTAATCAGTGAAATCACGCCGTCACGGTCCAGCCGCTTATTGAGCTCACGCTGCTTCCGGTTAAAATCAACCAGCGCGATCTCGTTGTGATATTGGGGCTGAAATTCCTCCACGATTTCCTCGAATGTAGTCCCCTTCTCATATTGACGCTGCTTTCCATCTACAAATACTGTCGGCATAATACTCTCCTTTTTAGTCACACCTGTCCGACACCTGCCATATTTCAGCATGAATCTTTTGCCTGTAGTCCTATTCGCGATTGAAATTGACCGGCGTCCAAAGGAACCTTTTACACAACGGTATATGGCTCCCGCACCGGTGCACACAGAATTCGAAGCTTCGGAAATTCCCTGGAAAGATAACCCTTCATATAGGGCACGAACATCTTCTCCACGCCGTAATGCCCTGCATCAATAACAGAAATTCCTTTTTCAATTGCATCCAGTCCCACGTGGTGCGTAATATCGCCCGTAATCATGACGTCCGCTCCTTTGGAGATTGCAAGATCAATGTCATCCTTGCCGGAACCCGGGAGAATCGCCGTCATAACGACCGGTGCCTCCGGATCGCCGTACACGCGGACCTGCGGAATGTCAAAGCACTCCTTCACATATTGCGCGCACTCCTGCAGCGTCATGTGCTCCGGCAGCTCCCCGATGCGGCCAAGCCCCTCATGCGAAATTGCATCCTTAAAGGTCACAGCCAGTACATCCGGATTCAGAAGGCGCAGCCGCTCCGCCGCCTCTGCCGCCATTCCCATAACATCAAAATTCGTATGCATGGCGTACAAAGCCATGTCCTGCGTCAAGAGGCGCACAATTCTCTTGCCGATAAAGTCCTGATCCGTCACATTTTTGATGCCGCTAAAAAGCAGCGGATGGTGGGTTACAATAAGATCCGCATGCTGGCGAATGGCATCCTCAATGACCTCGCTCGTTGCATCCACAGCAAGATATACGCATTCGACCTCTTTATCGCTTCGTCCTGCCTGAAGTCCTGGATTATCCCAGTCCATCGCAAAGGACCGCGGGCAAAACTCTTCCACCTGCGCCATAAGCTCTGATAAAAGCATATACGCCTCCTTTTAGCCATCCATCTGCTGCGCATCTTTTCGATGCAGCAAACGTCGATCATTGGGAAAATGCCGATTAAAGCGTTTCCTTTGTCGTCTGCGCAGCAGCGCACAGTATTCTCGTCGTCAAAAGTGTCTGCAGCACACCGATCTGTGTCCGGATATCCTGCAGCCGCTGCAAAAGCCCCTGCCTGCGCTCCGTCTCCAAATTCTCCAGCTTTTGTGCCAGATTCTCTGCAATCGCCAGTCGACTGCGGATCGTCTCCTCAAGGAACTGTTCAAAGCAGCGGACACTCTCTTCCTCCGCCTCTGCAGCCTCCTTTGTGCCGTCTTCGGTGCAACAAGTGCCCTCCAGGTACAGCTTCACAATACAAGAGCCGTAGGTTCTCTCCGTAAGAGACTGGAAAGCAGGCGAGCGAAGCATTTTAGAGATCGTCTCCCCATCCACGCCGGCCTGCCGAATGGTATCCTCGGGAAGTGTCTGTATCTTGCCAGCTATCCTGTCCCAATTGGGGCGAAAGTCTGTTCCGTTTAGATGGATCGTCCGGCACCGGCTCTGCAGCTTGCCCTCGGGGATTGCCCGCATCACGGTATAATACTTGCCTTCATCCTCCAGAAAACGCTCCTCCGCAATGACAAATCCGCTGCGCCAAAGCCACTCCCGGACCAGATGAATCTCCGACTGCGGCGACAGGAGAAGCTCGTCAAACGACGCAGCCTTCTCTGCCTCGGCCTCCAGTAGGGATTCCATCAAAATACCGCCCATGCCGGCGCAGATCATGCAGTCCGCCTCTCCTGGCTCATAGGCCGCAAGGCCGTTTGATTTGCGCAGCTCGCAGCGCACACCCCCGTACAGCTCTGTCAGCTCGAGGTTCGAGCGGGCTGTGGCCAGCGGCCCGTCCGCCACATCCATTGCAAGAGCAAACGCAATTTTATTCTCCTGCAAAAGTCGTATGTCAACATACGCATGGTCACAGCCGACATCGCAAATGCGGGTCCCCGGCCGCACCATATCGCAAATCGTCTGCAGGCGTTTCGATAAACCGATCATTTCGTTATTCCTTTGGCAGTTTATTTGCTTGACTCAGAACAATCAATCCAAGTAGTCCTTGAGCTTTCTGGAGCGAGACGGGTGACGGAGCTTGCGAAGCGCCTTTGCTTCAATCTGGCGGATACGCTCACGCGTCACATTGAACTCCCTGCCTACCTCCTCCAGCGTGCGGGCACGTCCGTCATCAAGCCCGAAGCGAAGCCGCAGCACCTTCTGTTCCCGTTCGGTCAGTGTTCCCAGCACTTCCTGCAGCTGTTCCTTCAGAAGCGTATAGGCGGCAGCCTCCGCCGGTACCGGCACATTGTCATCCTGAATGAAATCACCCAGGTGCG
This sequence comes from Anaerovibrio sp., assembly GCA_963624875.1. Lineage (GTDB taxonomy): Bacteria > Bacillota > Clostridia > Lachnospirales > Lachnospiraceae > CAG-791. The sequence continues at coordinate 2,716 of CAVFRZ010000177.1, forward strand.
AATCCTCCTCCTCACCAATGGGCGTCTCCAGAGAAACCGGCTCCTGCGATATCTTAATGATCTCGCGCACTCGCTCCACAGGAATCCCCATGCGGTCCGCAATCTCCTCCGGAGAAGGCTCCCGGCCAAGCTCCTGCAAGAGCTGTCTTGAAATGCGCACCAGCTTGTTGATGGTTTCCACCATATGCACCGGGATACGGATGGTTCTGGCCTGATCGGCAATGGCTCTTGTAATGGCCTGACGGATCCACCAGGTTGCATAGGTAGAGAACTTAAAGCCCTTGCGGAAATCGAACTTTTCCACAGCCTTTATAAGGCCCAGATTTCCCTCCTGAATCAGATCCAGGAACAGCATGCCTCTTCCGACATACCGCTTGGCAATCGAAACAACGAGTCGGAGATTGGCCTCTGCCAGCTTCTTTCTGGCTTCCTCTCCGTCAACGACAACGTCCTTTAGTTCACTCTTGTTCTTGCCAACCAGGATGGGGAGCTTTTCATCAATCTCCGCTCGCTGCTCATCACTGCGCAGAAAATGCTCCAGCTCCTCACGGCCGGTTACACGGCTCGTGTCATCGTCCTCCACGTCTTTAAACAGGGTATCCAGCATCTTCTGTGCGATATCCCCATTCTCCATGCGCTTGGCGATGGCAACCTCCTCCTGTGCCGTCAGAAGGGGCACCTTTCCGATTTCCTTCAGGTACATGCGGACCGGATCCTCAATGTTCACCGAATCCATACCGCTGTCAAGGTCACTATCCGCATCGACCTCTTCCTGCTCAATCAGCTCCAGCTCCTCGTCCGGAACCTCGTCATCGTCCACCACATCATCATCGTCCTCAATGACAGGAACGTCGTTTTGGTCATCCTCTTCCAGGTTCAGCACATCAATGCCATTACTCTCGAGGAAGGATGTGATCAGGTCGTATTTTTCATCCTCCAGATCCAGATCCGCGAAGGTATGAAGAACCTCCTTGTTGTCCAGCACATCACCGTTGGCCTTGGCCTGCTTGACAAGGCGGTCCAGCCGAAGTCGGAATTCCTCCTCGGCGCTGTTCTCCGTCTTTCCGGCAGTCTCAGCCTTTGCAGCCGCTTTTGAAGCCGAAGCCTTTCTTGCGGACGGCTTTTTCGCCGCCGTAGTCTTGTCCTGCTCCGTCTTTGCCGTCAGTTCCTCTTTCTTCTTAACCATGTGAATATTCTCCTTTGTATGTATCTGTTCAGCACCTGCCATATTTCAACGTGTCCCACAGCTTGCAGGCAAATTCACAATTGAAATCATCCGGCAGATAATGTGCAAGCGCTGCCAGCCGGCCAAAACTCCGCTCACTCTAAGCTGCTCAGTGTCAGCGGCAGCTGCCCGAGGGCCGCCAGTTCCCTTTTCGCCTGCATCAGTTTGGCAAGGGAGGACGGATCTGAGAGGTCCGCCGACATTCTCTGAATGGAGCTGCGCTTGATGGCACATAGGACATCTCGAAGCGCCTTCTCCAGCTCCTCCCGTGTGATCCCTGAAAGCCTTGTCTCGAATAGCTGCGCCGCCTGGCGCTGCTCCTCCTCCTCTTCAAACATAGCCACCACCGTTCCGGGTGATGAACGCGGCCTTACACTGTTCCCGGAAGCCGCCGCCAGCTTATCGCCCATTTCACGCTCGAGCATGGCAAAATACCTCTCCGCCGCCATTTTAGGCACGCCCTCGGTAAAATCCTCCGCCGAAATATAATCCCGGATCTGAGGATACAGTCCCGGATCGTCTGAGACAAACGTCAGGAGGAGCTGTTCGTTGCGAAGCCTTGCCTTATCCTGCACGGAAAGGCGCTTGACGCCATTTTTCATCTGCGTTCTCGGCCGAATGCCTTCTCCCGCAGAATCGCTTTTTGCAGGATTGTTCAGTGCCAGGCCGCTTGCCGGGTTATCCGCTGCCTCAGTGTCTGCACGCATCCTCGGTCTTGAGGCCTCCTCTGCGGAAACCACATTTCCATACGCTGCCACCTCCCGGCGCAGCATATCGACATCGATAAAATACCGCTCCGCCATGGCCTTTATGTAGGAGTCCCTCTCCATTTCGTCCGAGAAACTGCACAATCTTCGTGCAATCTCGTGATAAAAATCCGATCGCGACGCCGGATCATCCATCCGGTAGTCCTTTTCCATCTGCCGAATCTGGTAGAAGAAGGAATTCTCTGCATTATCCAGCCGCTTTTGAAACTCCTCCGGGCCAAGGTTCTTCATGAACTCATCCGGATCCTTAAACGGCTCCAGATTCACAACCTTCCCCGTCAGGCCGGCGTCATGCAGAATCCCGATGTTGCGCATGGCCGCCTTCACACCGGCTCCGTCCGAGTCATAGGACAGGAGCACTCGCTTCACATAGCGCTTGATAACCGCCGCCTGTCCATC
>CAVFRZ010000178.1:0-5090 GCA_963624875.1 Anaerovibrio sp.
GGGTCTTTCCCGTAGCCGGATAGGCTCTTGTCACCGGGATCTCGCAGGCGCGCAGTCCGATCTGCGTTGCCCGGACAGAGAGGTACGCCAGAAGCTCATAGGTCATGAAGACATCGCGCAGGGGCTGCACGCGCTCATCCGTCAGGTAGCGCCTCGAATAGGCGCGGTATGCATTGGTGGTATCCGTAAAATGCTGCCCGGCCGTCATGGAAATCACCGGCGCATGCAAAAGCCGCACGGAAACGGTTCGGATCCACGGCGTATTGACCGCCGTCCCGCCCTTTACAAAGCGGGACCCCTGGACCAGATCGTAGCCGTCCTTTAGCTTCTCGATAAAGTGCGGAACGTCCTCGATGCTGTCCTTGTCATTTCCATCGATGGTGATGATGCCCTGGTAGCCGCGCTGCAGTGCCCAGAAAATGCCCATGCGAAGCTGTGCCCCCTGCTTGCCCGCATCGCGCTTGATAAGGAGCGTATTCACGCCCAGAGCGCGGAGCCGCTCCTCTTCCATAGAGCCGTCTGTGGAGCCTCCGTCGCAGAGGACGATGTCCGCATACAGATCAATCCGGCTTCCCCCGGCCCGCTGCAGCTCATGAAGAATGCGTTCTCCCTCGTTGATAACAGGGATCAGCACCGCGTATGATCTTCTCTTCTCCTGAAATTCACTGCATTCAAACCGGGGAACTCCGGAACGTTTTTCATATATAACCATTGCATTCTCCTACGCAATATATCAACTGTTCAGCACCTGCCACATTTCGAAATATCATTTGGCAAAAATGTCCGCCACGTACTCCATGCAGTCAAACAGCACAGACACCTCCGGCTGCCGGCCCATCTCAATGGACACAAAGCCCTGATACCCCTCTGCAGACAGCACCCGGGCAAGGTCTCTGTGGAGGCTGCGTTTTTCCACAGGTGCCAGTCCCGGCTCGCTGATGTGCACATGATTCACCAGATGCACATTTCCCTCCAGCAGCGACAGCGGCTCCTCATTCTGCAGCATGGTCCCCAGATCCAGGTTCAATCGGAAGCCCGGCGAATCCACAGCCTCGATCAGCGCAAGTGCCGACTGCGTATCGTTGATAAAATTCGTGTGATACATGACAGGATTGGCTTCCATGCCGATAACAGTTCCCTGCCAGTGTGCCTCGTCTCCGATCACCCGGAAAAAGGAAACCGCCTCTTCCTCCAACTGAGCGCAGCAGGCCAGCTTCCCCTCCGGAACATTCCGGTTCCTGGGACAGCCGAACACCAGATTCCCGCAGCCGATGGCCGCCGCAAAGGAGATACCCTTCTTCGTATAGTCCAGCAGCGCTTCCCGCTCAGCCGGACTGCCGAACAGCTGCTCGCTTCGTCCGTACCAGATGGACTGCATGGAGGGAACCGCAAAGCCCTCCTCTTTCTGCAGCGCATCCGCCCACTTAGCAGCCTCTGTCAGCTGCTCGTACGGAGCCTCCTGGAAAATTCTGGTCGGCGCAATCTCCAGTCCGGTAAAGCCCATGGCACGCATCCGGTCATACACAATCCTATCCTGCTCTTTGGTCCATGCAATATTGGAAACAGACAGCTTCATACCACAATCATCCCCTTTGCTACTGTTTCGTGACCCGCCGGGAGCCGGCGACAGCTGGCGCGTGCCCATAACACTCATCTTCCTCTCACCCAGTCCCGAACATGTCTTGCGATCACGTACAGACAGATCTGCACGTATCCCATGTACCACAGCACGAAATTCATGTGCGTGTGCACATAGGAATGCGATTTGGCCAGAATAAACCAGCTGACAGGCACCAGGAAGCTCACAATATACAAAGCAAGCTCCTCGGTCTGCAGCCTCTTCCTCCTGTAATCCCAGACGAGCATCGCAAGCGGGGCCAGGCACAGAATCGGGAACAAACTCCCGTCGATTCCGGTGATGATCTCCGTCTTAAAATGAAAATATTTGCAGATCGTCGCCCAGGCCGAGGCATTGAGCCCTGCCTGCTCGAAGTCCGGAAGATTTTCAAAGGCATTTAAATCCGCACCGTAGGTTCTGCGCAGCACGTCCTCCTGAATGATCATACGGATTCCCTCCGTAAGGCTTCCGCCGGACTTCACCGGTGCGTGCAGGCAGATGGCTGCCGCAAAGCCCAAAAGCGCCGCGATTCCCATGAAGAAAATGGTCCGCACCAGAAGCTTTTCCTTATCCCTGTCCCTCTCTGCTGCCGCACTCGCAAGATCCACGAGAAGAAACAGGATGGCACCCAGCATCACGGACGAGATGTATTCATAGCCGCACAGGCACTTCACCATAATCGTAATGAATACGAGCACATACCCGGTAATCCGCCAAACGCGCTGCCGGACCCTCAAGCTGCACACAAGCTCTGCCGCCATCGGCAAAAACCAGGTGAACTCCACCCAGTAGAGATTATTAGCAAAATTCACCACCCATGGCGAGAGCAGGAACACCACGTAAAAGATACCGGCCATCAGGCGTCCGTATTTACGCAGAATCAACGCGCACACCAGCAGCAAAGCTCCCGCCGTTGCCAGTGCACATAAGAGCCGCAGCACGTTCTCGCACTCCGAAAGTGCCTGCTCCATTCCCTCCGCCTCGATCACAGATGCATCCTTTAACAGGAGCGAGAGCTTCTGGAACACTTTGCCCTGCAGTCCATACTGACTCTCATAGCCGGATGCCGCCTCCTCCGGTGCAGGCGTTCCGTCCGCCAGGAGAACGCCTGCGCTCGAAAGGCTTCCGAGCTTCTCCGCATCCATCGCACTCTCCACGTCCAGAACCACCGTCAGCCAGTCGCTGTCTGCCTCCGACACGGCCAGAATCGTGTGCTCCTCTCCGTTGGCAAAGCGAATGGAATTGCCCGGGACGACATATTCCTCCGTGTATTCCGAAATCGGAAGGCGGATGGCAGGATCCGTTCGGTGGTACCCCTGATTCCAGTTCTCATCATCCGGAAACGTCGTCTGCGAGCCGCTCTCTCCGTCAATTCGCGTGAGCTTTATAAGCCCCGTGCCGGACGGATTGGCAATTCCCTTCCATACCGCCTCGATGCCCGCTGTAACCAGTGCCTCGCTGTCCGACTGAAAATCCGTAAAGGTGTCATTGTTCCCGTCCAGCGAATTGAAGCTGTAATTCCACGCAAGAAGAACCAGCAAAACAAGGCATAGCCCCATCAGTCCCATCTTCTTAAACGCTGAGGCTCTAAGGCCGACTTTCTTTCCGATGGCTTTCTCTGACCCGGAAAAATCCACAGGTTCCATGCCCCAGGCCAGGAGGCACAGCATGCCGCCCAGAATCAGCAGCGTGATCAGCGCCTTCTCCTGTAGCGTAAAATCCGCCTCCCCATAGCCAAAGGCAATGAGCAGCGGATCGTCCTTACTCTCCGTCATCCGAAAGCCCTCATCCACGAGTATCAAAGACGGCGCCGCCTCGCACCCCTCTGCCGAAATCCGCAGCGTATAGGACTCACCCTTTTTCAGTCCGCCTCCCATGGCGCTGCTCTCCAGCGAAAGCTTATAGGCATGCTCGCTTGGAATATCCGAAAGCTGCGCCTGTCCCTTTGCCACGCGCTTTCCCGAGGCATCCAGCACCTCCAGCGCCAGCGTTCCCAAGCCGCTCTGCTCCGGGTTCTCCAGATATAAGACCACGCCGATAAGGTACTCCTTCACCGGCGTAAAGCTCATCTCATAAGGACCCTCCGCGAGGCTATAGGTTCCCAGAATGCTGCTCTCGCCTACATTCTCATAGGGCCTGGCATCCGTATAATAGCCGTGGTGGAAGCAATTCAAAACATCCATTGCCAGCAGAAAGGCCAGTAAAATTGTAATGCCAAGGCCAGCCAGAACCTGCCGCCAATGGCAAATGCCTGCTCCCGATTGGCCTGTATGTCTGTTCCTGATGTCTGCTTTTGTCCTCGTCCCTGCCATTCTGCTCCGTCTCCACGTGGCACAGCTCTCCGTTCTGCCACTCCTGCACTTTTAAGCACGTCCTTTCAGAAAAAGGTCCTGCGTTACTTAGGTGAGTTATATTGCAAATCCCAAGCGAGAAACACTGTAGTCAGCGTTTTCCCGGCTCTGATTCGTCACAAACTTCCCAATAGCCGCCAGCACGCTTTCCCTGTCCGAGATGTAGCCGCCTCTTCCTCCAAAGTCCTCTGCATACCGCGTCCGGTAATCGTACGCAGCCGGCTCGCCGGGCAGCTCGTTGACAAAGGGCTTTCCGCACAGATACTCGTAAACCTCTCCGGCAGAAACCGGCTCGGTCGCAGGATGAAAGAGCCTCAGTCCCAGCTCCAGTGCCCGGTCAATGTCACCCGAAAGGCGCGAGAGATCATAAAACTGATACCGGCTCCTGCTGTCCGTAAAATTCAGTGCCGAAAAGCCCAGACGGCCAAAGCAAGCCTTCAGATCCTCCGTCTTTTCCTCTCCGGCGCAGAGCCGGTAAAAGCCATTGTCCGTCTGTTCATACGCCTCCAGGAGCATCGGCTCCCTTGCCGAAAGCTCCGCGAACTTCTCCTGCCGCAGCATGAACGGAATCACATGAATGTAATCGTAGATGAAATTCTTCTTGATATTCCGCCCGAACAGCCCCGGCAACCGGATGATCAATGCATCCGCATATGCACTCCGCACCCACTGCTCCAGCAGGTAGCGATTGTATCCGTACGGATGGAGACCTTCGGTCACAATCTCCGTATTCTCATCGGCGCCGGCCGGCGTCTTGAATACATCAATGGTAGAAATCAGTACAAGGCGCCTCGGCTGAATTCCGCGGATATTGTCCATGGCCTGCTCGATCAGCGCCAGGTCCTTGTCCGGTGCGGTATTCGCCAGATATTTCTCCGCGCGAAGTCCCGCATAAATCAGAAGCTCCGGCTGCGTGCCGTATGCATCCTCGATGTTCTTCGTATTGTAGAGGCCGTCAAACTCTGCCTTTGCGCAGATGTTGCTGCCGACAAAGCCTGTATAGCCAACCAGTGCTCGCTGCATCGTCTGCTCCCTTCTATTGATTGATATTGGCAGCGACGGGTCCTGGCGGAGCTGTCCGGTTCGGGGACGTTACGCTGACTTCGTCAGCTACGAGATGG
>CAVFRZ010000179.1:0-5053 GCA_963624875.1 Anaerovibrio sp.
GGCTGTATCATCTCGGCGTTCCGACGGAGGAAATCGAGACTCTGGCAGAGGAAAGCTGCAATACCGTGCCTGTCATGATGCCGTACATCACCGCCTTCTTTATGCCTCGTGAGGCCGGCGACCGTCCGGATGTTGTTCCGGAGGGCGCAGTAAACTTTGCATTCCTCGGACAGTTTGCAGAGACGCCTCGCGACACCATTTTTACCACCGAGTATTCCATCCGCACCGGCATGGAGGCTGTATATACCCTGCTGGATATCGACCGCGGTGTTCCGGAGGTATGGGGCAGCACCTATGATGTACGCGATCTTCTCCACGCAACCGTAGCTCTTCGCGACGGACGGCCGCTCAATGACGGATCCATGGGCCCTGCTGTTGACACGCTCATCAATGCCGCTATGCACAAGATTCGCGGAACCGAGATCGAGAAGCTCTTAAAGCGCTACCACGTAATTGAAGAGCCGGCAAAGAAATCCGTTTCCGAGATACTAACGGGCGGCTCACAGAAAGTAAAAGAAGGGCTCGGCACTGCCAAGGATAAGCTTCCGAAAAACGCAGAGGAAGCCAAGGCACTTGTCTCCGAGAACAAGATTGCTCTCGCAGCAGGCGCTGCTGCCATCGGAGCACTCGGTGTTCTCTCCGGTGTAGTGAAAAAGCGTAAGTAATCGATCCACTGCTACCATTTAATCAGCCGGCCGACAAAGATATCTCAAGATCAGATACCTCTGCCGGCTGACATTTTTCTATGATGTTTCCGTATGAAAGACCGGGCAGCCCCTCGCAAGGAGGATGCTGCCCGGTCTTTTGTCGTATGAATTTAGAGGAAATACGTAAATCGTAATTATTAGCCCCATCTTAATCGTGAATGCACCTGCAAGCAGAAGGTTCACGTTGAAATGTGGCAGGTGATGAACAGATACAATATCACTGCTCAAACGCTGCCTTAAGCGCCTGATCAAGATCCCAGAGAATATCGTCGATGTTCTCGGTTCCGATGGAAAGACGGATGGTGGACGGCAGGATATTCTGCTCCGCCGCTTCCTCTTCTGAAAGCTCTGCGTGCGTTGTTGTCAGCGGATGAACCACCAGGGACTTCACATCAGCCACATTTGCAAGCAGGGAGAAGATCTGCAGATGATCGATGAAAGCAAAGGCCTCTTTCTGTCCGCCATTGATGTCAAAGGTAAAGATGGAGCCGCCGCCGTTGGGGAAGTACTTCTCAAACAGCGCATGGTCTGGATGCTCCTCCAGCGCAGGATGATTGACAGACTTTACATACGGGCTCTTCGTAAGGTACTCTAGCACCTTCTTGGTATTCTCCCAGTGACGCTCCAGACGAAGAGACAATGTCTCGGTTCCCTGCAGAAGAAGGAACGCATTGAACGGAGAAATTGCAGCACCCTCATCGCGGAGAATGATGGCACGAACATAGGTGACAAACGCTGCCTTGCCGGCTGCCTGTACAAAGGAGATGCCGTGGTAGGACTCGTTGGGCTCTGTGAACTGCGGAAACAGCTTGCTGGAGGACCAGTCAAAGGTTCCGCCGTCCACGATGATGCCGCCAAGGGTGGTGCCATGGCCGCCGATGAACTTGGTTGCCGAATGAACAACGATGTCTGCGCCGTATTCGATCGGACGAATCAGATACGGTGTACCGAAAGTATTGTCAATCACCAGCGGAAGGCCGTGTCTGTGCGCAATGTCTGCAATGGCCTCAATATCCGGAATGTCTGCGTTCGGATTCGTCAGTGTCTCGATGTATACCGCACGGGTATTCTCATCAATGGCAGCCTCAACCTCCTCGAGGTTTCTGGTGTTGACGAACTTGGCTGTTACGCCGTAGTTAGGCAGTGTATGCTTCAGCAGGTTGTAGGAGCCGCCGTAAATCGTGGTCTGCGCTACGACATTCTGTCCTGCATGTGCAAGTGCGGTAATCGCATAGGTGACAGCAGCCGCACCGGAAGCCAGTGCCAACGCGCCGACGCCGCCCTCCAGAGCATTGATTCTCTCCTCGAACACACCCTGGGTGCTGTTCGTCAGTCTTCCGTAAATGTTGCCCGCATCACGAAGGCTGAAACGGTCTGCTGCATGCTGTGCATTGTGGAACACATAGGATGTGGTCTGATAAATCGGAACGGCACGGGAATCGGTTGCCGGATCTGCCTGCTCCTGTCCTACGTGCAGCTGTTTGGTCTCAAATTTGAATTCATGCTCGCTCATTGTCTTATTCCACCTCTATTCCTATTGTTTTAGTAGGTCTTGTGTTGAAGATACAATACATCTACATTACCTATCTGTCAACCACCTTTGCAACTATTCAGCGCCCATTCGCAAAATCGCTGCTACGCAGCTTTACTTCATCATGAAGCAGACACCAGCCGTTTCACCTTGGCCTTCACCCGCTGCAACGCATTGTCCACGGCCTTCGGCTCTCGCCCCAGACGCTCTGCAATGGCTGCGCAGTCCATTCCCTCCAGATAGAGCTCCAGAACCTGCGCCTCCATGGGGCTTAAAGCTGCACGTATATTCTCCTCCAGCTCCCGGCCGCTCTCCTTAGAAATAAACTGCTGCTCCGGATCCCCCCCATCATCCGCAAGCCCGGCGAGGGGTTCATCGCCGTAGACGGCATCGTTCAATAGCTGATGTTTTTTTCTCCCGGAGGACTCTACTGCAGAATACAGCTGCCGCGTGATGCACATCCCCGCAAAGGTAAAGAAGCTGGCGCCTTTCCCGGCCTCATAATCCCGCAGTGCCTTGAAAAGCCCAACCATTCCCTCCTGGATTAGATCCTCCCGGTCTCCGCCTCCCGGCAGGTACCAGCCGGCCGCCTTACTCCGAACCAGACTTTTATATTTTTCCATCAGAAAATCAGTCGCAGCGGAATCCCCGCTGCGACTGCGTGTAATCAGCTCTTCATCTGTGAACGTATTATATAAAGCACTCATAGCTCAAAAAACTTACAGGCTTCTCTGTCGCAGGATCTCGTAGGATAGAACACCCATCGCCACCGACGCATTCAGCGAATTGATCTGGCCCTTTTGCGGAATGGACGCAATGATATCGCACTTTTCCTTCACCAGGCGTGAAACCCCGCTTCCCTCATTACCAATTACCAGTCCTATAGAGCCGGCAAGGTTCAGCTTGGTCATCGGCGTGCCGTCCATATCTGCACAGACAAACCACATTCCCTTGCCCTTGAGCTCCTCAATGGTTGCTGCCATATTGGTGACCTTTACCACCGGTGTGTAATTGATAGCACCTGCCGAAGCCTTGGCAACGGTTGCCGTAAGGCCAACCGCCCGGTCCTTCGGGATGATGACGCCATGCGCTCCGACAATATTGGCCGTACGCAGGATGGCGCCCAGATTGTGCGGATCCTCAATGTTGTCCAGCAGGATGAAAAACGGATCCTCTCCCCGCTTTTCGGCCAGTTCGAACATGTCCTCCAGCTCGGAATAATGATACGCCGCCAGTACCGCCAGAACGCCCTGATGGCTTCCTGTCTCGGACATCTGGTCCAGCCGCTCTCTGGAGACATATTTGATGGGAGTACCAGCCTTTGCCGCTTCCCGCTTGATGGTGTTCACCGTGCCGTCCTGGCATCCGTCCAGAACATACAGACGGTCCACAGTCCGTCCGCTGCGGAAGGCCTCGGTCACCGCATTTCGTCCCTCCACGCGGCTTTCATTCTCGCCGATTGAGGTATTGTCATCCAGCTTGTAGTTCAGATAAGACTGGCCTTTCTGGCCGTTTGATGACTTCTTTCTCCGGCGGCTTCCCGAGCCGGCTGCTCCGCCTGCCGCATTTTTGCTGCGCTGCTCCTCATCCTTGACGGGCTTTTGTCCTTTCTTGCGCCCGGCCTCCTTATCGGCCTGCTTCTGCTGTGCATACTTGCGGCTGGATATCTTATGTTCCATGTCTTTTGTCATTTCCTCTCTATACCGCAGATGCCTGCGGCTGTCTTATGTTTCAGCCCCCATCTCGAATTTGCTACCGCAAATCCTCGATGTGGCTGTCCAGAGGCGCTTCGCGCCTTGGCCACCTGCCAATTTCAATTGTGAATTTGCCTGCAAGCAGTCAATTCACATTGAAATGTGGCAGGTGCTGAATAGTTACTTATATACCCGCTTTCTCGATCCCCGCCTTCAAAAGCTCCAGGAACCTTGCGGTCTCTCCCTTGAGATAGAGATACCCACACAGCGTCTCCAGTGCGGTCGCCTTCATATACTCCTCGTACGACGCGCTTTTGGCATGATGCGGCGGATTCGCATTCCGGCCTCTGTGGTAAATGCGCTGCTCCTCGTCGGTCAGGAGTTCTCCGATGGCATCCCCGATTCTGGCCTGTGCACCGGCCGAAACAAAGCGCCTTGTCTGATCGTGCAGCTTTTTAGCCTGGCGGTTTCCCTGCGAGATCACCATCGTGCGGACAATCGCCGAATAGATTCCGTCCCCGAGAAACGCCAGTGCCAGGGGCGAATATGTGCGGATGTCCACCGGTCTTTGCGGAAAGATCCGCCGGATCTCCCCGCAAAAGTCCGAGGCAGCAGCCATCTCCGCGCAGGAGTCCGTGACAGCAGGCATCTTCCTGTACTGCTGCTCGCTTTTCAGGCCTTCTTCCATTTCACTCCCTCGCGGGTATCCTCCAGAACAATTCCCTTTGCAGTCAGCTCGTCGCGAATCGCATCCGCCTTTGCAAAATCCTTGTTCTTTCTTGCTTCCTGACGCTGGGCGATCATGCTCTCCACCCAGGCAGTCTCATCCTCAGACGTCTCCACCGTGCGTTCTGCGATCAGTCCGAGCACGCCGCACAGGTCGCTTAACTCCTGCTTCAGGGCTTTCAGCAGTGCCTCGGAGCTCTCCTCACTTGTCTTCGTATTAATGAGCTTCACAAGGTCAAAAACGCCGGCCAGTGCATCGGCTGTGTTGAAGTCATCGTCCATTGCAGCCTCAAACTCCTTGCGGCACGCTTCTGCCTCTGCAAGGACAGCACGCTCCTCCTCCGAAAGTTCAACGGCCTTTACCTTGGACAAACGGTAGTTCAGATTCTCCATGC
>CAVFRZ010000180.1:0-5052 GCA_963624875.1 Anaerovibrio sp.
GAAAGGTCCTGTACGTAGCTTTCTTCCATGCTGGCCAGAGCAAGGTCCAGAGGAATGCGCAGACCATGCGCAGCGGCTCGCCTGGAGGCGGCGACGGCCAGAAGGTCATTCGAGCATACAAGAGCGGTACAGGTACCCGCAATGTGCTCCATAAAATGGTCCAGAAGTGAGCTGTTTCCCTGCAGGATTTCTGCTGTTTCGATATTTCCGGGAAGAAAGAACTGCCAGGGGTCTATTGGCAGGTCTGCTTCACGGAGCGAGGTAAGAAGGCTCTGCAGGCGCAGTGCGTCGGGCTGTGAGCAGGCTGGGAAGATTCCGGCAATTCGGCGATGTCCCAGACGGGACATTGTATTGACCAGAAGCCTTGCACCGGAGAGGGATTCCTCTGCAACAAAGGAAATTGCAGGTGAAGAGGCTTCCAGGCAGGATGAAAGGGCACCAGCAGGAGTTGCATGCATTCCGCTGGCGGAGAATGGGGCGAGCAGTGTTACAACCGGGACGCGAAGGGGCGGAGCTACCAGCTGCTGCAGAAGATCAGCATTCGGATCCGGCGTACTGGAGAAGCATTCTAGGAGAAGACCGCGGGGCGGGTGTTTTATGAGTTCAGTCAGAATACAGCGCTCGGTCTGAAAGCTGTCCTTCATGTCGTAGACGGCAAGAAAAAAGCCTGCCTCCTGAATGACACGGCGCGTTTGTTCAACAATGGTAGGTGAGCGGTACAAGAGAGGAGCTGTCAGAAGAAGAGCAACAACATTGTCTGCGGGATCCGGTGACAGACCGGTCAGGAAGCTTCCGCTCCCCTGCTGTCGTCGTATCAACCCTTCGTCCTCCAGTGTCTGAAGTGCCTTGCGAACGGTTACGCGGCTAAGAGAAAACTCCCGGCAAAGCGCAGCCTCTGTCGGAAAATGATATTCCTGTCTTGCCAGGCTCTCCCGGATGATCTTGTGAAGGGCCGGAATCAATGCTTCATATTTCGTCATATCTTTCTCCTCTGAAATCTGTTTTTTCTTTCATCACCGATAAAAAATACCCGCAATCTGCGTACACCTGTCAAAATGCACGAGAATAATGCGCTGCTTTGTGCGCATGCTGCATCATAAAAAACTGACCGAAAGTCGTATGCTCATCGTAAAAATTCTCCCAAAAATAAAACAGCAGAGCCAATTTGTATTTTGCTAGATTTTGCGCCACTTGATTTGTATTGTCAATATGATGAAAATTGTACAAATAGACGATTTACGATGGATGGCGAAATGTATTTTTGACAAAATAATACCTGCAAGGGGATAAAAAGTCTCCGCAAGGGTTTCATGAGTTTTCATTACACATTGTTAGGAGGGTTTTATGAAAAGGAAAGTTTTTGCTTCAATCATGGCTGCTGCATTGGCGGTTTCTATGCTGGCAGGGTGCGGCTCTTCATCGTCTTCTTCATCCGCACAGGATTCCGACACTGCAGCATCGGAGTCTAGCGAAGCGGCCGCAGAAACAGAAGATACATCAGCAGCAGAGACGGATACAGCAGAGACTTCGGATGGCGGACTCATTACCGTGGGCTTCGCGCAGGTAGGACATGAGTCCGACTGGCGCACCGCTTCTACGAATTCTGTCCAGTCGGCTCTTTCGGAGGAGAATGGTATTGATCTTCAGTTCGTGGATTGTGATAACGATTCAGCAGCGCAGCTCGAGGCGGTTCGAAACTTTATCTCTCAGGATGTAGATTACATTGTCATTGATCCGATCGTTTCTACAGGATGGGACACTGTACTGACTGAGGCAGAGGATGCCGGCATTCCGGTTATTGTAATCGATCGTACCATTGATGATTCAGACAAGTATGTTTCCTGGGTTGGATCAGAATTCACGAATGAGGGTCTTGCAGCAGGTGCATGGCTGAAGGCGTATGCAGAGGAAAAGGGAATTGATGAGCTGAACATTCTGGAGATCACCGGAACAACCGGCTCTTCTGCAGAGATCGGGCGTACCGCCGGCTTCCACAAGTATGTGGAGGACAATGGATGGAATCTGATTGATTCCCAGACCGGCGATTTTACACAGGAGGGCGGCCAGAGCGTTATGGAGTCCTACTGCAAGTCGTATGATGGCAAGTTCAATGTTGTTATCTGCCAGAATGATAACGAGGCCTTTGGGGCTATCGATGCGATGAAGGCAGCCGGCGTATCCTATGGCGTAGGCGGTGATGTTATTCTGATTTCCTTTGATGCCTGCAAGGCTGGTCTGACAGACGTTCTAGCCGGACAGATCAACGCAGATTTCCAGTGCAACCCTCTGCAGGGACCGGATTGCCTGAACATTATTCAGACGCTGCAGAGCGGCGGAGAGGTTGCTAAGCAGACATTTATGGCTGAGCCTTGGTATGTTGCAGAGGATGTTCTTACCAGTATTTCTTACACGAACAATGCAGGCGAAGACGTTACGGAGGATCTGATTGTTGTTGATCAGGCAGTGGTAGACGGAGCATATTGATCATTTCCCATGACGACCGCCGGGCGATCTGTATTGGATTGTGCCGGCACATGGAAGGGCGGCTCCCGAAAAGGGAGACGCCCTTCATTTAAAAGCAACAGAAGGAAGAAATTATGGAAGATAATGTGCTGATTACAATGCGGAACATTACCAAGACATTCCCCGGAGTGGTGGCGCTCGACAACGCACAGTTAACGATCCGAAAGGGTGAGATCCATGCGCTGATGGGTGAGAATGGTGCCGGAAAATCTACGATTATCAAGTGTCTTACCGGCGTCTACGAGCGGGATGGCGGAGAGATCCATATGGATGGAGTGGATGGTAATATTTTCAACCATTCCACGCAGGATGCCCAGAATATTGGCATCGCTACGGTGTATCAGGAGGTTAACCTGTGCCCGAATCTGTCGGTGGCAGAGAATCTTTTTATTGGAAGAGAGCCGATGAAAAGGGGCGTCATTGACTGGAAAACAATGAATAAACAGGCCAGGAGGATCATGGATGAGCTGAATATCCAGATCGATGTTACCAGGGCGCTGGAGAATTATTCGATTGCTGTTCAGCAGATGATTGCCATCGCACGTGCAGTAGATATGGAATGTCGTGTTCTGATTCTTGATGAGCCCACCTCATCTCTGGATGACAACGAAGTAGAGAAGCTGTTCCGCCTGATGCGGCAGCTAAGAGATAAGGGGGTTGGGATCCTGTTCGTTACACATTTCCTGGAGCAGGTGTATGCGGTTTGTGACCGCATTACCGTTATGCGAAACGGACAGTTTGTCGGTGATTATTCAGTAGCAGAGCTTCCAAGAGTCAAGTTGGTGGCGGCGATGTTGGGCAAGGATTTCGATGATTTGAAATCTATCAAGGCAGAGGGTGCCGGTAAGGTCAGCGATAAGCTTGTGGTAGAGGCTGTAGGGCTTTCCCACAAAGGGACGATCAAGCCATTTGATTTCAAAATCCACGAGGGGGAGGTTGTTGGACTGACTGGCCTTCTGGGAAGCGGACGAAGTGAGCTGGTCCGTTGCATCTACGGTGCAGATAAAGCGCAAACTGGTACGCTGAAGATGAACGGACAGACACTTAAAATCAATGCCCCCATCGATTCCATTAAGGCCGGTATGGCCTATCTTCCGGATGATCGGAAGGCGGATGGCTGCATTCTGGATCTTTCAGTAAGGGAAAATATCATTCTGGCCCTCCAGGCAAGGCGGGGGATGTTCCACGCCATTCCAAAGGCAGAGCAAAATCGCATTGCGGATGAATACATTCAGCTTCTGCAAATCAAAACGGCCTCCAGGGAAACGCCGATCGGACAGCTCTCCGGAGGAAATCAGCAGAAGGTGATTCTGGCAAGATGGCTGGCGACGAATCCGAAGTTTTTGATTCTGGATGAGCCGACGCGTGGCATCGACATCGGGACGAAGACGCAGTTCCAGAAAAAGGTACTTGAGCTGGCTGGCGATGGGATGAGCGTGGTATTTATTTCTTCAGAAATTGAAGAGATGCTGCGAACCTGTACAAGACTTTATGTCATGCGCGATGGTGAAAAGGTGGGTGAGATTGTCTCGGAGAATGGCGAGATTACACAGGAAATGGTGATGAGTGCCATTGCAGGCGCCGGGGAATCGAATCAGAACAAGGAAAAAACGGCAAAGGAAACAGCATCTGCGGGAGGGAAGGCATCATGAGTAAACTAAAGAATTTAACCAAGCAGCAGCTGTTTCTGCCGTTTTTCATGTTGATCCTGGTACTTTTGATTAATCTGATTAAAAGCCCGGCTTTCTTTAAAATCGGCATACAAAACGGCGTGCTCTATGGAAGAATTATTGACATTTTGAATCGAGGCAGCGAAATTGCAATCCTGGCAGTGGGGCAGACGTTGGTTGTAGCGGTTTCTGCCGGAACAGACATTTCTGTTGGATCTGTCATGAGCCTTTCTGCCTGCGGCACCTGCATGCTGCTGGCAGGATACGGCGTCAATTCCGCAACGGAGCTGGCGGTTCCGATGGCACTTGGTCTTTTGTTCGGACTGCTTCTTGGAACCGGCTGCGGTGCCTTCAATGGTTTTTTGGTGTCCAAGCTTAAGATTCAGCCAATGGTTGCCACGCTGATTCTATATACGGCGGCCAGAGCAATCGGATTGCTGCTGTGCAACAACCAGATTACGTACATCCGGTATGAGCCGTATAAGTATCTTGGAAATTTCCTGCCGCATTGTCCGCTTCCGACACCGATTTTCGTTACGATTGCGGTTGTTGTTGTGGCACTGCTGTTCCTGAAACTGACAGCACTTGGGACCTATATTCAATCCGTTGGCATCAACGCAAGAGCGGCAAGGATTTCCGGTATAAACTCGGAGATGATCTGCTTTGTCTGCTATGTGATCTGCGGCCTTTGCGCAGGAATCGCCGGAATTGTTGCTTCTTCTCGTATTTATTCGGCGGATTCCAATAACATCGGTCTGAACTATGAGCTGGATGCGATCCTGGCAGTTGCCCTTGGCGGGAACTCCCTTGGCGGCGGACGGTTTAATATGGCGGGTTCCATCATCGGTGCGTATACGAT
>CAVFRZ010000181.1:0-5044 GCA_963624875.1 Anaerovibrio sp.
GCCTGCAAGCAGTCAATTCACGTTGAAATATGGCAGGTGCTAAACAGATACAAATCAAGGAGAATGAGGTGTCATCAACGGGAAGGGTCCCAGCCGGGGTCCCAGATTATACTGAACCGGCAAAAGCAGCATGCTTTCATGCGACTCATGTATTACTCCCACGACAGCTGCAGCTTCTTTTTCTCTTTTACACAGCAGGACAGATACAGGTTGATCAATGTCTGATACGGAATTCCATTTGCATCCGACTGTTCCTTAAAATAAGCAATCGTATCACTGTCAATATTAATTGTAATTTGCTGTTTCAGCTTCTTCGCATACGGGTTTCTTTCAGCCTTTGAAAAATCATATTCATCTCTCATATTATTCACGCTTTATCTGCATCTGTTTCGCCGAAATTCCTGCAAATTATCAACCGGAGCATCCAGTTTCTGCGCGATCTGATCTGCGGAATAATGCATCTCTGTATAATAGATCTGAGTCATTCCTTCTAGCCCCCCTGTTAACCGGAAGCCAAGCTATCTCAGGTTTGCTCGATACGCAGTCCTTTTACGAGAACTCGAAATTCCTGCTCCGAGTCTACAAAATGATATGGTGCATACTCTCCGTATGCTGTCGGTCTGCTAATTGTTACGAGCTGCACTCCTTTATATCCAACCGCCTCGTTCAGCTCTCGCTTAAGCTCTACAAGATGCTTTCCATGGCTTGTTTTTAAAGCATAACAGCCGTGGGCATCACGGTCTTTTGCAATCAGATAGCACATTTTCAAGGGCCTCCTTAAACTCTGTTTCGTTCCGGATTCGTCCATTTTCATATCTATCCCGCAACAGCTTACCGATTTCTACAGGATAGTTTTTCTTATACAAGTAATCATGCAGCCAATTGTTCATCTGACGATCATACATTGTATTAAATTGAATCTCGATCGGATAATGCCTGCCGGTTTTCTGATAGTATACATGAACTCCTCTGTATCCATCATCTATTGCCTTTCCACACGTCATATCGGCAATCCGAAACTGCGATGTTTCAAATTCCAGCACCTGCGAATAATTATCGCAAAATGCTCTGAATCCAAGGATATCGTTAAAGACCTTACGCGTCTGATGGTCAGGATAGTATCGATCATACTTGATAAGAATCGAGTCTAAGCTTTTCACCCGATAATCCAGAGCAATTTCCGAAAGGATTTCCTGCTCATCCAGCCAATCAGTCATCGCCATCAATTCCTCGATCAGAAGCTGCTTATCAAAATAATGCAGATTCCTCTTCAATGGAATTCCCAATTGAGATTCATATGATAACGTCTCAAGGATCTCCCTTGAAAGGCCATTCATCTTGAGCAAATATTCATCCATTGTTTTATGTTCCGCTGACAATCTTAGTCATTCTCTTCTATCGAACATCCGCATTACATTCTATTCCGCGTAAAGGACCTTTACAAGAATCAGGCCTTATGCTCCATAGACGGCATTTATTATGTCCCTCAAGGCTCCTACTTTCCGTACACCGTCTCTTCCTCTGCCACCTTCGCCAACTGCCCCATGCCCGCAGCATAATCACCCTTCCCCGGTTCTCCCGCAGGTATCGTATACCCCGGCAGCTGCCCCTGATCCGCCCTCGCCTTCCGGTTCATCTCCTGATAGATCACGCCGGCCAGTGCGTTCATGATGGCGTCGTACTTGCTCTTATCGGCGAAGAGGGCGCTGTAGCTCTCCTCCGCCTCCATGTAGCTGTCCATCGCCGCGGTGTTGAAGATGTTCGGGAAGATGATCTCCGTGAAGATCTTCGGATCCGTCGTTCGTGCAGAGCTCTCCAGCTTGCTGTCATTCATCAGCCTGTCATGAAGTGCACTCAGCATGACGCGGTCGCCCTCTGTGAACTCGCCTTTATACTTCTCATTCACCAGCGCAATGATCTCATCCAGCGTGCTCTTCTTTTTCTTGCCCTGCGAGGCCTTCTTGGTCGACGGCACATAGACTCCCTGCGTATGTTCCAGCTCGATTGCACCCTCGAAGGTCTTCTGCAGCTTGTAGTACTCCAGCGACAGCTTCCCGTCCAGGTCGATCGGATCCTCCTGGTCCGCAGGCAGCAGATCAATCAGATAACTCAGGAATAGATACTCCTTGTGTGCATCCGTATCAAACATCCGCACCACCTGCGTGATGTAGCCGTACCATCGGACATAGCTGCGCACCAGCCGCCGGATCTGATACCGCTCCTCCGGATTCTTCTGGTTGTACCGATCCGCCACGGGCTTTAACACGCTCGTCATCCTGCCCATGTCGCTGCGTCCCTGCGTGCCGGCCTTATCCCAGACAGCAATGAATGCATCGATGTCGTTGTCGCTGTAGATCGCGTAGTCCCGCAGCTCCTTCTGCGTCTTGTAGATAAGGTCGACGTTGACCTCCTGCTCCAGGCTGGTCTCCTGATTGGGGGATTCGAGATGATGTACTGGAACTGGAAGCCGCCGAACTGATCCTCCGAGAGCGTATCGCCGAACCGCATGTTGTTGGGATCGCCGCCGCGGATCATCATGTCTGCCTTGGCGATGGCGAAGGTCGACGGATTGAACTCCTGACCAAAGCACGTGACGTCCATCTCGCTGTTCAGCTCGTGAATGCGCTCTTCCATGCAGGAGAGCATCTGGCTGGTTCCCATGGCCATGTCATAGACGGTGACGTTGCCGCCCTTGGAGAGATCTGCGTCGGACAGCAAGAGATCTGTCATCAGATAGATGATGTCTCTGCTGGTGAAGTGGGCTCCTGCCTCTTCGCCGAAGGACTCCGAGAACCGGCGGACCAGATCCTCGAAGATATAGCCGCAGTCTACGGCGCTGATCTTGTCCGGGCCAAGATAGCCTTTTTCGGAATTGAACTCCTTGATAACCAGATACAGGGTGTTGCTCTCTACCACGCGGCCAATGATGGCATCGAAGTCGAATTTAGACAGTACATCCTGGACGTTCGGAGAGAACCCGTTCAGATAATCCCGGAAGTTCGCTTCGATATTTTCCGGGTCCGAGAGGAGGGAGTCGAAGGTAAATTTGCTGGTGTTGTAGAACTGATAGCCGGAGGCCTTCGTGAGGAAGCCGTCAATCACAGCCAGGTTCCGGACCTTCTCATAGGTGTCCAGAACCGCCTGATGCGTCGGGAGCAGGCAGTCGTGGAAGCGTTTCACCACCGTCATCGGCAGGATGACGAGGCCGTACTCGTGAGCTTTGAACGGGCCCACCAGTGCATCTGCTACGTTCCAGATCATCGTTGCCTTCTCGGCGATGTTCGTTCCTACTGCGCTTATCTTGTCGTTGGACATCGTTCTAACCCCTCTGCCGTTAAAATCATTGTGGTGCTGCGTAAACGTCTAATTCACTGGAATAGTTCCTAATAAGTATATTCCAGGCTACTGCCATAGTGTACGGCATTCTTATCCACAGCCACACGAATCCACATACTCACATCTCCTCCCTGCGCTTAATTTTAAAATGCGTCTTTTCCGGGTCCCTCGATGGTGTTCCATCAAGTAAACAGTAGGATTTGGCATTTTTATTATAAATTCGAAGATCTCAGAGAGAAACTGAATAAGAAATCCAGAAACAGCTCGCTCCCTCATTCAAGTGATGGACTCAGCAAACCGACCGCACCGAAGAGTTTACAAAGTACTTCCGGGAAGAAGGACGCTAAGTCCGGCCATAAAGGCCCTCAAAGCCGTCCAGGGGTCCCAAAGGGTCCCAGGTTTTCAGCCCATTTTCAGCCGGTACAGCACGCCTTTCGAGCATAGAAAAACCCCCGGAAACCTTGATTTCTCAACGTTTCCGGGGATCCGATCATCATCGAGGCGACAAGATTCGAACTTGCGGCCTCCGCGTCCCGAACGCGGCGCTCTACCAAACTGAGCCACGCCTCGATTTATCTGCGCTCCTTGTCAGAAGCGTAGATTATATTATAACATATTTTCTGTCGTGTCAACTCGAATCTTAATCCCGGCCGCAATTATCCCTGTCACCACCTGCGCCAGCGGAATTGCACACCATACCCCATCCAGTCCGAGCCGCGGCGGAATCGTCAGCATTGCCGTCAGTGACAGGAGCGGCTCTGCGTAAACCAGCACATACGAGAGCATCGCCCGCTCCGTCGCGTAGCAATAGGAGCTCGTAACACGTACAAAGGCTACGAACAGCAGCGCCCCCAGGAACAGAGGCAGCCTAGTGCCAACCTCCGCCGCCGTTACTGACGATGCACCGAATAATGGGCCAATCTGGTTCCTCGCCAGGAACAGCCCCACCACACAGGCTGCCGTGATTACACCTGCCGTCTTATACGCAAGGGCGCGATTGCCCCGCGCGCCTTTGATGTCCTTTTCCCCATAGCACTCGCTGATCAGCGGCTGGCTCCCGTCGCCCACTCCCTGCAGCAGCATATAGGCAATTGCCACCACGTAATCAATGCAGCCATAGACAGCCACCGCCTGCTCGCCTCCGTAGATCTGCAGGAAACGATTCATTAATACCAATGTAACTGTCGGTGACAGCGTCATCCCAAAGGGCGCAGCGCCAATGCGCGCCATTCTCCCCCATGTATTCAGGAGTGTTTCTCTGCCCGGCAGGCGCATCCACGGCCGCTTTTGCAGAAGATATCCAACCGCCGCCAGCATCGTAACCGCCTGACCGATCACCGTAGCAAGGGCTGCTCCGCTCATCCCCAGCGGGATCCACCAGACCAGGACATAGTCCAGAACAATATTCGTCACAAAGCCCGCGATCATCGACACCATCGCATAGGTCGTACCGCCCATGTTGCGGATGAACGGCACGAGCCCTGTTGCCAGCAGCTGAAATATCGTTCCGTAGGCCAGCATCCGAACATAATCCGCCGTCATTTCCAGAATATCGCCTTCTGCTCCCAGAAACGCTAGAATCGGGTATAGAGCCGCCAGGAATAACGCCGTCAGCACTACGCTGACCAGTACCAGCAGAATCACCGCTGCCGTATAGCACTCTTCCTGATCTTTTTTACGTCCCTGGGCTCCATAGACTGTGTAACGG
>CAVFRZ010000182.1:0-4945 GCA_963624875.1 Anaerovibrio sp.
AGAGCACGCGGCTGTTAACCGCGGTGTCACAGGTTCGAGCCCTGTTTGGGGCGCTCGTGAAGAGATGTAAGGCGAGTGTTTGCTCGGTCTGCATCTCTTTGTGTTTTCATCAGCTGTTTTCAAGATGAGTCGGCTGTATGTAGATTGATGTCTGTTTATGGACCCTTAGCTCAGTTGGTTAGAGCAGCCGGCTCATAACCGGCCTGTCCTGGGTTCGAGTCCCGGAGGGTCCACTTCAATTCAATACGATAATTTCATACGTACATGAAATGTTGACCTCAGAGGTATATTCGCAAGAAGAATCTCTGAGGTTTTTCATTGTAAGGAAAGTGTGATGAAATGGACTTCTCTTTGATTGTGTTTATATTGGAAATGGTCGGAACCGTAGCATTTGCGGTTTCCGGTGTTATGGTAGCCAAGGATCGCAAGATGGACATATTCGGTGCGGTTGTGCTGGGCTGTGCCACAGCAGTGGGCGGCGGAATGATCCGGGATCTGATTCTGGGCATTGTTCCGCCTGCGATGTTTCAAAAGCCGGTCTATGTGACGGTGGCTGCGATGTCGTCGCTTGTGTTTTTCTGTCTGGAGAGATATGGAAGGCGATGGCAAAAGCTTCTTGCATCCAATCAGGAGCGTAACGATCAGCTCTTGAATGTTGCAGACAGCATCGGTCTTGCAGCGTTTGTTGTGGTCGGCTGCCGCACGGCCATTGATGCCGGGCACTCCGATAATTTCTTTCTATGTGCCTTCGTCGGTGTTCTGACCGGAATCGGCGGAGGAATCCTTCGGGATATGCTGGCTGCGCAGATGCCGCTCATCATGCGCAAGAGGGTGTACGGAATTGCGGCAATCGTCGGTGCGGTGGTGTATTGCCTGCTCCTTCGCGTGCACGTAGACGTCGTAATGGCCTCCGTTGCCTGTATGGTGATTACCTGTTTGATTCGTTTTCTGGCTATCCATTATCGATGGAATTTGCCATCCTTCCGTTAGCCGCCGGAGGCTGACCTTGAAAATGCACAAATTCAGTTGTACAAAACTGGAAGATAATGACAAAGATGCAGCAAGCCATTTATTGAGGCTTGCTTTTTTATTGTGCAAAGGTTATATTGGAAACAGTTCCGGAAACGATACCGATATCGATACCGACATCGTTTCCAAAGATTGATGATATTTTTTTGCAGGGAAAAAGGAGAGGATGAAATGAAAAAAAGGGTATTGGCATTTGTTTTGAGTACTGCCATGATCAGTTCGATTTTGGCAGGCTGCGGGAGCAGCGACACAACCGGTTCTGATACATCGGCTACGGATACAGAGACGGAAGCTAGCGCTGACACAGAGAGTGCAGCAGCGAACACAGAGGAAGCGGAGGAGGCAGACACTGCCGAAATTCCTTCCGGAAGAGTGTATCTTCTGAATTTTAAGCCGGAAACGGATGAGGCCTGGCAGAATCTGGCAGATACATACAATAGCCTTGGCGGCAATGTAACGGTTCTTACCGCTGCGGATGGTCAGTATAAAACAACATTGCAGTCTGAGCTTGCCAAGAGCGAGGCTCCGACCATCTTCAATATCGGAAGTGCAACAGATGCACAGACGTATGCGGATTATATTTATGATCTGAAGGATTCTGAAATTTACAAGCACCTGACCGATAAGAGTCTGGCAGTTGAGTATGACGGCAAGGTTGCAGGCGTTGCAAACTGCTATGAAGCGTATGGTCTTATTTACAATAAGACCATTCTGGAGGATTATTGCACACTTGATAACGCGGTTATTACCTCCGCCGATGATATTCAGGATCTGGATACTCTGGAAAAGGTTGCAGATGACATCAATTCCCGTATTGATGAGATCAATGAAGCTTTCGGAACGGATCTTACCGAGGCGTTTGCTTCGGCAGGCCTGGACGATGGCTCCTCCTGGAGATTCTCCGGACACCTTGCCAACATGCCTCTGTATTATGAATTCAAGGATGACGGCCTTGAGGATCTGACAGCAGGCGAGGCAGAAATCAAGGGAACTTACCTGGATAACTTTAAGAGAGTGTGGGATATGTATGTTCGCGATTCTGCGGCCGATCCGAAGACACTCAACAGCGGTGCTCTCAATGCAGAGGCAGAGCTTGGTATGGGCGAGGCTGTTTTCTATCAGAATGGTGACTGGGAGTATTCCGCACTTACAAATCCGGACAATGGATATCTTGTGACAGCGGATGATCTTGATATGATGCCGATTTACTTTGGTGTCGATGATGCTAATCAGGGACTTTGCGTAGGTACTGAGAATCACTGGGCTGTCAATGCAAAGTGCAGCCAGGAGGAAATCGATGCAACGCTTGCCTTCCTGAACTGGGTGGTTACATCCGATGAAGGCCGCAGTGCTCTTGTGAATGACATGGGTCTTTCCTGCCCGTTTGACACCTTTACCGGAGATTATGAGGCCAAGAATCCTTTTGGCGCAAAGGCCAACAAGCTTGCAGCAGACGGAAAGACTTCGGTGGCATGGTCCTTCAACGCAACACCGAATGTGGATGACTGGCGCAAGGATGTTGTATCCGCTTTGACGGCTTATACAGACGGCTCCGGAAAGTGGGATGGAGTAGTGACTGCTTTTGTAGACGGATGGGCAGATCAGTGGAAGCTGGCACACGAGGAGTAATTTCGGCAAGAACATGATAGGATGCAGGGACGATGTGCTGCGGGATAAAAGCGGCTGCGAAACAGACAGCGCTTTACCTGTAAGCACAGACGGAATCCCGTGCAGAACATTGGCGGGTGAGTGAGTACATCACTCACCCGCTTTTTTGAAAGAGGACCAGGCTATGCAACGATCAATTCGAAAATATTGGTGGCTGTTCGTGCTGCCAACGATGGCAGCCTTTGTGATTGGGTTCATTGTTCCATTTGTGTATGGAGTTTTCCTTTCTTTTTGTAAATTTACAACAGTTACAGACTGGAAATGGGTCGGCTTTAAGAATTACACGAGAATATTCGTGGTAAATGGGAAGGTAGATACAACCTTTTTACACTCACTGTGGTACACCACGCTGTTTACAATAGTAACCATGCTGATTATTAATGTAATTGCCTTTGCCATTGCAATGGCCCTGACAAAGGGAATTCGCGGAACGAACTTATTCCGCACAGCCTTTTTCCTTCCGAATCTGATCGGCGGAATTGTTCTGTCGTACATCTGGCTGATGATTTTCAACTCTGTTTTGTCGAAGTATTCGATGACGATTGTATCCACACAATGGACGGCGTTCTGGGGGCTGGTTGCCGTTGTCTGCTGGCAGCAGATCGGCTACATGATGATCATCTATGTTGCAGGCATTCAGAACATTCCGGGCGATCTTCTGGAGGCGGCCAAGATCGATGGAGCAAGCAGCTGGCAGCTCCTTCGCTTCGTAACCATTCCGATGCTGCGCTCTACGATTACGGTTTGTACCTTCCTGACACTGACCAATGGCTTTAAGCTCTTTGATCAGAATCTGGCACTGACGGGAGGAAATCCCGGTAAAAACTCCGAACTCCTGGCACTTAATATTTTCAACACGATGTATACGACCGTCGGCTGGCAGGGGGTTGGGCAGGCGAAGGCTGTTATTTTCTTTATTCTGGTTGCAATGATTGCACTGCTTCAGAATAAAATGAGCCGCAGTAAGGAGGTGGAGCAGTGATGAAGCGAGCATCGAAAAAGATCGAAAGTAAGAGAGGATCGTCTGCAGAAGGAGTTTCCTCAGTACGTGCGGCGAAGCATGGCTCACTCCTGACGGCTGTCTTTGCGGTTTTATCGTTTCTGTGGATCAGTCCGATTCTGGTGGTCGTACTGAACTCCTTTAAGCGAAAGGCATATATCTTTAAAAACCCGTTCGGAATCAGTACGGTACCTCTTTCCTACGGATTTGACAAATGGGAAAGGGGATTGTCGAAAGCGTTTGCAGGGTGGTTGAATTACAGCAATGCACTGAAAAAGACGAATTTCTTCAGCTGCTTTGGGTATTCGCTGCTGATTACTGTGGTCTCGGTGCTGCTGATTGTCCTGTGCTGTTCGATGTGTGCCTGGTACATAACGAGAGTGCACTCTGCAGGCACGAAGCTGATTTACCTCTTATGCATGTTTTCCATGATTGTGCCGTTCCAGATGGTGATGTTCACCTTGTCGAAGTTTGCGAATATCCTGCATCTTGCAACGCCGCTTGGAATTTGCATTGTGTATTTAGGGTTTGGCGCCGGCCTTGCGGTATTTATGTTTACGGGCTTTGTGAAGAGCATTCCGCTGGAAATTGAAGAGGCCGCTGTCATTGACGGAAGTGCGCCGCCGCAGACCTTTTTCCTGGTGATTGCGCCCATTATGAAGCCGACACTGATTACTATAGCCATACTGGATGCCATGTGGATCTGGAATGATTACCTTCTCCCGAGCCTGGTTTTGAACATTAACAAGTACAAGACGATTCCGATTGCGGTACAGTATCTGAAACAGTCTCACGGACAGATTGACTGGGGAGCAATGATGGCCGTTCTGGTTCTGGCAATCGTCCCCATTGTTGCATTTTATATTGCGGCACAGAAGTATATCATCGAGGGCGTTATGGCCGGTGCCGTGAAGGGATAGGTGCAGGGGATGGACAGATCTATATTTTCCTTATTGGGCCCGGCCGCATGCTGGTGCGCGGAGCACATTCCTGTGGTAAACTTAAACAATCGCGGCTTTTAGGGGAGATCGAGATGCAGGTGCTGAAACCACCATGCCTGCTCGCGCAGGCACCACCACAAATAAAAATCAGCTGCTCCGTGTCTGCGACACTCCCGCAGCTGACGCATACATTCGTAATCCGGGCTATCGCCCTACTTACTCATGTATGCTAACCCGTCCAATGTCTGCGCGTCTGCGCGAGCAAGCTCGCACATCCACGCAGCCGCTGTCCGGGATTTTTACAGTA
>CAVFRZ010000183.1:0-4936 GCA_963624875.1 Anaerovibrio sp.
CGCAATAAACACATATTCCGCCTGTTTCTCTGTCAGAGCCGCAAGCGCAAACCGCAGCAGCTTTCTGGAAAATCCATATCCGCGAAACGAACTTCTTATTGCCACGGATTGGATGCGGCCAAGGATGGGTTCTTTGCCTCCGCATACAGCCTGCAGCCGTTCCCTGCCAAGCTTCATATCTGCCGCCGTGCGCTTAATGTCCGTCAGGAGAAAATAAATATAGCCCGCAATTTCGCCGTTTCCTGCGTCGAGAACATGGATAAATCTCATGTCTGAATCCACTGTCTCCGCAATTTCCTCCGGCGAATACAGACCCTTTCCGACGCATTCACTGCTGATCGCAACAACCGCATGTACATCAGTACTTTTCATCGGACGCAATATGCAGTTATGACCGATATGAATGATGCGAATCGTACTCACACTTCCAGGGCGCACTCCAGAATGGTCGTGCCCATAAACACTTCTGATTCTTTACTCAGAATCTGCTGCCTCAGCCTCGGATAGAAGCTGTCTGTCCACTTTTTCCAGAGGCGATACGTCTCATTATCCGGTTCCTCTTGCAGAAGAATTTCCAGATCCTCCGGAAAAAAGGAAAAGTACGTGGAGAAGATGTTCTCCTTCTTCCGGATATCCTCTCCCGATCCGCAAACGCCCTCACTCCAGACGGAAATATTTCCATATCCGCAGCTCTCCAGCATCGAAAGAAGCTGTCCGCCTTCCCGGCAGCGGCCGGCATATTTATCCTCCTGAAGCATTGAAAGAAACCGGTGTAATAAGCCATCCTCATACGGCTTCAGATAAGAGACCTCATCTCTGCGTTCGATCACAACCAGCCTTCCATCCCCCTTCAGATACGGCCTCAACCGGCGCAAAAGCACTTCCGGACTGCGCAGGTGCATCAGAACAAAGGACATATAAATAATATCAAAGGAAGCAATGCCTCTTTCCTTCATCTTGCATCGCAGTAGCTCTTCAAAGCTGTCCAACTCAATGTCTGCAGAGAAAAAAGAAAACCGCTCATCCCCGTATTGCTCCTGTGCGGCATCAGCAATCTTCTCATTGTACTCTACCCCAATGACCTTAGACACCGCAACGGATGAAAAGCGATCCACCGTCTTGCTTCCGTTATTGCACCCGATATCCAGAACAGACAGATGGTCTCGCGATGCAAAGAGCCGTTCGAATCCCGGCCTTTCATACTCTGCCAGCAGTTCATTTTGGATCCGCAGGCGTGCGATCTCTTTCTCATCCTGAAAAATAAACTGATTTTGCAATTCACTGTCCTCGTGTGCCTGTAACTCCAGACAATCGTGAATCTGCCCGAAAACGGAGAGTTCACGTTGAAAACCGGCGGGTACTAAGGAATTTGCTGCCTAGCAGCGCAAATCCGGCGTAGGAAACGCTTTAATCAACAGTTTCCCTAAACAGAAATATACAGATAATTGAAGATCAGCTTGCGCTGATACTCATACTTTTTGGATTTCTTTTTAATCAGATTTAAAACACCATTATCAATCGCGTCACCGTTTGATTCAAACGGATTATAAAGGCCCACATTATCCTTAATACACAGGATATAATCTTCGCCTTTCGCAATGATTTTAACAGATATGTAGTATTGTCTCCTGTTCTTTTTGCTGCCAACCGTAAATTTAATGATGTTGAGCAGCACTTCCTCACATACAAAATTCATGAGAAACGATTGTCTGGCTCCAATTCCCCATTGATCACATACCGCTGCAATATCCGAGGAAATGCGTTCCATGCTTTCCTTTTCCATGCGGTAATCAGCCTCAAATTTCTGATCATAGCTGCTGCAGCTTTCCTGCACAAACGCATCGGACGGCGAAACCGTCCGAACCATCAGAACAAAAAGCAGGCACAGGAGTTCGCTCACGCAGTAGGCCAGTGCAACTCCCTTGATATTGAACATCGGAATCAGAACTATACCTGAGACAAGTATGACAGCACAGTTCCGAAGAATAGACAGCGTATTGGCCAGACGCGTTCTGCCGATGGCCTGCCAGAAGGACGTTGTAACGGTGTTGATTCCCATTGGGATCAGGCAAATGGCGAACAATTGCAGAGCACGTTCTGCAGCGGCATCCGCAATTCCAAAAAAGCCCATAATAATGCCGGGAAATCCCACGCACACGAGTGCGATCATTGCGCCCGCTGCTGCCGCTACTGTAAGCGCCATCCTCCGAATGCGCTTTGTTCCGTCTGCATCGGATTCTCCGATCAGGAACGGTGTTACGGTAGACAAAGAAACCGAAGCTCCTTCAAATATACCGCACGGTATGGTCTGCACGGTATACAGAATTCCGTAAACCGCTACATAAAACGTCCCTTCATCGCCCTTGAATCGAAACAGCAGCGTATTGAACACCAGCATGACCACTGCAGAAAAGACAAAAGCGGAGCCGGAACTAAATCCGTCCCAGATAAAATGTCTCACATCTGCGAATGTCGGGACAGACAGCTTGATGCGCAGCATCCTGTGTTTTTTCAGGAAATGTGTAAGCAGAACCAGAAGCCCCAGCGTTTCAGCGATGCAAAGAGACAGTGATGCTCCGCGGACCCCCATCTGCAAGCCCTTCATAAACGTGAAATCCAGTATGATATTCGTACCGATGACCACTGCAGAAGAGACCGCCGCGGTTCTCGGATCGCTGTCGGTTTTCACAGATGCGCTCAGAATATGGTACATGATGAACATCGGTGCTGCCCACAGCACGATGCGCAGATACTGGTCCGCCAGGCCATACAGCTGCGGGGTCACACCGATGAAGGAATAATAAGTCTCCCGAAACAGAAGCGGTGATAAACAGGCCAGCGCAATGATAAGTCCGATGGCAAGCTGGGCAGAAAAAACGCGGTTCGCCTCTTCCTCTTTGGCTTCGCCCAGAAGCCGTCCGATCCGTACATTTGCGCCGATTCCAATCGTGACACCGCATAGAGCATAGATCAAATACACGGGGGTCGCAACATTCACCACTGCAAGACCGTCGCTTCCGGCAAGATTTCCAACCAGCAGCGAATCCACAATGGTACAAATTGTCGTGGAAAGCGCCGAACAGATGCCCCAGATAAGAAAACTGCTATATGCGCTTCTGGCAAAATCACTTCCTCTGTCTGCCTTCTTCTGCACTGCTTTCCCCCACAATCATCTCCTGGTAACTACCGCATCATCCCATCGCCATTCGAAACGTGTAATTCGTATCGTAGCAGCGAACATACAATATTCCGTCCTTCAGGAAGATGTACTCCGGTGCGCTCTTCAAAAGTACCTGCTCCTGCAAGACTCCGTTGTCCTTCCGGATCACGTTCAGATAGTCTTTCTCTGCCGTAAAACCATAGCCACAGACAATGTAATCATCCACGATGACAAAGGTCTTTGCATTGCAGGTCAGGGGAGCACTCTTCCACAGAACCGAATTCGATGCCATATCAATCGCTGTAATATACGCCGTTTCCGGGCAGATAGATGCACTGGTAATGTGCCCCGTTGCAACATAGAGAACCCCAGTTTCCGCCTCCGCATAGAGAACATGCTGATCCACATAATCACCATATTCCTGATCGTAATCCGGTGCCATTGCATAGGCGGACAAATCGTAACAAACAGCCTCTCCTGTCCACTGGTCCGTCACCGTCACAGACGGAGATTGATCCCAGTCACTGAGCTCATACGTGTAATCCCCTTTGACATAGCTTGTGCCGGGGGCGGTCAGTTCGTTTTCCGAAAGCCACTGATCATCATCGGTTATTTTATTTGATTCCTGCGTCAGCTTGTCCAATGTATAGCCGACGAGCGACTCCGTTTGAGCCTGGTCGGAGAGGTAATAACTCCAAGAGGGATTTTCAACGGTTACGGCCTGTGCAAGACCTCTTCCATCTCCCTCTATATCACCGTAATAATTACTGGAAAAGGCCTCCTCCTTGGGCAGAGATACCAATGCATAATATGTCAGACGGCTTCCCTCTAGGCTTGAGGAACCCTCCAACCATCCGATTACATTATTTGAGAGCTCCGTCATTGGCGTTCCCGGCAGATACAAATGCAGCTTGGTGGCGCCGTCCAGTCCATATGGCTCACTGTAGCAATAGCGAAGACCGTCGATGACCTCCTCCGTTCCTGCCACATCTTCATACGTGATATCCTCTATCGTCATCTGGTACGCGTAATCATTAACCCGCACCGGATCCGAAAGCTTCCCTTCAAAGCCGCACCAGTAATATGTCCCATTGGGATATTCATTCTCATCCGCATCTCCCATGTCGGAATCATGGAATGCCCCGGAAAAGGTGCCGTCCGACGCAATCGTCAGCTCCGTTCCCCAGGCGCCTACTCCGCTGGCAAATTGAAATTCATATCCTTCCAGCTCTGCGTAGGAAAAATCACCGGCATCAGCCTGCTCCGTCGCTTCTTCCGCCGCATTCTCTGTTGACGCAGCTAATGCAGCCTCATCTGCTGCCGTATCTGAAGTTGCCGCCGTCTCCGCTGTCTGGGACGCTTCAGCATCAGGAGCCGTACTGCCGCTGCTACCGCAGCCTGCAACAGCCAGCGAAAGGCACGGGAGAACGATGCCCAGCAGTCTCCAATTCCATCGATATCCATGGCTGCAAACTGTATCACCTGTGTGAATAATGTCGTGTCCTGTTTGTTTCATAACTGTTCCCCCTTTCCTTTTGCGCTTTGTACTGATTTACACTTTACAAGAAATCGTTTCCTTTTTCTATGCTTGAGGAACTACCGTTTACACAAGATATTTTACGCTATCTTCCGGATTCACGGCCGCCAAATATTTCGACATCCCCACCGGTATTTGAATTGTGATAGATTCTGTTGTTACCATAAAATCACATCCTCTCTATTAGCTTTCAGTTTACTTCAACCAACTTCTCAATCTCAGCCTTATACTCCATCAGC
>CAVFRZ010000184.1:0-4925 GCA_963624875.1 Anaerovibrio sp.
TCTTTTTAACAGCCGTGAGCAATCCACCAATGCGCTGCTGTCGGTGCTGTTGGGCAGTATTTCGCTGCTGTCCTGCGGCATCATGATCTATCTGGCATATAAAAACGGCGGCCAGGCGCAGCTGCGCTATGGCGGCGTGGTTTTTATATGTCTTTTTTTTGCATTGATCGGTATCATTCTGGGAATTCTTTCCAGGAGAGAGCCGGAAAAGATGTATCTCACATCCTACATCGGAATCGTGCTGAACGGATTGGTTTTGCTGTTGGGATTTGTTTTGATGTACCTGGGGTTATAGCTGAAAATTGTGCAAGTAAAGAAAGGCAGGGACAACAATGGCTACAGTGGGAATTGTCATGGGTTCGGATTCGGACATGAGCGTTATGAGCAAGGCGGCAGAGGTGCTGGATCAGTTCGGCATCAGCTACGAAATGCACATCATTTCGGCGCACAGGGAACCGGATGTGTTCTTTGAGTGGGCAAAGGGTGCTGAAGCACGCGGCATCAAGGTTATCATTGCCGGCGCAGGAATGGCTGCGCATCTTCCCGGAATGTGTGCTGCACTGTTTCCGATGCCGGTGATCGGCATTCCGATGCATACAACATCGCTGGGAGGAAGAGACTCTCTGTACAGCATTGTTCAGATGCCGAGCGGCATTCCTGTTGCTACTGTTGCCATTGGCGGCGGCAAGAACGCAGGGATTCTGGCGGCTAAGATTCTTGCTGTATCGGATCCGGAGCTTCTTTCAAAGCTGAAGGATTTTACGGTTTCCATGGAGGAAGAGGTAAAGGCAAAGGATGCACGGCTTCAGGAAACCGGGTATAAGGGCTATGCTGCCAAGTAAATGCTGATAAGTAAAATTACGTAATTGTTTAGCATCCATCTCGACTTTCCTTCGGAAAACCTCGATGTGGCTGGCCAGAGACGCTTCGCGCCTTGGCCGCCTGCCAATTTCAATCGTGAATATGCCTGCAAGCAGTCAATTCACGTTGAAATGTGGCAGGTGCTAAACAGATACAAATTGACATTCATGAAAAGGAGA
Organism: Anaerovibrio sp.; assembly: GCA_963624875.1. GTDB lineage: Bacteria > Bacillota > Clostridia > Lachnospirales > Lachnospiraceae > CAG-791. Next base: position 1,041 of record CAVFRZ010000184.1, read on the forward strand.
ATTCCGATGGCACTTGATTATAAAACTTCCGGTGTTGATGTTGAGGCTGGCTACCAGTCTGTGGAGCTGATGAAGCAGTATGTGAAAAAGACCATGCGTCCGGAGGTCCTCGGAGGGCTCGGCGGCTTTTCCGGCGCCTTTGACCTTTCGAAGATCAGCGGGATGAAGCATCCGGTACTGCTCTCCGGAACCGATGGCGTAGGAACCAAGCAAAAGCTCGCCTTTCTAATGGACCGGCATGATACGGTGGGAATTGACTGCGTTGCCATGTGCGTCAACGATGTTGCCTGTGCCGGCGGCGATCCTCTGTTTTTCCTGGATTATATTGCCTGCGGCAAGAATATTCCGGAGAAGATTGCAACCATCGTAAAGGGCGTCGCAGAGGGCTGCGTTCAGGCGGACAGTGCACTTCTGGGTGGTGAGACGGCAGAGCACCCTGGACTGATGCCGGACGAGGAGTACGACCTTGCCGGATTTTCGGTGGGCGTCGTGGAACGGGATGAGATGATCACGGGTCAGAATATTGTTCCGGGCGATATGCTGATAGGAATTGCTTCGAGCGGCGTACATTCCAACGGCTTTTCGCTGGTTCGCAAAATCTTCGAAATCGACCGGAAGGAGGTTCTGGAGAAACGCTACGACGAGCTGGGTGGTGAGATGCTCGGTGATGTGCTTCTGACCCCCACCAGAATCTATGTGCACGCGCTGAAGGCCATCCGTGAGGCGGGCGTTCGCGTGAAGGGCTGCAGCCATGTGACGGGCGGCGGCTTCTATGAGAATATTCCCCGCATGCTTCCGGATGGATGCGTTGCGCAGATTCACAAGGACAGCTATCCGGTACCGGCGATTTTCCGCCTGATGCAAAAGACAGGAGATATTGAAGAGCATGTGATGTACAACACCTTCAACATGGGGCTGGGACTGGTTCTTGCCATTGATCCTGCGGACAAGGAGAAGGTGCTGGCTGCCGTGGAAACGACGGGCGATCACGGGTATGTTGTCGGAACGGTTCTGGCGGCAGAGGATGCGACATGCATCGAGGCCGGCGGCAATACAAAGAGTGAGAGCAGAAAGGGCGTTGAGTTATGCTGAAGATTGCAGTACTTGTCTCCGGAGGCGGAACCAATCTTCAGGCCATCATCGACCGCATTGCGGACGGAACCGTGCAGAATGCCGGGATCGTCCGTGTGATCTCCAACAATTCCGGTGTGTATGCGCTGGAACGGGCCAAAAAGGCCGGCATTCCGGCAGAGGTTCTATCACCGAAGTCCTATGCGACGCGGGAGGAGTTTCACGATGCGCTCCTTGCTGCCCTTGAGGAGTCAGGCGCAGATCTTGTCGTTCTGGCAGGATTCCTTGTTGCTGTTCCGCTGCAGGTGGTTCGGGCCTATGCCGGAAGAATCATTAACATCCATCCGGCGCTGATTCCTTCGTTTTGCGGGAAGGGATACTATGGCCTGCACGTGCATGAGGCAGCTTTGGCGCGCGGAGTGAAGGTGACAGGCGCGACGGTACACTTCGTCGATGAGGATCTTGACCACGGACAGATCATTCTGCAGAAGGCAGTGGAAATTCCGGACGGAATCACTGCAGAGGCGCTTCAGAAAAAGGTTATGGAAGAGGCAGAATGGGTCATTCTTCCGAAGGCCATTGACCTGATTGCCAGAGGCAAGGTACAGATTGAAGGCGGCGTGACACATATTCTGCCCTGAAAGGCGGCAGAGAACAGGAGTACAACATGAGAGTATTACTGGTAGGCGGCGGCGGAAGAGAGCATGCGATTGCAACGGCGATTGTGAAGTCTGACCGCGTGGAGAAGCTGTATTGTGCGCCGGGAAATGCCGGAATTTCAGAAATCGCAGAATGCGTTCCCATCGGTGTCATGGATTTTGACGGTCTGATTTCCTTCGCCCGGAAGGAGAGCATCGATCTTACGGTCTGCAGTCAGGATGATCCGCTGTGTGCAGGCATTGTGGATGCCTTTGAAGCAGCGGGACTTCGGATTTTCGGAACCAGAAAGAACGCTGCCATCATCGAGGGTAGTAAGGCCTTTTCCAAGGACCTGATGAAAAAATACGGCATACCCACAGCTGCTTATGAAACCTTTAGCGATTCCGATGCGGCCATTCGTTATCTGGAGCATGCAGATTTCCCCATTGTTTTGAAGGCGGACGGCCTTGCACTCGGAAAGGGAGTACTGATCTGCAATACTAAGGAAGAGGCACAGGATGGCGTCCGCACGATCATGCTGGATAAGAAATTCGGCGCAGCAGGAAATGAGCTGGTCATTGAAGAATTCATGACGGGCCGTGAGGTTTCGGCACTGGCTTTTGTTGATGGAACACATTATCGTCTGATGACATCCTCACAGGATCATAAGCGTGCATTGGACGGTGACCGCGGGCTTAACACAGGCGGCATGGGCACCTTTTCACCGAGTCCGTTTTTCACACCGGACATCGAACAGCAGTGCAGAGAGACTATTTTCCAGCCGACGGTGGATGCAATGCGCAAGGAAGGCCGGGAATTTGAGGGCGTATTGTATTTTGGCCTGATGCTGACAGCAAATGGCCCGAAGGTTGTGGAATATAACACACGCTTTGGTGATCCGGAGACGCAGGTTGTGCTGCCCAGAATGGAAACCGACATCATTGATGTCTTCGAGGCGTGCATGGACGGTACCCTGGATCAGCTGGAGCTGAAATTTGCAGACAACGCTGCGGTATGCGTGGTTCTTGCCAGCGGCGGCTATCCGGAAGCCTATGAGAAGGGCAAGAAGATCGAGGGACTCGAGCGCCTTCATGAGGAAAAAGATGTGTACTGCTTCCATGCCGGCACGAAGAAGGATGCAGACGGAAATGTCGTGACAAGCGGAGGACGCGTATTAGGCGTGACAGCACTTGCCGGTACGCTCCGGGAAGCAAGAGCAAAAGCGTACGAGGCGGTGCAGCTGGTCAGCTTTGACAAGGCCTACTATCGGCATGACATCGGCAAGGCAATAGAGGAATAAAAGCAGCCGCTGTCCGGGATTTTTATAGTAACAGATACAAGTAACAATTCAGTAATATTTCACAGGAAAAAGGTATTTTTTCTTCAGAAGCTGTGCTATCCTTGTTTTGTTTGTGGCCTATAATGCCAGAATGAAAATGAGGGGTGCCGGGCTGTTTGTTCCTAAGCAAAACAAACAGATTTGGCGGGAGTATCGCATAAACGAGGATTGTATTGCAGTGGTTTGTGGAGATGCTTCGGGCGATTGCGTCGTCTTTAGCAATACGTTGTGCTTAGAAATGAGGATTATCATGCGTTCAAGATTCAATCGAATTCGCACCATGGCGGGAACTCTTGCCGTGGCTGCAGCGGTTACCTTTGCGCTTCCGGCAGCAGGGACTGCTGTATGGGCAGCAACAGGAACTGTAACAGGAAGTGACATTAATGTTAGAAGTGAAGCGAGCTCTGACTCCAGCCAGGTTGGGACGGTCACAACCGGTGATGTCGTCACGGTTGGCGAGACGGCTACCGACAGTTCGGGAGCAACCTGGTATCAGGTAACGCTGAGCAACGGAACCACCGGCTATGTAAGAGGAGATTTTCTTACTGTAGATGAGACATCGGATGAGCAGACAGATGATTCTGCGGACGATGCTGCAACAGATGCTTCTACAGAGGCCACTGATGATGAGAGCACCGATACGGCCGCAGCTGAGGCAACGGCCGCAGCTGAACAGGATACCGGCGGATATCAGGTTGTGCTGGCACCGGACGAAAACGGAACGGATACCTATTATCTCTACGACAACAATGCCGGGCAGAGAATGAAGATTTCCGATATCGACAAGCTCCAGGACGATGTTACAACGGCCAATGAGCAGGCGGCTTCGGTAAAGA
>CAVFRZ010000185.1:0-4921 GCA_963624875.1 Anaerovibrio sp.
CTTTTTATGCCTCATGCGCAGCATCTCCTCATGCTTTCCGTACTGCTGTCGTCAAATCACCGTCCCCCCGTTGCCGGAACGGATACGGTCACCTGAAAATCAATATCCAAAGCGTTAAACAGCGGAATTTCCGGCCTGCCGTTCCATGAACTCCATCGAGGATATCAACCGCCTGTACATCTCCTCCAGATCCACTTCCGGCTCCCAGCCAAGACTGCGGAGCTTCGATGCATCCAAGAACAGCTTTGTATCCGCAGCATACCCATAGGTATTCGTCTCCGGAATATCGTAGACCACCCGGATCTTCCCGCCGGCCAGCTTCCCGGCCACAAGCTCCGCCATCCCGGCGATGGTCGTGTGCGTCTGTTCATTGGAAACGTTGTAGGCTTCTCCGGCCGTACCCTTTACGGCAATCGTCAAAATCCCGCGGACACTGTCCCTTGTGTAGCAATAATTCCCCTCAGAAAGGCCCCTTGTATGCAGTACAATATCCTTCCCCTGCATTACACTGCGGGCGAACTGGGCAAACACGCGCCCCTCCCACGGAAGGATTCCTGCGCCGAACGTCTGCGAAAGCCGGGCAATCATCACGTCAAGTCCATACTCCTGCCCGAAGCCAATGCACAGGTTCTCACACATCCGCTTGCTCTCCGGATAATTCGTGCGCACATTCATAAGGTCAAGGTAACCAAGCCTATTCTCATCTGCACGCGTATCCGGCTCCGATCCCTCTCCCGTCCCGGCTGCCAGATTCCCATACATTTCCATACTGGAAAGATAGACAAACCGCTTCGCGCCTGACTGCCTGGCCAGTGTGAGCATCCGGTGCGTCCCTTCAATCGCTGTCAGAATGGTTTCCACCGGGTTTTCTACCATAGTCTTGGATGTGGTCACCGCAGCCCCATGGATGACAATATCCAGATTCGCCGCGTTGTCCGTCTCTGTCAGTGCACGCAGCAAATCCTCCGCTGCATCCGCCGCAGAAAGATCTGCCCGGAGGAAATGCACATCCTCCCTGTCCATAAACTCATTTCCGTAGATAGCTCGTGCCTTCTCTTCACTGCGGATGACGCCGTACAGCTGCATCCCGCTGCCGGCTCTTCTGTTCATGCAGGCAAGCACTCGTAAGAGCCATGAACCCACCAGTCCCGTCGCACCGGTAACCAGAATTCTCCTGCCCCTCAAGGCTTCCTGCAGCACCGAATCGTCTGCAACCCGGTCCAGATCCTCCTGAAGGACACTGTCTTTTGTTTCTTCCGTCATCTGGTTCACTCTTTTCCTTCCTTGGCGCTGTCTGCCTGCTTTTTTCTCCAACGAGCTGCCATTTCATGCAGCTCCTTCTCACTCTTGGGCGGTGTTTTCTTTTTTTGTGCCAGGAACCACTCATAGGCGTCACAGGTTTCCTGCACATCTGCGGAGAAGCAGACCTGATTTCCGTGATCAAGCCAGAGAATGCGCGTACTCAGCTCGCGAACCTGCGGCATTACGTGCGACACCAGAATGGCTGTCACACCTCCCTGGATAATTTCCTGCATCTTGTCCCCGGATTTCTTGCGAAAGGCACCGTCTCCCACCGACAGCACCTCATCCAGAATCAATATATCCGGATGAACCAGGCAGGCAATGGAAAAGGCAAGACGGGACTTCATCCCGGAGGAAAGCTGCTTGAACGCATGATCCTGGAACTCCTCCAGCTCCGCAAAACGAATGATCTCGTCGTATTTTTCATCCATGAACTTTCTGGTGTACCCCAGAAGCGCTCCGCGAAGGTACGTATTCTCCCGAACAGTCATATCATTATCGAAACCGCTCCCCAGCTCCAGAAGCGCTGCCACGTTTCCTTCCGTGTGAATACTGCCCTCCGTCGGCAGCATAATGCCGGTTACGGCCTTCAGCAGCGTGGATTTTCCGGCTCCGTTGGCGCCGATAATGCCGAGCATCTCACCCTTTTCCAGCACAAAGCTTACATTCCGGTCTGCCCAGAATTCCTTAATCTTATAATTGCCGGTGAGCTTGCGGATCACAAACTCCTTGAGTCCGATGGATTTGAAGTCGCCCGTTATGTAACGGATGCTGACGTTGTCACATTGAATTGCGATATCTGCCATAGTGTTAAATTCCTGGGTTTCATAGTTCTAACTATTCAGAGCCCATTCGCAAAATCGCTGCTACGCAGCTTTCCTTTTGCTTGGCTCTGAATAGTTACAGGTAGTATAAAAACGAATGATTACATTTCTTGTAAATCAGCATGCCGATGCCGAGGTAAAAGGCGGCATAGAACACGCACAGCCCATGATACGCAAGGGAAGGTACAATTCCGTCGATCACTACCAGTCGTATGTACTTGATGTAAACATAGACCGGATTCAGATACAGGAGCTGCTGTAAGTGCGCAGGAAGATTATCCACGGAATAGAACACAGCAGACATATACGTGATCAGCGTCAGGAACACTTCATAAAGGTACTGAATGTCCCGGAAGAATACGAACAGCGCTGACAGAATCGCCCCAATGCCGATGTCCATAATCATCAGGCACATAATCGGGAAGATCATCAGCAGCATTGTCGGCCGGAACTGAATATGATCCAACACGCAAAACGCCAGATACACCAGAAGCGTCAGTCCGAAATTGACCAGTGCCGACACATTCTTGGACAACAGGAACAGGTACTTCGGCACATTGATTTTCGTGAAGATCTTGGCGTTGCTCATCAGGGACTGCATGCCGTTCTTCGTGGATTCCTTGTAGTAGGACAGCACGATTGTTCCCGTGAAAAGGTACGTTGTGTAATGCGGGATGCTCTTGCTGAAGAAATTTGAAAAGATAACATCCATCACCAGGAGCGTGAGCAAAGGAGACAGGATGGACCAGGCCATTCCCAGAATGCTCCTTTTGTATTTCTGTTTAAAATCACGTTTAACCAGCTCCTCAAACATGAACTGGTACTTTTTTACCGTCGTTAACATATCAGCTTTTCACCATTATGCGTTTAAAGAATCCCTTCACTGCTGCCTTGCGGCTTCTCCAAAATCCGGCCAGCAACATGATCGCCAGGCTGTTGCCTGCAGACAGCATAAGATACACAGCCATCCGCACACCGCCGCTCCTGTCTGCTAAGGTTGGAATCTCATTGATATGCTGGGCAAAATACAGATGCCCCAGATACAGCGGCAGGCTCCAACGTCCCAGAAAGATTCCGATACTGCCCTTCAGCCGGATCCCTATCTCCGCAAAGGTCAAAAGGACCAGCAGCATCAAAAGAAACATATAGAAGTAATCATACCTTGAAGGTCTCCGAAGTGCCATATACCGAATGCACAGAAAGATCGTTCCGACCTGAAAAATACCGGCAAGAGCATTTCCTGCGGCAGTTAATCCAAGGGGCATCGCCTTCTGCAGACGTCTCACCGCCATGCGGATGACAACGCCGACACACAGCCCTGCAGCAGTTCGTACGAAACCCTTGTAGAAAAAGCCAAGCCAGACCACCGGGTCTCTCGGATGTCCCTCCGTTCTGCATAGAACCCCATACAGAAACAGTGCCAGCAGCGGACACACAAGGTGCGTCATCATATCCTGCCAGCGACGAAGGAGCGGATACAGAATCGCCATCGCAAGGAGCATGGCCGACAGATACCACATAGCTCCGTCTACGCCGTTCTGGAACAGACCGCTCATTTTAACCAGCGTAAGCTCCCAGAAATCCTCCAGAAAGGCCGTCCATAGCTGCGGCAGCGTCCTGTGACGCACTGCTCCGACAAAGCCAAAGCCAATCAGCCATGCAATAAAAAACTCCGGATAAAACCCCCGGAGCTTATGCAAAATAAAGTGCAGCGTCTCCTGTCCCAGAGCCGTCCTTTCCTCCGTCTCCCTTTTCTCTGCGGAAACTAAAAGGAGGTACCCGGATACAAACAAGAAAAACTCGACGGCCAACGAGCCGCCGAGAAGCCAGCAGTGATCATCTCCCAATATGTACCTGGAGTGATGAAGAACCACAATACCTGCAAATAAAAACCGCAGATATTCAATTGTCACATTTCGTGAAGAATGCTTCATTTGCACTCCATTGCCGCATTTCGCATACCGCGTCCTAGTACATGCAGCGTTCCAGATAGTTACATCCACTCCAGCACCTGGTCTGCGATGCGCACGGACGCATTTCCATCATCCATGCAGCCCTTGTCCGAAAGGAACTGCGTCACGCGCTTCTGGAACAGCTCCCCATCAAAGCCAAGGATGCTCTCCTCGAGCTCATCGGAATCCGTAGAAACCGGATACGGCGTATCCTCCAGCTTAAAGTAGAAGCCGCGCTCGTTGTCATATTTGGCGCGGTCCATAGCAAACAGGAACCCAGGCTTGCGCATAAGCACATAATCGTAAATCCAGGAGGAGTAATCCGTTATGCCGCAGTCCGTAAATGCCAAAAGCGACTGCATGTCCGGATATTTCGTCACATCAATGACATCGCTTGATTGTACCGTGTTCTTTTTGTCCTCGTTCTTTTTATCATTGTCATGATACCGAAGAAGGAGCTTCCAGTCACCGCCGAAGCGTTTTTCCAGTGCACGCACTGTCTGCTGCGCATCCAGATCATACACAGCAAAATTATGATCATCCCGGAAGGTCGGCGCATACAGGGCAAACTTCGTATCCTCTGCCAGTCCGTGCGCCTTGCAGAATGCGCGGCGAAGATACGCCCGCGTGTTCTCCGACTGTTCAAAGAAAATATCGTTTCTCGCATGTCCAAGCCTTAGAATCGGTGTTGTCTGCCAGAAGGTCTCCCGGAATACGCTGTCCTCAAAATCCGAGTTGGAAACAATATAGCTTGTCAGTTTCCCGGTTCTTGCCGCCGCAACCGGCCAGCTGACATTGGTATTGTAGTGTGCCGGATCAAAGCGCTTGATGCCAAGAGAGCCG
>CAVFRZ010000186.1:0-4878 GCA_963624875.1 Anaerovibrio sp.
GGCGACACAGGGTCCGCCTCGGCCCCCTGTGTCGCCTGCCCGCCTGCCAATGCATGAGATGTCGGTTCATACGGTCAATATATTAATCACCCACAAGAAGAATCCGACATTCAAAAGACACAAAAAGTCCCGGAACCCCGGGGCCTATGTTTTAACTATTTCGAGACATTTTCATTTTTGCTTGACAGTGCAGTATCTCTCAGCACTCATCTCGTTTTCCTGTGTAGCTACCCAAATAACACCTCAATTTCAGATTCTGCCTCATAAATTGATAAACCACAGAAAATTCTTGCATTTTCAAATTTCAAAACGCATTCTTCGTAATTCCTTCCAGCAAAAATATATGTTCTTATATACTTATCCAACGATGCATTCATTGGATCCGACCGATCGTACTCATCAATGCGCAGTTCCATTTCTCCGTCCTTTTCATTATATACCGTCTCAAGAAAGTAAAATCTATTTCGGAAAACAAATTCCTTCTCCGGACCGCCTACGGTTAAGATATCATCAATAAACTCAGTGACAGAATTCCCCTTCATAGCTTCACCCCTACAAAAAATTTTTTGTACTTTTCATAATAAGGATCTCCAGGTCCAATCCGACGTTTTTCCGCCTCATTGTGTCCCTCGACTCCCGGCGTTTTATGGATATGAATATGAAGTACATCTCCGTTTCCCAACGCAGCCTCGTGATGATATCCAATTTCTAAAACAACCTTATGATTCTGATCATATTCTCGATATTGATGGAACACGCCATCCCTGTCCAACAGAATATATCTGTTTCCCGCCGTATGCGATTCTTCTGGCAATTTATAGGATCTCTTACTATCTATCGGTTTCAGTACTTTTACGTCATTGATTTTATCAACGTATTCATACGTGAATGCTGTATTCTTTCCCGTGGAATACGTACCTCTTCCTCCCATCCTATCGCACCACCTTTCGAGAAGCACGATAATCAACTGTAACGATATTCCCCTGCATCTCTGCAAACGGATCTCCAAAGCAAATAACTGTATCAGGCTGAATTCTCTTCACCATAGCGTTGTAACCACGCAGAAAATTTTGCTTTTCGCGCTTACAGCCAACCATTCCGACAGCAACGATCGATCCATTTTCAATACCATCGAAACAAAAACTATAACTGGATGCTGTACTCCACGTAACAGTAGGGATTACAGTTAATCCCTGCTCCTGCCAATAGGCGCCGCACCATCTGCTGTGTGCAACGCTTTCAATTTGCCGCCACAGATCCATATCAGCGTATGTGGAATAATCTGGAGTTAATACAAATGCATATTGTGAGAACTTTTTTAGTGAATGCTTCGGATTGTGATAAATACCTTCAAAACGGTAATCGTCTGTAAAGAAATGAACCCCTCGATCTGTATTTTGGGGGCTGTCATTCGTGCGTGTGTCAGAATGGGATATCAATGATAAATTCGTTAGATCAACTTTCTGTTTTCTCACCAACGGAATGCCATATCGTCCGCATTTCGCGTATTGATTCCTTAAAAACAACGGATCCCTCCGCATTCCAACGCTGGTTCTACTGGGCATGGCTAACCTCCCTTCCTATTCTAAAAATAAGAGCGTTACATTCAACAATCGGCATTTGTTTAAAATGCCGATTGTTGTTCCGTAAAGAATGTGCCATACTCAGACTTGTCGAAGGAATGTGTACGCACATTCAAATGAAACATACTGATTGTTGCTGAAACAGCAATCGGTATGTTTTTTAATATCTTTTTATCTCAATAAACCACCACCTTTCATTCTTCAGGAAGGGGAAATCCCCTTCCTTTTCCGTTACAATTTCTATTCAAACGTCTTATTCGACAGATGCAGCACCCGGTCCTTAATCTCCTGCGTGCGTCCCTGGTTCCAGAACTGCGTACCAATATAGCCGCAGGTTCTCCGCGCCACACTCATCTTCGCCTGATCACGGTTTCCGCAGTTGGGGCACTCCCATACCAGCTTGCCGCTCTCATCCTCTACGATCTTAATCTCACCGTCGTAGCCGCAGACCTCACAGTAATCCGACTTCGTGTTCAGCTCAGCATACATGATGTTGTCATAAATATACTGCATCACAGAGAGTACCGCCGGAATGTTGTTCTGCATGTTCGGCACCTCGATGTAGCTGATGGCACCGCCCGGAGAAAGTCTCTGGAAGTCAGCCTCGAAGCGAAGCTTCGTGAAGGCATCGATATTCTCCCGGACATTTACATGGTAGCTGTTGGTGATGTAGTTGTGATCCGTTACATCCTTAATGATGCCGAAGCGCTTCTGCAGGCACTTGGCAAACTTATAGGTTGTGGATTCCATCGGCGTACCATAAAGCGAATAGCTGATGTTCTCCTCCCTGCGCCACTGCGAGCACTTGTCATTCAAATGCTGCATTACCTTGAGGGCAAACTCCTTCCCCTGCGGGTCCGTATGCGATACGCCCAGCATTCGCATGCACATCTCATACAAGCCGGCGTAGCCCAGGCTGATGGTCGAGTAATTGTTGTACAGAAGACGGTCAATCTTCTCGCCCTTCTTCAGGCGCGCCAGCGCACCATACTGCCACAGAATGGGTGCAACATCCGAGACGGTTCCCAGAAGCCGCTCATGCCGGCAGCGAAGTGCCCGGTGGCACAGTTCCAGCCGCTCATCGAAAATCTTCCAGAACACCTCCATATCTCCGTAGGAGGAGCAGGCAACGTCCACCAGGTTGATGGTCACAACCCCCTGGTTAAACCGCCCGTAATACTTGTGCCGTCCCTCCGGCCCTAAGCCTTCTGTATCCGGTGTTAAGAAGGACCGGCAGCCCATGCACGGATAGACATCGCCGTTTTTATACTCTTTCATCTTCTTGGCAGAGATGTAGTCCGGCACCATGCGCTTGGCTGTGCACTTTGCCGCCAGCTCTGTCAGATAGTAATACGGGGACTCCGGATGAATATTATTCTCATCCAGCACATAAATCAGCTTCGGGAAGGCCGGTGTGATCCATACGCCCTTCTCATTCTTGACTCCCTGCATTCTCTGGAGCAGAACCTCCTGAATGATCCTGGCAAGGTCATCCCGTGTCTGTCCCTCCGGCACCTCCTCCAGATACATGAACATAGTCACAAACGGAGCCTGCCCGTTACAGGTCATCAGCGTAATCAGCTGATACTGAATGGTCTGAATGCCGGAACGGATCTCCTCGCCGAGCCGGTTCTCTACAATCTTGCTGATGATGGCATCATCCAGCGGCTCGCCCGTGAGCTTTCTCTCCTCGCATACCTGGCGCGTGAGCTTCCTGCGAGATACATCCACAAAGGGTGCCAGATGCGAGAGCGTAAAAGACTGGCCGCCGTACTGGTTGGAGGCAACCTGTGCTACGATCTGCGTCGTAACATTGCAGGCCGTAAAGAAGCTGTGGGGCTTCTCTATCAGTGTCTCGCTGATGACCGTGCCGTTCTGCAGCATGTCCTCAAGGTTGATCAGATCGCAGTTGTGCTCCTTCTGCGCATAGTAATCCGAGTCGTGGAAATGAATGATTCCTTCCTCGTGCGCCTTGACGATATCCTCCGGCAAAAGGACGCGCTTGGTCAGGTCCTTGGAGACCTCGCCTGCCATATAGTCCCGCTGCGTAGAATTGATCACCGGATTCTTGTTGGAGTTCTCCTGCTTCACCTCTTCATTCTGCTGGTTAATCAATGCCAGAATGCCGTTGTCGGTGGTGTTGGCCTTGCGGGAAATCTCTCTCTTGTAGCGGTAGCGGACATACTTCTGTGCAACCTCGTAACCCCGCATCTCCATGATGCCGGTCTCGACCATGTCCTGAATGTCCTCTACGCTGACAGCATGGGGTGCACTCTGCACCTTCTTGGCAATGTTGTCTGCAACCGCATTGATCTGGAACTCGTTCATCTGGTAAATGCCGCTTACCTCTGCGTTTGCCTTCTGAATTGCGTTGATAATCTTCGCAATATTGAAGTCAACCTCCTGCCCGTTTCTCTTAATAACGTTTGTCTTCACCATTGATGTCTCACTTACTGCCATGCTGTTCTCCCTCCGACTGACTATTTCGAATACATCACATCAGATGTGCAATATCTTGTAATATGATCCAAGGATGAGTACAAGATGTTGTACTCGAAGCAATGCTTTACTAGCATACACTACCACGTCCAAAAAAGAAAGATGCACAGCGCAGAAAATATATCTCAAAATCAGCCTGCGGATTTGGTAACTATTCAGAGCATCACTCAAACCCTTCCAGAAAGCTGTGATGCACACCGTCCTTTTTATACCCCAGAAGCTTGTCCACGCAGACATTCTCCGTGGCATGAAAAATATTGGATTCGAGCATCGGATTGGTTTTCTTCAGCTCCGCAATGATGCGCTTGGTCTCCATCCGCTTATGTCCTGTGCGGGAACCGCTGTCCTGCCCGGGCTCCGCCGCACAGGTCGTACAGGTGTCCGTAAAGTGGCAGGCACATTGAATAAAATGCAGGTGATTGCGGTCACGCCACGCCTTGATATCATCCTCTCGGATAAAATACAGCGGCCGGATCAGCTCCATTCCGTCAAAATTCGTACTCCGAAGGCGCGGCAGCATGCCGGCCCACTGACCGGAGTACAGCATTCCCATGAGAGCCGTCTCAATCACGTCGTCATAGTGATGTCCCAGCGCAATTTTGTTGCAGCCCAGCTCCTGTGCCTTCTTATACAAATGCCCGCGTCGCATTCTCGCGCACAGATAGCACGGAGACGATGTCACCTTATACACAGTATCGAAAATTGTTGTTTCAAAAAAGGTCAGCGGAATCCCCAGGAGTCTTGCGTTGTTCTCAATAATATGCCGGTTGGCCTCGTTATACCCAGGATCCATACA
>CAVFRZ010000187.1:0-4876 GCA_963624875.1 Anaerovibrio sp.
GGCAGGATCTCCTGTAAGGCACAGATAACTGCCTGCAGGCAAATTCACGATTGAAATCGGCGGTTGAACAGGGTTCCGGCAACACTGGCCAGCCACATTCGATCTTCCAAAAAGCTAAAAAAGACCTCCCGCAAATTTGCGGAAGGTCTTTTTAATGTCATGGCAACGATTCAGAACTCATTCTCAAAATCGCTGCTGCGCGGCATTCCTGTTGCTCATATGGCGTTCCGTGCGCCATTTTACTTCTCACAGGAACACAACCTCGTCCGTCATCACGACGATCAGCAGCACCAGCAAAAGCTGCGCCACCAGAATAGCCGGCATGCCGATGCGAAATTTCGTCTTCCTCCTCTTATGGTGAAATACGAACATTCCCAGGTTGCTCCCAATGCTGCCGCCGATGATGGCAAGAAGAAACAGCGTCGCCTCCGGCGTTCTCCACTCGCCTCTTCTTGCCTTTTTCTTGTCCCGGCCCATAGCCAGAAATGCAATTACATTCACTGCTGTCAGGTAAATAATCAGCAGCGCTCCGGAGGTGATATGGAGCGCTGACATCTGTATCAAAAACATCTCAATCGGATTCATGCCGTCTTACCTGTATTTTTCACTGTCGGATTCTTCGTATTTCTCATCGCAGTACCGGCATCGATAGGTTCCGCTGACTTCATCTGCCAGATAGAAAATGTGCGGCAGTCCGCGTTCCACGGTGGAGATGCAGCGCGGGTTCGCACAGCGCACAATACCGCGCAGCTCCTTCGGAAGCTTTAGGCTTCTTTTTTCGATAATCTGTCCGTTCTTGATGACGTTGACAGTGATGTTGCGGTCAATGAAGGCAAGTGCATCCAGGTTCAGTGACTCAATGTCGCACTCCACCTTCAGGATGTCCTTCTTCCCCAGCTCGCCGCTCCTGGCATTTTTAATGATGGCGACCGGGCAGTCCAGCTTGTCCAGTCCCAGGTAATGGTAGATCTTCATGGCTCTTCCGGCACGAATGTGATCCAGAACGAAGCCCTCTTCGATTTTGCCGATTGTCAGCATATGTGCTACATTTGCCATCGTTTTTCTCCCTTTTCAACTCAAACCGCGTTGCTGTTCAGACGCATGCAAAGCTCTGATGTCCTCGCAAGGCCCAAAGCCATGCCGTTACACCTCGATGCCCAGCAGCGTGAGTATCGCCGCCATGCGGACATAAACGCCGAACTGCACCTGCTTAAAATACGCTGCCCGCGGATCATCGTCTACATCCACCGCAATCTCGTTGACACGCGGCAGCGGATGCAGCACGTAGCAGTTTTTCTTGGCCAGGTCGAGCTTCTCACGATCCAGAATATAGAAATCCCGGAGACGAACATAATCCTCTTCGTTAAAGAATCTCTCCTTCTGGATGCGGGTCATGTAAAGGATATCCAGTCTCTGGATGGCATCCTCTATTTTGATGCATTCTTCATACGGGATTCCCTTGGCGTCCAGCAGCTCGATGATATAATCCGGCACCCGCAGCTCCTTGGGAGAAATAAAGATAAACCGAACCCCGGGATACCGAACCAGCGCGTTGATCAGTGAGTGCACAGTGTGGCCGAATTTCAAATCACCGCAAAGGCCGATGGTAAAATTATCCAGACGGCCCTGCAGATTCCGAATGGTCAGAAGATCCGTCAACGTCTGGGTTGGATGCTGATGACCGCCGTCGCCGGCATTGATGACCGGGATGGAAGCATAATGTGCTGCCACCGTTGCTGCGCCCTCCTTGGGGTGACGAATCACCATAATATCTGCAAAGCAGGAAATGACTCTTGCAGTATCTGCAACCGTTTCCCCCTTGGTTGCGGAGGAAGAATCCGCATCCGCAAATCCCATGGTGGAGCCGCCGAGATTCAGCATGGCCGTCTCATGGGACAGGCGCGTTCTGGTGGACGGCTCATAGAAGCACGTTGCCATCTTGCGTCCTTCGCAGGCATGCGCATATTTATCCGGGTGGAGCCGAATATCATCCGCAAGGTCAAACATCCGGTCCAGCTCCTCCACAGAAAAATCCAGTGGTGTCAGCAGGTCACGTTTCTTTGTTGTCATAATTGCCTCCAAACAGCCTTCCAATCGGAAGGATAGCAACAGCAGTTCTGCTCTACTCCCTGACGAAATCAAATCCTCTCGATGCCAGGAAACGCTCCATGGTCTGATCCCAGACGCGGTCGGGGCTCTTGTCCATTAAGAACGTGTTCGAGGCTATGCCTGTAACCAGGCTCAGCCTGCCTGCATCCAGACGGATATTGAGGGCAAAGGCAGAAACTGCTTCCAGCGTCCCGGGCTGTAAATCCGGCGCTTTCTCCAGTATACGGCGCATCTGATCAGGCTTCAGCCGGAGGGTCAGCCGCAAAGACGACGGCGCCTGTCTGCCTTTAATCATTTCCCGGCAGATCAGGCGGGCCTTGCTCCAGGTCTCAAACATGAAAAAGCGATGCTCCGGATCGCTCTCGCCATCCGTTGCATCGCTGTGACCAAAGTCGGTATTCAAATGTCCGTCAACGGTATAGGTCACTGCCATTCGAATCACAGCCTCTTCAAGTAAAAAGGAATCGAAGCAATCTGTAGAAAACAGCTTCGACATGAAGGGCCCTATGTTGTGAATGGTAAATGCTACCATAAACGCTTCCTTTCGGTAGATTCGATCCTACGCAGTTCCTAAGCCGTAGGATAGTCTAGCACAAAATCCGGAAAGTGGCACAGAAAGTTTTACGGTTTCACTGATCATCGGCGGCCTGCGAGATAGCTCACGGCAGAAAGCGCGGCAACGTTGCCCTCTCCTGCTGCCTTGATGTACTGATACGGCAGGCCTGTCGCATCGCCGCAGGCAAAGCATCCCGGAATATTGGTCCGCATCTGACGATCAGTCTTTATGTGATTGTCCTCCAGCGCAAGTCCCGGCACCAGCTGCGACGGCGAGACGCTCTCCCGAAGAATGAAGACGCCGTCCACCGGATACGTGTTGTGATCGGTTACCAGCGTACTTACCTTCATCGCACCTTCGACGGCAGAGGGCATCTCGTTTATCACTTCAACATCATCCCGCACCTGTACCTCGTCCTGGTACATTGGAAAATAGTATACCTTGCCGGCCACCTCCGCCAGAAAATCCGCTTCCTTTTCTTCCTTTTTGGAAAATCCGATCACCGCTACGGTCTTCCCCCTGTACAGCATTGCATCACAGGTTGCGCAGTAGCTCACGCCTCTGCCGAGGAACTCTTCCTCACCGGGGTAAGGCCTGCCCTTATTCACGCCGGTCGCCAGAATGACAGTATCGGCTTCGTACTCTGTACCATTTCCCTGCAGCATAAAATACTCGCCTGCCGCAAAGGCCAGGTGTATGGTATCCTCTGTCACCGTGATATTCATGGCATCGAGGTGCCTTTGAAACGCCGCAGCAAGATCTGTTCCGCTGACAGCGGGAAATCCGAGATAATTCTGTATGGTATGTGCCTTTTGCACCTTCGCAGTAAGCTCCCTGCTGCCAAACAGAATCGTTTTCTTATTACGTATTCTGGCGGTGATTGCAGCCTCCAGGCCTGCCGGCCCTGTACCGATCACCGCGATCTCATATCGTTCCATAGCATTCTCCACCTGCTGTGACCGCTTTTGTTTCCGCTTTAAAATGCTAATTTGCAGCCGTTCAGCCTTTCCCCAGAGCGATCCGTTCCAGCACCTCCCTCGTGCATTCAAAGGGAGCCTTGGCAAGCTTTGCCGGATTGGACGACACCACGTCGATCGTGTGCTGCAGCTCCTCCTTCGGAATCAGAACCTCTCCGCAGACAATGTGGAAGAACTCCTCCCATTCCTCAATTGAGACAAAACCCGCCATGTTAAGAGCTATCAGCTGCTCCTCCTTCGGAAGTGCACGAAGATACCCTGCTTCGAACAGACCGACGGCCACCCCATGCGGCAAATGCAGATCATAGGTCAGCGCATAGGACAAGGCATGCGGAAGGGAGGTCCCCGTCTGCGCAATGGCCATTCCTGCCAAACACGACGCACGCATAAGCTGCGTGCACTCTTCCTTGGTCAGTGTTCGCTCGTCCAGCTCCAACAGCGAGCGACGAATCTTGCTCCATGCCAAAAGCCCGGCATCGGCACACATTCTGCTGTAAGGCGTCGCCGATGAATTGTAATAGCTTTCCAGAAGATGTCCCAGCGCATCCACCGCCGTGTTCCGAATAATATGCGCCGGTGCGGCCGCAAGATATTTACCGTCGATCAGGGCCAGATCTGCGAAGATCTTGTGCGGAAGGGAGCTCTTTGTTTTCCTGGCATGGATGGTCAGAACGCTCACTCCGGTCACTTCAGATCCGGTGCCGCAGGTAGTCGGGATCAGAATCAATGG
Source organism: Anaerovibrio sp. (assembly GCA_963624875.1). Taxonomy (GTDB): domain Bacteria; phylum Bacillota; class Clostridia; order Lachnospirales; family Lachnospiraceae; genus CAG-791. Next base: position 4,373 of record CAVFRZ010000187.1, read on the forward strand.
CAGGTGCGCCGTTTCCCCTGTTTTGCCTGCCTTTTCTGTATCATACAGGTAATCGGCACTCTCTGCGGGATGTGCCAGCAAAAGTGCCGCCGCCTTCGCTGCATCCAGGGGCGACCCGCCGCCGATTCCGATGACAAAATCCGCTCCCTCCTGCAGTCCAAGCGCTCTTGCCTTCATAACCGTCTCGATCGAAGGGTTCTCTTCCACCTCATCGAACAGCACGTACGTGACACCGCCCTTCTCCAGCACATCGGTCACATCCTTCAGCGAGCCGTTTGCTCTCGCTGAATTCCTGCCTGTCACCAGAAGTGCCCTGCTTCCGGCGGCGCACAGCTCACTGCTGCGGTTTTGTACACAGTTTTCTTCCTCATAAACCTTTACCGGCATATAGTACTGCATCTGTTCCTCCTGCATGTGTAACCTTTGCAAATGGCTCTGAATTGGTAAATCGGTAACTATTCAGAGCCCATTCGCAAAATCGCTGCTACGCCTTCGCTTCCTTGA
>CAVFRZ010000188.1:0-4832 GCA_963624875.1 Anaerovibrio sp.
CCTCATAGGTGCACTTAAGGTTCGGGAGAAGCTGCTTCTTCTTCAGTGCCTCGTTGGTAACATCCTTCATGTAGCTGACAAGTCCGCTGGTGAAGTCCTTGCGAACCATCTCCTGCAGCGTCAGAGACTCGATGTGGATGGTCTTGGAATAGTTCTCCAGGAAGATCTCATAGCGAGACTGCAGCTCTTCCTTTGAGAATACACTGTGCTTGGTGAACAGTGCAACCGATTTCTCTGTAATGAGTCTGGGCATTGCATCCGGAAGAGACTTCAGGTTATCCAGACCTCTCTTTGCTGCCTCCTCAATCCACTCATCGGTATAACCGTTTCCGTTGAAAATAACTCTCTTGTGCTCAGCCAGGAGCTTCTTCAGGAGCTTCTGTACCTCAGCGTCCAGATCCTCCTTCTTGACATCCTTGAGAGCCTCGTAGATCTCCTCGAGCTTATCTGCAACGGCTGTGTTCAGCACGATGTTCGGGTTTGCAACGGAAAGTGCAGAGCCGGGCATACGGAACTCGAACTTGTTGCCGGTGAATGCGAAGGGTGATGTTCTGTTGCGGTCGGTTGTATCCTTGGTGATATCAGCCAGTACCGAAGCGCCCAGGTTCATGATGCTCTTGCCCTGTCCCTCGAAGGCTGTGCCCTCCTCGATGGACTTTAAGACTGCCTCCAGCTCATCGCCGACGAAAACAGAGATGACAGCCGGCGGTGCCTCATTGGCGCCGAGACGGTGATCATTTCCTGCTGTTGCAACGCTGACACGCATCAGATCTGCGTACTCGTCCACTGCGGCAATCGTAGCCAGAAGGAATACCAGGAACTGGACGTTCTCTGCCGGTGTTTTGCCCGGATCCAGAAGGTTCTCGCCGGTATCGGTTACGATGGACCAGTTGTTGTGCTTACCGGAGCCGTTGACACCGTCGAACGGCTTCTCATGCAGAAGGCATGCGTAGTTGTGCTTGTCCGCAACCTTCTTCATCATCTCCATGGTCAGCTGGTTGTGGTCAACGGCAACGTTTGCTGTCTCGAATACCGGAGCAAGCTCGTGCTGGCTGGGAGCAACCTCGTTGTGCTTGGTCTTAGCCGGAACGCCGACCTTCCAAAGCTCCTGATCCAGATCGTGCATATACTCGGATACCTTCGGCTTCAGAACGCCAAAGTAATGATCCTCCATCTCCTGTCCCTTGGGAGCCGGTGCGCCCAGAAGTGTGCGGCCGGTAAGGAGAAGATCCTTTCTCTTGAGATACATATCCTTGTCAATCAGGAAATATTCCTGCTCGGATCCAACGGTGGTATCTACGCGGGTAACTGCCTCATTTCCGAGAAGGTGAAGAACCTTCACTGCCTGCTTGGAAAGAGCCTCCATGGAACGAAGAAGAGGAGTCTTCTTGTCCAGTGCCTCTCCGCCGTAGGAGCAGAATGCAGTCGGAATGTACAGTGTTCCATCCTTAATGAATGCCGGTGAGGACGGATCCCATGCGGTATAGCCTCTGGCTTCGAACGTTGCGCGAAGTCCGCCGGAGGGGAAGGAGGAAGCGTCAGGCTCGCCCTTTACCAGCTCCTTGCCGGAGAACTCCATGATCACCTTTCCGTCTGACGTAGGAGAGATGAAGCTGTCGTGCTTCTCTGCGGTCAGGCCGGTCAGCGGCTGGAACCAGTGTGTGAAGTGGGTCGCGCCGTGCTCGAGTGCCCAGTTCTTCATAACAGCTGCAACCGTGTTCGCGGTCTCCAGCTCCAGATGGCTTCCGCTCTTAATGCTCTTGTGCACTGCCTTGTAAACATCCTTCGGCAGGCGCTCCTTCATGACCCGGTCGCCGAATACCAGGCTTCCATAGATCTCAGGAACCGATACGATTGTTTCCATAATCTCTACTCCTCCTTTATCACTGCAATACTGACTGACAATTGCAAAAAGGCGCCTTGAGATACAGTTATCCTGTTCTCAAAGCGCCTTTGCTTGTCTGTCCGTAGGTTTATCATATTGAAAAAACGCTGTCAAGGCATTTTGTATACACTAATACAGTTGAGAAGCAATTTCGGCAGTTCTGGACAAAATAGCAGGGGCCGCCGCGGAATGTGTTGGATAGAATTCTCCCCCTTGACAATCAGGTCCTGCAGCGCAATAATGCCACGTATTAAGAAAGAAGCGGCAAAGAGGTCGGCTTCTTACCTGTAACTTCAGTTCCTTTCGCATATTTGCGGAGGATCCAGTTGGTAAGAGCGAGCTCTTTGCCGCTTCTTTTGTTGTGAAAACAATCAACGGATAAGGAGAATATGTTATGTGCTCAATTCTGGGTTACTGCGGCGCATCCGCGCGGAGAGATGATGCCGCTCTTGCACTTTCCAAGACGATTACAAGAGGTCCGGATGATTCCCGGCTGGTGGATACCGGATGCGGATTTCTGGGCTTTAACCGGCTGTCCATCATGGGCCTGACGCCGGAGGGCATGCAGCCGTTTGAACGGGATGGCAGCTACGTTGTCTGCAACGGCGAGATTTACGGCTTCCGCCCGATGAAGGAATATCTGAAGAGCCGCGGCTACAGCTTTGTATCGGAAAGCGACTGCGAGATCCTGCTCCCTCTGTATGAGGAGTACGGCGTTGATATGTTCCGTCTCCTGGACGCGGAGTACGCTCTTATTATTTATGATGCGAAGACCAAAGAGTACATTGCTGCCCGGGATCCGATCGGCATCCGTCCTCTTTACTACGGCTATGACAGGGACGGCGTCATTCTCTTTGCTTCTGAGCCGAAGAACCTGACGGAGCTGTGCGACAAGATTCTGCCGTTCCCTCCCGGCTGCTATTACAAGGATGGAACGTTCCATACCTATCGCGATCTGACGGCCGTTGATTACTACAACGACGATGATCTGGAGACCATTTCCAGGAACATTCATGACAAGCTAATGCGCGGCATTGAAAAGCGCCTGGATGCGGATGCACCGGTCGGGTATCTTCTCTCCGGCGGTCTGGATTCCTCTCTTGTCTGCGGCGCAGCGGCCAAGCTGATGGACAAGCCTCTGGAGACCTTCTCCATTGGTATGGATATCGACGCCATTGACTTAAAGTATGCAAGACAGGTAGCCGAATACATCCACTCCAACCATCACGAAGTGATCATTACAAGAGATGATGTCATCGGCGCGCTGGAGCCGGTTGTCGCCGCCCTTGGAACCTTTGACATTACGACCATTCGTGCTTCCATCGGCATGTACCTTGTCTGCAAGTGGATTCACGAGAACACGGATATCCGCGTCGTTTTAACCGGCGAGATTTCAGATGAGCTGTTCGGTTACAAATATACAGATTTTGCTCCCAGTGCAGACGCCTTCCAGAAGGAGGCCGAAAAGCGTATTCGCGAGATCAACGTCTACGACGTTCTCCGTGCGGACCGCTGCATTTCAGTGAACTCTCTGGAGGCTCGCGTTCCTTTCGGCGATATTGATTTCGTAGATTACGTCATGCACATCGATCCGGAGAAGAAGCTGAACAAGTACGGCATCGGCAAATACCTTGTCCGTCACGCCTTTGAGGAGGATCAGCTGATTCCCGAATCGATCCTGATGCGCGAAAAGGCTGCTTTCTCGGATGCCGTCGGTCATTCCCTCCGGAACGACCTGATCGAGTACGCAGAATCTCTGTATACCGATGAGGAATTTGAGGAGAAGCGGCAGAAGTACACCCATGCTGCTCCCTTTACCAAGGAGTCGCTTCTGTACCGTGAGCTCTTTGAGAAGTACTATCCGGGCCAGAGCCAGATGATTCCGGATTTCTGGATGCCGAACAAGAGCTGGGAGGGCTGCAACGTCAACGATCCCTCCGCCCGCGTGCTTTCCAACTACGGCGCATCGGGAGAATAATTCCCGGCCGCTTTTACGTTTGGTAGTTCGCGGTTCTCCGCGGAACCGCTTACTATACATATTCTCTATTTTCTTTTATTCGCCAAAAAGCCGACGCCCTCCAGCGCCGGCTTTTTGGTATTCAATGCACCAGTATTTGCTCTGCCATCTGAATCTGTTCCTTCGTCGGAGGATCGATGCCCTCCAGCGGATAGACGATGCCGAGCTTCTCATACTTGGCAATGCCCATCGTATGGTACGGCAGAACCTCCACCCGGTCCACGCAGTCCGGATCGATTTCACGCAGGTGATCAATGAAGCTCCGGAGCCTCTTGAGATCCTCCTCATCCGTTGTAATCCCCGGTACCAGCACGTGGCGGATCCACATTTTCTTGCGATGAACCGCCAGATAAATGGCCAGATCCAGAATGTTATCATTGACCCACCCAGTCAGTTCCTTGTGTTTTTTCCGATCAATCTGCTTGATGTCCAAAATAAACAGGTCCGTCACCTGCATCAGGCGGTCAAACTTCTCCAATACCATGGGATCTTCCGAAAAAGGCTGCCCGGATGTATCCAGGGCGGTGTGTACGTTCTTTTCCTTTGCCAGCCGGAAGAGCTCTGCCACATATTCCATCTGCAGCATCGACTCTCCGCCACTGACGGTAATGCCGCCGCCGTTTTTCCAGTAATTATGATACCGCCACGCCTTTGCAAACGTCTCCCTGGCAGTTTCCGTGTATACACCCTCACAGGTGTCTCCCCAGGTTTCCGGGTTGTGACAGTACTTGCAGCGCATGCGACATCCCTGCAGGAATACGATGTAGCGGACGCCCGGTCCGTCCACCGCGCCAAAGGTCTCAATACTGTTGATTCTGCCCTGCACGTTGTTCTGACTCATGTTTCCTCCCTATGGTGCCTTTTGCCTATTACAGGTAACTATTCAGAGCCCATTCGCAAAATCGCTGCTGCGCAGCTTTCCTTTTGCTC
>CAVFRZ010000189.1:0-4829 GCA_963624875.1 Anaerovibrio sp.
GATTAATGCCGATGTCAGCCATCTGAATAGCGCGGCAAATATCCTTGATTAATCCCTTGTCCCACGGCTGAATCTGAATAATTCTGGCCTCCGGAACCGATACGTTGGCAACCTGCTGAAGCGGTGTGGGTGCGCCGTAATAATCGACACGAATGTGATCGAGAATATGCGGGTTTGCACGGCCGGCGCGGACGGTCTGAAGATCCGACTCCAGGAAATCAATAGCCTTTTTCATTTTGTCTTCATAGACATTAATTCTTGCGTCACTCATGATACGATTCCTTCCTCTTTTAACACTGCGTTTGTGTCATTTTTATGTTAATTCTCAATCCACCGTTACCGTGGTTCCGTTGAAGCTTCCCGATGCTGCGTGAATGATGCTGTCCGTCTCATTCAGGTCAAAAATGCGAAGCGGCATGTGGTTGTCCCTTGCGAGAATGGACGCTGTCATATCAATAACCTGCAGATTGTGGTCGATGATCTCCTGGATCGGCAGGATATCGTACCTTTTCGCCTCCGGATGCTTGGCAGGGTCTGCGTCATACACGCCGTCGACATTCTTCGCCATCAGAATGCAGTCCGCATCCACCTCAATGGCACGCAGCACAACGCCGGTATCCGTTGAAAAAAAAGGATGCCCCGTTCCGCCGGCGAAGAACACCACCATATGTCTGGCAAAATATTTGTTCGCCCGATCCTTTGAAAACAGCTTGGTCATGCCGCTGACTTCAAAAGGAGTAAGAACACTTGTCATAAGCCCCGCTCCCCGGAAAACCTCTGACACATAAATGCAGTTCATAATGGTTGCCAGCATGCCGATCTGATCCGACTTTACGCGGTCAATCTCTGTGCCGGTTCTGCCTCTCCAGAAGTTGCCGCCGCCGATGACAACGCCAACATCATTTCCGTCATCCACCAGCTTCTTTACCTGCGCCGCTACTCTTTCCACTACCTCCAGATCAAAACCGGTTTTTTTCTCTCCTGCCAGCGCTTCTCCGCTCAACTTAAGGATGATCCTGCTCATGACGCCTCCCGTTTCTACTCCTGTGGGCACGAAAATCCAGTGCCTGCTTATTGCTGTCAATCCATCGATTACCATATGTTACGTTCCGGCCACCGGTACATCGCTTTTGATCAACCAGCCTGCGGCGGTCCGGCGTTTGTCCGGCATCTGCATCGTAACGCCATCATCATACCATACCGCCCAGTCTTCATCAATTGAGTTGCATACGCATTCTCAGAATGATATAATCGGACGGTTTGAATTCGTTTTTGCATATATAATAGGTAAGTGTGGAGATTTATATGAGTCAAAAGAGAGAAGACGTCCGGAACGTTGCTATCATTGCGCACGTTGACCACGGCAAGACCACCCTTGTTGACGGCCTTCTGCGCCAGAGCGGAGTGTTCCGCGAAAACCAGGCCGTAGCAGAGCGTGTCATGGATTCCGGTGCCATTGAAAGGGAGCGAGGCATCACCATCACCAGCAAGAATACAGCTGTCAATTACAACGGTGTCAAGATCAATATTCTCGACACTCCCGGACATGCGGACTTCGGCGGCGAGGTGGAGCGTGTCCTTAAGATGGTGGACGGCGTCATCCTGGTCGTAGATGCGTTTGAGGGACCCATGCCGCAGACGCGCTTTGTTCTTTCCAAGGCAATGGCTCTTGGCCTTTCCGTTATCGTCTGCATCAACAAGATTGATCGTCCCGGAGCCCGTCCTACGCAGGTCATTGATGAGGTTCTGGAGCTTCTTCTGGATCTGGGTGCCAATGACGAGCAACTCGACTGTCCTTTCGTATTCGCCTCCGCCAAGTCCGGCATTGCAACACTGGACCTTGGCAGCCCCGGCGTTTCGATGAAGCCGCTGTTCGAGACCATCATTGAGCACATCCCCGCCCCGGAGGGAGATGCGGAAGCTCCCACGCAGGTGCTGATCTCTACCATTGATTATAATGACTACGTCGGCCGCATCGGTGTCGGCAAGGTTTCCAACGGCTCCATTCGTGTAGGACAGGATGTCGTTCTGGTCAATCATCACGATCCCGACAAGCGCGTAAAATGCCGTGTCAATACTCTGTATGAGTTCGAGGGACTGCAGAAGGTTCCGGTGCAGGAAGCGAACATGGGCTCCATCGTTGCCATCTCCGGCATTGAGCAGATGCACATTGGAGATACGCTCTGCGGACCGGAGCACGTAGATCCGATCCCCTTCCCGAAGATCGAGGATCCCACGATTTCCATGACCTTCAATGTCAACGATTCTCCGCTGGCCGGAAAGGACGGCAAGTACATCACCTCCCGCCACATTCGTGACCGCCTGTACAGGGAGCTTAATACCGATGTTTCGCTGCGCGTTGAGGATACGGATGCCACTGATTCCTTCAAGGTTTCCGGACGCGGCGAACTTCATTTGTCTGTTCTCATTGAAACCATGCGGCGTGAAGGATATGAATTCGCTGTTTCCAAGGCAGAGGTTATCTACCAGCAGGATGAGAACGGCAAGCGCCTTGAGCCCATGGAGCAGTGCATTATCGATGTTCCGGATGAGTTCTCCGGAAATGTCATCCAGGTTCTGGGCCAGCGCAAGGGCGAGCTTCTCTCCATGGGGCAGGCCAACGGCGGCTACACACGCCTTGAGTTCAAGATTCCTTCCCGCGGACTGATCGGCTATCGCGGCCAGTTCATGACCGACACCAAGGGAAACGGCATCATGAACACAATTTTCGCCGGCTACGAGCCCTATAAGGGAGACATCACCTACCGCAAGCAGGGATCTCTCATTGCCTTTGAGAGCGGCCAGGCTGTTACTTACGGTTTGTTCAACGCGCAGGAGCGCGGCGTTTTATTCATCGGCGCCGGCGAGGATGTTTACTCCGGTATGATCATCGGAGAATCCGGCAAATCCGAGGACATTGAGGTCAATGTCTGCAAAACCAAGCATCTGACCAACACACGCACCTCTTCCAGCGACGAGGCTCTTCGCCTGGTACCGCCGAAGATCATGAGTCTGGAGCAGGCCATTGAGTACGTTGACACTGATGAGCTTCTGGAGGTAACGCCGTCCCATCTCCGGCTTCGCAAGAAGATTCTGGATCCGAGACTTCGCAAGCGTGCAGGCTTTGCCAACAAATAAAGACAATTGTTCAGAGCCCATTCGACTCCATCGAGGATATGCCATCGCAAATTTCCAATGCAGTTGGCTGGAAATGCTTTCAAAAAAGGAGCAGGTGAGATCAACTCACCTGCTCCTTTTATCTTTATTACCCCAGGTGCAACAAATGCGTCGCAATCTGGAAATACGTCAGCAGTGACACTGCATCCACAATGGTTGTGATCAGAGGAGATGCCATCACTGCCGGATCCAAATGAATCTTGGCTGCCGCCAGAGGCAGACAGCATCCGATTGCCTTTGCAAAGACAACAACAACCACCAGCGTCAGGCATACCACAAGTGCCACTGTAACCTGCAGGCGATCCAGCAGAAGGAGCTTTACAAAGTTTGCAGCAGAAAGCGTCAGACCGCACATGAATGCGACGCGCAGCTCCTTCCATAAAACTCTCGGAAGATCCGCAAATTCCACTTCATCCAGAGACAATCCGCGAATGATCGAGACAGAAGCCTGCGATCCGGCATTTCCGCCTGTATCCATCAGCATCGGAATATACGCCGTGAGAACAACATACGCGGACAGTGCGCTCTCATATCCCGTAATAATTGCCCCGGTAAACGTCGCCGATACCATCAGGATCAAAAGCCAGGGCATGCGGTTCTTATAGGTTTCCCATATGGTTGTTTTAAAATAGGTTTTGTCCGACGGCACCATAGCTGCCATCTTCTCAATATCCTCGGTTGCCTCCTCTTCCATGATGTCCATTACGTCATCAATGGTAATAATGCCGACCAGGCGGTTTTCATTGTCCACCACCGGCATAGCCGTGAAATCATACTTCTGGAAGATATCTGCCACTTCCTCCTGATCGACCAGGGTTCCAATGGAAATGACATTCTCATTCATGATCTCCCCGATGATTTCCTCCGGCTTGTGAATCAGAAGATATCGAAGTGCTACCGTTCCGACAAGAACTCTCTCCTTGTCCAGTACATAGCAGATATTGACCGTCTCCGAGTCCAGCCCGATGGTCCGGATGCGTTCAATGGCATCCTCCACGGTCATATCCTCCCGAAGATCCACATACTCCACCGTCATGACAGAGCCTGCAGAGTCCTCCGGATAACGCAGCAGATGGTTAATATCTGCCCGGGTATCCGGTCTGGCATTTGCAAGAATTTTCTTTACAACATTGGCCGGCATCTCCTCCAGAAGATCCGTTGCGTCATCCGCCATCAGATTATCGATAATGCTGGATGCTTCCTTGTCCGACAGGGATGAAATAATATACTGCTGGTCATCAATTTCCAGGTTTGCAAAGACATCCGCCGCCATGCTCTTGGGCAGGATGCGGAATATTTTCAGGGAATCCTCGTCTTCCAGATCATCCATCACCGCCGCAATATCTGCCGCCTGCATCTCGGCCGCCGCCTGACGCAGTCTCGTATACTGCTTGGATTCCAAAAGGTCAATCAGAATCTCCTTGTTCTGCTGCTCCTCGTCTTCTCTAAAATCCATGACATGCTTCCTCCATTATATGTGGTTTTCCTGCAACTTCGCCCAGGGGCCGGATTGTCCGATGATCCTCGTTCCATTAAAACCACCTCCTTTCATGTCATGAAAATGAATATCTGTTTAGCACCTGCCATATTTCAACGCGAATTGACTGCTTGCAGGCATATTCACGATTGAAATTGGCAGGCGGCCAAGGCGC
>CAVFRZ010000190.1:0-4819 GCA_963624875.1 Anaerovibrio sp.
GAGTAATTGAAGTTCATTGCATTCCAGGCGTCATCGTAATAGATTTCGCCGGGAAGCTCTCCTCCGGAAAGCCAGAGCTCGGCGACATTCTGCGCTTCGGTGATGGCATGCGTTCTGTCGGCAGAGCGGTAGCTGAGCGTATGTGCCTTTAAGTACAGCCGAATGCACACCACAGAGGAGAGTGACAAAAAGACAGTTGCCAGAATCAGCTCGAACAAAAGGAGATTGGCCTGCGATATATGGGGAAGGGATGCTTTTTTACCTGCCATAATTTGAAACGCCTCCTGTGCCCAGAACGAGCTCCTGTGTCGTGCCGTCGATGGTCATTGCAGCCAGAAGGATATTGCCCTCCTCCATTTCTTCGATGGACATAGCATCCATACTGGCAATGGCAGTGCCGGAGTCGGCCGCAAAGGAATCAACGGTTCCCTGGCGGATCATCAGCTCCCGGAGCTCGCCGTCGTAGCAGTACAGATAGGTTTCATAAAAGTCATCACCGAGGTATTGCTGCAGGACAATGGCATCGCATCCATCCAGCGTATCCACTCGAAGAGCGTTTCGGTCACTGTTTTGCCGGAGTTTTTGGCGGATATAGGCGCTGGCGGTCCGGAGATTGCTGTTGTCGTTCATGGAGGAGAGGACCTCCTCGTACACACCGGTCCCCATACAGATCAGAAGCTCCCCGGTAAGGACGAGGGAGGCGAACAGCAATAATAAAAACAGCATGGAGGAGGCATGATGATTGCGCGCGCTGCGCCGGGGAAATCCGACGGAAAAAGCAGAGCCTTCAGGCATCATTGCTGGCCTCCTTTCAGGACAGAATGACCGTTGACCGAATTGGTCATCTGTAAAACATAGAACACCGGACGCATATTGGAGGCAATGGGCTGATAATCCACGTAGAATAAGCTCTCATCATAAATCAGTCCGTAATGATCCTTCATGTATTGAAGGTCGGGCGGATACATTCCCTCCAATGCGTAGCAGCTGGTGATGGCATGCTCAATCGCCAGCTGCAGAGAGACCTGCTGCTGCGAAGTAGACTGATCGCTCAGATTGTTTGCCATGGCGGTGAACAGAAGCACCCACAACAGCATCAGGAGCATACAGACTGCAATTCTGAAATTGGTACGAGACCGGTGCCGCATGCTGTTCACCCGATGCTGGACATAATGCCCATAAGAGGAAGAATCACGGACAGAAGGATTAGTCCGACAATAACCGCCAGAACAGATATAATGGCGGGCTCAATGCGGGAGAGAGCGGCGTCAATGCGCTGCTGGCTGTCCTCGTGGTAATGTCTTGCGATGTGTCCCATAACGGTATCCAGATTCCCGGTCATAGAGGCCGTGCGCAGCATGCTGGAGTAGAACCCGGAGAAAATACCGGCCTCTGCCAGTGCATCCGCGAGAATACTGCCGTTTTCCAATGCCTGTCTGCATTGATCGATGCGCCTCTCTATTGAAGGGTTATCTGCCAGCTGACGGCACAGGGAAAGCGATTCATAGGGAGATGCGCCGCTTGCGAGCATCAGCTGCAGGCCGAATGCAAAGCGGCTGATTGCGATTTCCTCGGAAAGAGCCCGGGTCAAAGAGCCCTTTTGCATCATGGTGCGAATGGCGCGGCTCCCCCTGGGAGAGTGCTCCACATAGAAAAAGGCGGCGGACAATCCCAGAAAGAGAAGAATGAAGAATACATAGTAGCGGCTTAAGAGCTGGCTGATATCCATCAGAAAGGATGGGATACCGCTGACTGAAGCGCCCAGCTGCAGGAATACCTGCTGAAAGATGGGCAGCACACGGGACAAAAGGACAATGATCAGGACGAACATCATCACGGTCATAATCATCGGATAGTAGAAGGCGTCCTGAAGAGAGGCGTGCAGGGCATCCTCAGAGGCGTAAAAGCCCGCAAGCATGGCGCATACCTCGTCCGAGCGGCCCGCAAGCTCTCCGATAGAGAGAAGCTGTACGGAATAGGACGGGTAATATTCGCTTTTCTTCATCGCTTCGGACAGTGTAAATCCCTGCTGCACCGGAGTATTCACACTCTGCAGAGCGTCCGCCAGATCCGCATTGTCCTTATCGCGGAGCATGATGGAAAGTCCCTCCTCCGGTGTGATGCCGGAGCTAAGAAGGAGCGAGAGCTGCTCGAAAATGTGTGAGAGCTGTTCGGCACTCAGCGGACGGGGAGAGCGTTTTCTGTGTTGGATCGTTTCGCGTTTCTTTATCATGAATGATTCCTTTGGCCGGTATGGCGGCAGGCAGGGATTAATAGCGATAGCAGGTGCGATAGTAGTTGGGATCGGAGATATATTTTTGCACCGTGCGGGATCCTTCGGCGGAGGCCAGTGTGGGGTCCATCATGGACCAGTCGGTGCCGTCGAATTGAATGATGCCGTTGATCCAGCCGATATCATCGATGTAGGTACTGATCCAGGCGTGGTAGGTGGTGCCGGCATAGCCGATTTCCATGCGCGTCGGGATTCGCTGCGACCGCAGCATGGCGGCCATAAGCGCCGAATAATCCAGGCAGATTCCCTTCTGGCGGGAAAGGACAGAGTCCACATCCGGAATGTAGCTGCTTTGTGCCTGCTCAGCCTCATCCCAGTCGTAGGTCAGCGTGTTTACAACATAATTATAAATCAGCGAGACGGTATCCAGATCCGTATCTGCCGGAGCGGCAAGATCCATGGCCGCAGCGACCGCTTCAGAATCGGACGTAAACCACACATATTGGTTCGGGTACAGGAAAGGGAGGTAGTCGTCCTCCAGCTCGGCGGATACGGTTGTCTGATATTCAGCAGCGTAGACCGTGCCCTCCACATTCGTGTATACACCGATGTCATAATCCCCGCTTCCATCCGAAAGGGGGAAAAACTGCAGCTCACCGTCTGCCGGAAGATTATAGGTGCAGGTGATTCCATCCTGCGTCGTCACCTGGAGCTTTAGCTTGGCAGAATCGCCGGAATAGGCGGCGGCAAAATACCCATCCTCGAGATTGGAAAAATCCAGTGTCAGATCCTGCGTTCCCTCGGTGTCGATACCGGGGGCAGAGGGGATGAGAACCCTTGGCGTATTGTCTCTGGTTCCCTCCATAGAGGACGTGCCCGTGCCGGACCCGGGCACGAGGCCTTGAAGGGCCGTAAGATTCTGTCCGCAGCCGCACATAATAATAGGAGAAAGCAGGCAAAACAGCACCGCCCCTGCCATCTTCATGCTGCCCCGTCCAGGGCTTCCAGCCCTGCCGGAGATCCGATCTAATCTGCGCATAGGGATATTATAAGGTATCTGTTGAGAAACCGTATACGCGGATTTTGCCTTGCATTCAATAAAAAGTGGTTGACGCGAATTGGAGGGCACCATATAATGTTTAGGCGTGTGACGGCGATAGTATGCCTGTCAGGATATATGTGCTGTGAAGGGCTAGCAGACTCCCCGGTTTTGCGAACCTACGAAGCGCCGGTGCGAATCACACGATGGATACAACTGTTAGTGAACAATTGGAGGCATTTCTTATGAAAACCTACGTACCGAGCGCTAATACCATTGAGAAGAAATGGTATGTTGTTGACGCTACAGATAAGACTCTCGGACGCCTTGCATCCGAGGTTGCGAATGTTCTTCGCGGCAAGAAGAAACCCATCTACACTCCTTTCCTGGATTGCGGCGATTATGTAATCGTTGTTAATGCAGAGAAGATTAAGGTTACCGGCAAGAAGATGGAGCAGAAGATCTACTTCCGTCATTCTAAGTATATCGGCGGATCCACCTACACCACGCTTCGCGAGATGCTGGAGAAGAAGCCTGCTGCTGTTGTTGAGCATGCCGTTCGCGGAATGCTTCCCAGCGGAAAGCTCGGCGATCAGATGTATACCAAGCTTCACGTATACGTTGGACCCGATCACGACCATGCCGCTCAGAAACCTGAGGTTCTGGATATCTGATTAGGAGGAAATTAAGATGGCTAAAGCAGCAGTTTACTATGGCACCGGCAGAAGAAAATCTTCTGTAGCCAGAGTTTTCATGACACCTGGTAAGGGTGAGATCACCGTTAACAAGAGAAGCCTGGATGAGTACTTTGGTCTCGAGACTCTGAAGACCATTGCCAAGCAGCCTCTTACCGCTACCAACACTGCAGATCAGTACGACATCATGATCACAGTAAAGGGCGGCGGCACCACCGGTCAGGCCGGCGCAATCCGTCAGGGTATCGCAAGAGCTCTGCTGGAGGCAGACGCTGATTTCCGTCCGGTTCTGAAGAAGGCCGGATACCTTACTCGTGATCCTCGTATGAAGGAGAGAAAGAAGTACGGTCTCAAAGCCGCTCGTCGTGCTCCGCAGTTCTCAAAGAGATAAGAGTTGCTGTGAAGTGCAGCATGCAAAAGAGCCTGCAAGCTTGCTTGCAAGGCTCTTTTTTGTGTGCTGCATTTGTCTCAAAAAATATATAATATTTGAGACAAAACGAGGAGGTGATCTCTTACAGAAGGATAGCATTATCACTCGGATTTACGAGCGAATTAAAGAAGTCGGACATGACGAAGTGTACATTATCGGAGCTTTCACGATAGAGTTCAAGCATAGGAACAATCGGGAGATATCCGCTGTGACTTGTAACAATCTCATTCTTCGCCATGTTGGCGGGAAGTGAATATCTCTCAAGCTCTTGCTGATAAAAACAGCAGGGGCTTTATTTTTGCTCGAAAAAACATCTTGACTTAGAGTTAACTCCAAGTGCTATGGTGTTTATCGAGGTGAAGAACATGAAAATACTAACCATTTATTATTCCTGGTCAAACGGGAACACAGAAAGAATTGCA
>CAVFRZ010000191.1:0-4809 GCA_963624875.1 Anaerovibrio sp.
AAATGCCATCGGGCATTTTCGAGTATCAAATTCGAGATGGGTGCTAAACAATTACGTTTTTTAAGGTTTTTACCCCTTTGCAGCTCAGTCGCAGTATTTCTCCAGTGTCTTGCGAACTGCGCCCGTTCCAGCGATCAGCTCTGCAAAATAAGAGATAACCTTGTCTGCCAGTCCAACCTCTTCCAGATCGACGCCAAAGATCTGCTTGTTCTTCAAAAGCGGAAGAATCTTGCTGCTGATCTCCTCTTTTGTTACAGCCTCACCCAGCTTAAAGTCTGCAACGTACTTCTGTGCGTCCTCCAGGAGCGGATCCGGAGAAGGCTCGAAGCTCTCGCCATTGTCATTCACTGCCATCAGATACCGAAGCCATCCTGCCTGTACCAGCGGAATCATGTTCAGGTCCGCCGCATTCAGCTCCGGATCAGCCACATACGACTTAATGGTCTCGCCGTAGCGAATAGCCAGCTTCTGTGAGGTATCGGTTGCAATTCTCTGCGGCGTATCAGGCATAAAAGGATTCGGAACACGAACCTGAAGAACCGTGTCGATGAACTCCTTCGGATCAAGAACGCCAGGATTTACAACCACCGGAAGTCCTTCCTTATAACCCAGCGTGTTCACAAGGTTCACCAGCTCCTTGTCCTTCATCTCGTCAGAAATCTTTGTATAGCCAAGGATGCAGCCATATACTGCAAGCGCTGTGTGCAGCGGGTTAAGGCAGGTTGTAACCTTCATTCTCTCTACGTTGTTTACGGTATCACGATCTGTAAAGATTACACCAACCTTCTCCAGAGCCGGTCTGCCGTTCGGGAACTTATCCTCAATAACAAGATACTCTGTCTCCTCTGCATTTACAAAAGGAGCAACCCAGGTCTTCTTCGACGTAACAACGGCATCCAGGTCCTCGAGACTGTCCTTGCGCAGAAGCTCCTCTACGGATGCATCCGGGCGAGGCGTAATCTTATCAATCATGGACCAGGGGAAAGAAACCTTCGTCTCGTCGTTCAGATACGCTTCAAAGTCTTCCTCTGCCAGTCCGTTTGCAATCCACGCCTTTGCAAAGGCGATAACTGCACCGTACAGCTTTTCGCCATTGTGAGAGCAGTTGTCTGTGGAAACCATGGCAATCGGCTTCCGGCCCGCCAGATAACGTGTATAAAGGAGCGATACTACCTTTCCGATATAGCTCTGCGGCTTTGCCGGTCCCTCTGCGAAATCAGAGGTAACTGCCGGAAGCTGCTCGCCCTTTCCGTTTACCAGGCTGTAGCCCTTCTCGGTTACGGTAAAGGTGCACAGCTGCAGAGAATCCTTCGCAAAAATCTCCTTCAGTCTGGAAAATTCCGCCTCGTTGTCAGAATCCAGAATTGTCGACTCTCCGATGGATCCGATAACCGCCTTCTCTACCGATCCGTCTGCCTTCAGAGTTACCAGCACCGACAGATCATCATGCGGGCGATACTGCTTCTCTACGATTTCATAGTCAAAGCCCTCGCAAACCGTAATGCCTGCTGTAGCTGCGCCGTCCTCCAGGAGTCTCTGGGCGAGATTTGCCTGAAATGCACGGAAGATATTTCCTGCTCCGAAATGAACCCATACCGGATTCTCATGTGTCTGCGCGATCATCTGCTCGCGATCATACTGAGGAAGATGATATCCCTTCTCCAGCCACTCCTGCTGATTCTTCAGTCCTTCTGTCGATAATTTCATTTCCGCCTCCATGCCGCCCCTGCGGCCTGCAACACATCTGCCCGTTCGAGGGCCGTTCCCTTTACTCACAAATATCCGATGCAGCAGCCGATTATCCGCGGCATCGGATCAATTCATGTTCAGCGCAGGCTCCTGCCCCGAAATTATGCGCGGCTCTCCGCCTTATCAATGGCTTCCCACAGTCCGCAGATATAAGCTGCACCCAGAGCGCGGTCATACAGACCATAGCCCGGCATAGCAACCTCATCCCAGATCATACGGCCATGATCCGGACGAATCGGGCCGTCGAAGTGAATGTCATGCAGTGCCTTAACGATCTCGTACATATCAAAGGTTCCGTCGGTCGACAGATGAGCAGCCTCCTCGAAGTTGGTCGGGGAATTGAATTTCAGATTGCGAACATGCGCAAAGTGAATTCTGCCGGGCAGCGCACGAATGATATCCGGAAGGTCATTCTCAAGGTTGGTTCCAAGGGAGCCCGTGCAAAGAGTCACACCGTTGTGAACATCATCCACTGCATTCATCATGCGAAGGAGCTTTTCCTTGCTGGTGATGATGCGGGGAAGTCCGAATACGCTCCAAGCCGGATCATCCGGATGAATCGCCATCTTAATGTCATACTTGTTGCAGACAGGCATGATTGCCTTAAGGAAATAAACAAGGTTCTCGAACAGCTTTTCCTCATCGATATCCTTGTACATCTCGAACAGCTCCTTGATGTGAGCCATTCTCTCCGGCTCCCAGCCGGGCATAACCGTGCCGTTCATGCTGCCCTTGATAGAGTCAAACATGTCTGCAGGATCGATTGCGTCTACTGCTTCCTGTGTGTAAGCAAGAACGGTGGATCCGTCCGGTCTTCTTCTTGCCAGCTCGGTTCTGGTCCAGTCAAAAACAGGCATGAAGTTATAGCAGACCATGTGAATGTCTTCCTTGCCAAGGTTCTCGAGACACTCGATATAGGTTGCGATGTCCTTGTCGCGATCTGCACTTCCGGTCTTAATCGCATCCGATACGTTTACCGACTCAATACCGGAGATGTGAAGTCCGGCCGCTTCAACCTCTTCCTTCAGCGCATGAATTTCTTCCTGTGTCCAAAGATCACCCGGCTGCTTGTCATAGAGCATGGTAATTACACCGGTTACATAAGCAGTCTGCCGAATCTGCTTGAGTGTAACAGTATCGTGCTTGGATCCGTACCAGCGCATTGTCATTTCCATTGTTGTAATCCCCTTTCTTATTAAGCAGTGATAATGGCTTTCGCCCCTTTCTTAATCTTACTTTATTATTGCAGATATCTCCATAAAATCCATTGAAGGATTTGTTGTCGACATTGCAAAAGTTGTCATCGAATGGTACCCTGAATAAAAAGGAGATTCCGCATGAAGAGAAATCTGCGTTCCGCATTCAACAATCGTCAATACATGCAATCAAAGGACTTCGAGGTCTTCTACTACAGCGATCTCCATTTTCGGACGTTACCGGCCCACACGCATGATTACTATGAGTTCTATCTTTTCCTGGAGGGAAATCTTGAGCTGGAGATTTCCGGTCATGCACGTCCGCTGCATCCGGGCGACATGGTACTGGTCCCCCCCGGCGTTTCTCACCACGCGCTGATGCACGATTCCGACCGACCTTACCGCCGGTTTGTTCTTTGGATCAGCCAGGATTATGCTGCGCGTCTTTTGCGTGAATCACCCGATTATGTTTTTCTCATGCAGCGTGCAGCCACCTCCGGCCGATGCTTCTATCATTTTCATCAGGCCGAATTTTCCTCCATCCAGGCTCGTATGCTGCGTCTTCTTGAGGAGCTTCACGCCGGCCGCTACGGCAAAGACGCCGCCGTTACACTGGCGCTGAACGATCTTATTTTGTATATGAACCGTGTAATCTACGAGCGAGAGCACCCCCTCGTTTCCGGAACCGGCGACCTGATGCAGGATCTGACGCTCTATATCGACAGCCACCTGACAGAGGACCTCTCCCTCGAGGCTCTGGCCGCGCAGGTATGTCTGTCCAAATACTATCTTTCTCATTATTTCAAGGACTGTCTTGGCATTTCAATCCATCAGTACATCACAAAAAAACGGCTCCAGGGCTGCAGTGAAGCCATCGCAGCCGGAGCCGATATTACCCGTACCTTCAGTGATTACGGGTTCCACGATTATTCAAGTTTTTACCGCATGTTTCGTAAGGAGTACGGTATGTCCCCCAAGGAATACCAGGAGACATACCGCGTCAGAACAGAGCAGACCGTCACTGAATCTCAATCTTCTTAGGCTCTTCCTTTTGTTCCACCTGCGGCTGGAGCTTCGGTACAACCAGTGTCAAAACGCCGTTCTCGTACTTTGCCGAAATGTCTTCCGGCTTCACCGTCTCACCAACGTAGAAGGATCTCTGGAAGGAAGCCTCCCGTCTCTCACGGCGGATATATTTGCCGGTCTTCTCATCCTTCTTGTCGTTGTTCTCCTTATGACTGGCAGAAATGGTAAGATTGCCGTCCTTCATATCCACATGAATGTCTTCCTTCTGAAAGCCCGGAAGCTCCGCCTGCACCTTATAATCCTTCTCTTCCTCGATTACATCGGTTTTCATAGCCTGTGTACTCTCCAGGGTGTTCCCCCAGAAATCACGAAACATGTGGTCCACCGGATCCCAGTTCGTCAGTCCCCAAAAGTCATCTCCACGATTATTGTTCCAAAGCATAGGCATCAACATAATTACTACCTCCTTTATGTAAACTGAATATTCATATGTCCTGTGTCCCGCATACCCTTTGTATGCTTCTTTGTCTTTTGGGATTCCTTATCCCTTTGACAATTATTGTTATACTCTTGCTAGAACATATAGTCAACATAGAATTTATAAACAATCCATGAACTTTGTCCATTTTTTTCTTTCCGATTTGACGCTACTATAGCGGTCGAAACTGCGTTCCGAAGTGCCTTTGGCCAGCCGCATCGAGGAATATTTACGAAACATGGCAGATACTGAAACAATGGTGCCTGCTCGCGCAGGCATCATCACGAAATAAAAAGGCGTAATTTTATGGCAGAAACAAAAATCAAAATCGGTTTGGTTGTCGAAGGCGGCGGTATGAAA
>CAVFRZ010000192.1:0-4809 GCA_963624875.1 Anaerovibrio sp.
GCACCGAGGTCCTCGGAAGGCCCTGAACCTGGACATCCATCCGCCACCCTGTCGCGAAGCTTGGAACGCCACGCTTAATAGTTCCCCAGTACCTTCAGGTTCCTGGACTCGTCCCGCAGCCCTCGCAGTGCATTGCGGACAGCGCTGTCCTGAAGATTTCCCTCAAAGTCAATGAAAAACCGGTACTCAAAGCTCCGGTCCCGGATTGGACGGCTCTCGATCTTGGTCATATTAAGATCATTATAAATAAAATGCGACAGGACGCGATAGAGCGCACCGCTCTCATGCTCGGTTTCCAGCACAATCGAGATCTTGCCGGCGGACCGCAGGAAAATCTTGCGGTTCGTCACGATGATAAAGCGCGTGGAATTGTTGTCGGAATCGTTGATGCCCTCCTCGAGGATCTCAAGGCCGTAGGCCTTTGCGGCATATGCAGAGCCGATGGATGCCTTGGAGGTGTCCTGATCCCTTGCCACCTTTTCAGCGGCATAGGCGTTGTTCTGCATGCCGACCTGCTGCCACTCCGGATGAAGGTCCAGATAATGCTCGCTTTGCATCAGGGACTGCGGATGCGAATAGACTGTACGAATGGAGGAAAGCGTCGTGCCGGGCACTCCCATCAGACAATGCCGTATGGGAATGATCTGCTCTCCTACGATATAGTTTTCAAATTCAAACAGCAGATCGTAATTTTGCGAGACAATACCTGCTGTGGAATTCTCAATGGGGAGTACCGCATAATCCGCCGCGCCCTCCTCAATGGAGCTCATGGCATCCCGGAAGGTTTCTACGTGAAAGTGATCAATGCTCTCCCCGAAAAAGGTCTTCATGGCCGCTTCGGAATAGGCGCCGGGCGCTCCCTGGTAGACGACGCGCGTCTTGTCATCGATCAGCGAATCCACCGGCAGAAAGGGAAGGCTGTGCAGCTGCCCGGCATTATCTAAAAGCCTGTACTGATATTTGCGGCTGATGGACATGATCTGCTCGTAAAGCTCCCGCACCGCCCGCTGGTTGAACGGCGTGTCCGCCATCTGTGCAACCGCAGCCAGCTTCTCCTGCTCTCTCTTTTTATCCAGCACGCGCTTGCCGGATTTGATCTTATCCTCTGCAACCTTTCCGGAGATTTCCATTCTCCTTTGGAAAAGCTCCACCATCTGCGCATCGATTTCATCCAGCTGCTGCCGGTATTCGAGTAATCCCATATTCATGCTCCAGTTATGTTTCATTCATCTTGATCAGCTTCGCCGCCTGATCCGCTGCAATCAGGGCATCGAGAATCTCATCCAGGCTTCCGTCAATGACATCACTGAGATTATAAACCGTCAGCTTGATGCGGTGATCCGTCACGCGAGACTGGGGGAAGTTATAGGTTCTTATTTTCTCTGAGCGGTCTCCTGTGCCGATCTGTGAGCGGCGAAGGTCTGCCTCCTGGTCATGGCGGCTCTGCACCTCCAGATCGTAGAGCTTCGAGCGCAGCAGTGCCCACGCCTTATTCTTGTTCTGGAGCTGTGAGCGCTCGGTCTGCGAGTAAATCACAATGCCGGTAGGGAGATGCGTAAGGCGCACAGCGGAGTCGGTCGTATTGACGCCCTGTCCGCCGTTTCCGGATGCTCTGGTGATATCAATGCGCACATCCTCCATCGGAATGTCGATCTTAATGTCCTCCGTGACCTCCGGCATAACCGCCACGGTAATGGTGGACGTGTGAATGCGGCCCTGGGACTCGGTTGCCGGCACGCGCTGCACGCGGTGCACGCCGCTCTCGTACTTCATCCGGGAATAGGCTCCCTGACCGATCACCATGAAGTTCACAAACTTCATGCCACCGATGCCGTTTTCTTCAAAATCAAGGATTTCCGTCTTCCAGCCCCGGCGCTCTGCATAATGAACATACATGCGGTACACCTCGGCCGCAAAAAGCGCCGCCTCATCACCGCCGGCCCCGGCACGGATTTCGAAGATAACGTTCTTGTCATCATTGGGATCCTTGGACAGAAGGAGCAGCTTCATCTCGCCGGTCAGCTCTTCCACCCTGGCCTTTGCATCCGCCAGCTCCTCTCTTGCCATCTCCTTCATCTCCGGATCCGGTTCAGAGGCGATGATCTCCAGCGCATCTTCCACATCCTGCCCGGCCTTCTGATAGGCCTTATAGGTTTCCACCACCGGTGTCAGGTCGGTCTGCTCGCGCATAAGCTTGCGGTAGCGATCCATATTCTGTGTCACATCCGGGCTGCCGAGCTCTCTGTTAATTTCCTCGTAGTGCAGCAGCACCGCATCCATTTTTTCAAACATAAACTATATCTCCATCGGCAGCTTCTACGCTTCCCGTCGGTTCTCGAGGCCCGGTGTCTTTGTTGCCTCCCGTCCGACTTGAAATCGCCGCCTTCATATTCTCGCCGACACCACGCGGTCGAGGCCGCCGTAATCCTGATCGATCCGGATGTCTTCAAAACCCTGTTCTATGAGCAGCTTTTGAATGGCTTTTGCCTCGTCAAAGCCGGATTCAAGGAACAAAAATCCGCCGGGGCGCAGATGCTTTGCCGCCCTCCTCACAATAATCCGGTAAAAATCCAGTCCGTCCTCGCCGCCGTCCAGCGCAGCATAGGGCTCCCCGCAGCGAACCTCCGGCTCCAGCGTGGGGATCACTCCCGTCGGAATATACGGCGGATTAGAAACAATCAGATCGAACCGTTCGTCTCCTGCAGGCTCCCACATATCGCCTCTTGCAAAATGGGCACGCTCCTCCAGTCCAAGAGCTGCCGCATTTGCTTCTGCAGCCTCCAGTGCCCGTGCGCTGATATCAGTCCCAAGACCGCTGGCACCCGGAATAAAATGAAGAAGCGAGAGCAGAATGCAGCCGGAGCCGGTGCAAAGATCCAGAATCCGCAGCTGTCTTGTCTGCCCGTTCGAAGACGTGTCCCTCGCTCCGGCATTCTCCGGAATTTCCTGCTGCCTCTCCAGAACCGCCTCCACCAGGCGCTCGGTGTCCTGCTCCGGAATCAGTGTCTCCTCATTCAAAACAAAAGTCAGTCCGCAAAAGTCCCATTTGCCCAGAATCATGGCGGTTGGCTCCCTGTTTTCCCTTCTGGAAAGAAGCCCTCGGTACGCAGCCTCCTCCTCGACTGTTACAGCACGTTCCGGATCCGTCAGAAGAGTCTGCAGATTGGTATGACAGATTTCCTCTAAAAGGATTCTCGCATCCAGCGCCGCGTCGGTAATTCCTGCCGTCTCCAGCCTTCTGCGGCCCTCATTGTAAAGCTGTCGGTAGTTCATACTCTTCCTCGTATCCGAAGTTTCTCTTAAGATATGCTCTCCAGTCGAACACCGCATCCACAGCTGCAATGGCCACCTCTGCCATTCCCTCGTCCGGCTCTTTTGTCGTGATGTGCTGCAGCCACACACCGGGGGCCGAAAGGATGTTCACGAAAAGGTTGTTGTGCTTCCCTGCGTATTGCAGAAACTCAAAGGAAATGCCGGCAATCAGAGGAATCAGCAGAATGCGCACCAGAATCCGCATCGCATACCCATCCACACGGATAAAGAAGAACAGAATGATGCTGATGATGAGGACCAGCACCAGGAAGCTGCTGCCGCATCGCTTATGAAAGCGTGAGCTTCTCATGACGTTCTCCACCGTCAGCGGCTTGCCGCGTTCGATGCAGTTGATGCATTTGTGCTCGGCCCCGTGATAACCGTACAGCCTCCGGATATCCTTTAGCAGGGAGATCCCGATCATATACGCAAGGAAAATAACGAGCCGAATGACGCCTTCCAGAATGGCCAGCAGGCCTTCGCTGCGGATGGTGCTCCCCAAAAGCTTTGTCAGAAGGACCGGCAGGACCACAAAAATGCCGATCGCAAGCACCAACGACACCGCAATCGTAACGCCGGAGAAGAATGCATCCTCTCTGGCCTTTCTCTCCGAGGATTTATCCGTATCCTCTTCCTCCTCCAGGAAGGAGGAGGCAAAGTTCATTGCCTTCATGCCGGTAATCAGAGAATCCACAAATGCCAGAACGCCGCGGATGAACGGGATTTTCGTCCAGATGGTTTTGGCTCCGATTCCATGATATTCGTCGACGCCGATTTCGATCTCACCGCCCGGCTTTCGGACAGCAACAGCCATCTGGCTCTTGTTGCGCATCATGACGCCCTCAAGGACGGCCTGGCCGCCAATTCCTGAATAATGCTGTCGTTTTCTTCTCTTCGCCATGGAATTCCTTCCTAAAATCACTGTAACTATTTAGCACCCATCTCGATTTTGATACTCGGAAACCCTCGATGCGGCTGACCAGATGCAACTAAACAAAAAGGTTGGGGCAGCACGCTGCTCCAACCTTTCTCATCGCCAGAAACCGATATCTTACTTGATGCCGTATTTCTTGTTGAACTTCTCAATGCGACCCTTAGCATTTGCTGCCTTCTGTGTGCCGGTATAGAAAGAGTGGCACTTGGAGCAAACCTCGACGTGGATCTCAGAAATGGTGGATCCGGTTACGAATGTATTGCCGCAGTTGCAAGTAACGGTTGCCTGATAATACTGAGGATGAATTCCTTCTCTCATGTTCGACTGCCTCCTTCGTGCAAGCGCTGCCGTGAATGATCTATCATTCACTTCACCTACATGGCCGCCAATGACGGCGCATCGCTGTTCCGCTTAGAACAACGGCGACATTATAGCATTCCATTCGGCGGTTCGCAAGATGCATTCCCTATCTGATTCAATACTAATTTACGCCGCAGTAATTGTTTAAACGCCAGCTAGCGACGGGTCCTGTTACTTCACAACTCTCGTGAACGAGATAACCG
>CAVFRZ010000193.1:0-4777 GCA_963624875.1 Anaerovibrio sp.
GAATATACGGGCTCCGATACGCACCCCGGACACAGGCAATGCGGTCCAGATGCCGGTGTGTCCACAGAATCATATATGCCATTTCGATGGTCTTGGCAGCAACGGTCGCAATCGCTGCACCGGCAACGCCCATCTGCGGCAGTCCGAGCTTTCCGAATATGAGTACATAATCCAATACCAGATTTACCCCTACTGCCGCAAACGCTGCCAGCATCGGGATTCTGGTTTCTCCACATTCGCGGATAGTGCTGGCATAGGCCTGTCCGATGGCAAACGGAAACAGGCTGACCACCATGATGCGCAGATATTCGCGCCCATAGGCCAGTGTACTGGCCAGAAGCGCCGGATCATCATCGCCCGCTTCCAGGAACAGTGAGACCAGCTGCCGGTCATAACACAGGAAAATCGCTGCGAACAGCACGCTCAGCAGCAGCGTCATCAGCATGCGGAAACGGAACGTATACCGCTGCCCCTCGTGATCCCCTTTGCCGTAGAACTGCGTCCCGAAAATACTGGCCCCCGACACGCCGCCGAATACTGCCATATTGAATACGAATATAAACTGATTGGCGATGGAGACACCGCTCATCTGCGCTGTTCCGATCTGTCCGACCATGATATTGTCCAGCATACTGACAAAGTTCGTGATCAGATTCTGGAGTATCATCGGAATCGCAATGAGCAGCGCATGCTCATAAAAGGCGCGGTCTCCGATGTATTTATCTTTGAACCTCTGAAAGCTCATTTTCCCTCCCCCACAAAAACACTCAGCTGCCTCGTGTTTGCGGCATTCCCGATGCCGGCGCATACATTCAGCCGCATTTCGATTTTCCTGTGAAAAACTCAATATTGATGCTGAGTGCACAAAAAAGCCTGTCCGACATTTCGGACAGGCTCCTCACATCAAAGATAGCAGACCAAAGGCTTATGCGTGCTCTACTTTACCAGCACGAAGGCACTTTGTGCAGACGTTCATTCTCTTGACGCCGCTGTCAGCTTTAACCTTGATCTTCTGGACATTGGAGTTCCAGATTCTGTTGGATCTTCTATGTGAATGGCTGACATTGTTTCCGAAATGTGCACCTTTGCCACAAACTTCACATTTTGCCATACTAACACCTCCTCACATTTCAAAATTCAGGCGACAACGTATGTATATTAGCAAAGCCGCCGATCAATTGCAAGCGGAATTTAGAAAAAGAAATAACCGCCCAGTCCCTGGCAGAGTCGGATGATGTGGGCAGTCAAGCCAGCAGAGCTTCGCGAAGCGGCGGGATCAACTGCTTCTTGCGGCTGACAACACCAGGAAGGAGCACGCGTCCGTTCTCCGGCTCCCTGCCAAAGGCACGGGCCACGACTTCATCTGCGCCCTTTCCGACGAACAAAAGCTCAGTGCTCTGATTCATGACCGATGTCAGCATATAAAAAATCATCGCATTGTCGGAGCCGGAAAGCGCCGTCGGCAGATATTCGTTCACCATTTCTCCCGCCTCGGAATAGGCCTTTCCGCTCATAAAAAAGCCCTGTCCGACGGAGACGGTCTTGTCTCCAATGTTGAATTCCTTGAAATCGGTATGAAGGATATCGTCCGCATCCCGTCCGGTGAGATCCTCTCCGGCCTCAAACATCTTCTTGCCATACTCATCGATGTCCTCACCGCAGATCTGGGCGAGCTCCTTGGCCGCTGCCTTATCCACCAGCGTACAGGTCGGCGAATGGAACATCAATGTATCAGAAAGAATCGCTGACAGGAGGAGTCCCGCGATGTCCTTGGGAATCTCGACGTTATGCTCATGGAACATGGCGTGAAGGATCGTTGCCGTACAGCCTACCGGCTCATTCCGAAAATAAACAGGGCTTCCCGTCTCGAGCGTACCGATTCTATGATGGTCGATGACCTCCAGAATCTCTGCATCCTCCAGTCCGTCCACAGCTTGGGAGCGCTCGTTGTGATCCACCAGAATGACACGCTTCCGGTGCATATTCAAAAGGTTACGCCGGCTAATCACACCGCAGTACTTGCCGTTCCGGTCCAGAATGGGGAAATACCGGTGCCGCACACTTGCCATGACCTTTCTGGCCTCCTCGACCGGTGTGTTGACGTTAAATCCAAGGAGCTCATTTCGCTTCATAAAATGTCGAACCGGCACCGCCATGCTCACGAGCCTTGCCGCCGCATAAGTATCGTACGGTGTCTGGATAACCGCGCATCCCGCCTCTGCCGCCCGTTCGATGAGCTTCTGCGGAACCGATGCGTCCACGCAGACCACAAGGCACGCCGCACCGTAGTCAATGGCACACATCTGCGCCTCATAGCGATTGGTCACCATAACAAGGTCGCCCTTGTGGATCAGCTCCTCCATGGCCTCCGGGCTGGTACCGATGTGAATCTGTCCCGTCGTGACAGCCCCCTCCGGATCACCGGTCAGAAGCTTGCCGTTCAGCACCGATAAGAGATTCCGATAGCTCGTATGCGCCTCTGCCAGGACCTCGGTATGGAACAGATCCATGTTGGCATTGGCGATGTCGCGCACGGTGATCAGACCCAGCAGGTTATTATCCTCATCCGTAACGCAAAGCGTATCAATATTGCGCTCATTCATCCGCTGCCATGCATCGCGCGTAGACATCTCCTGCTCCACACCCGGCTCCTGACGAATGTCAATGTAGCTGATAGTCGGGCTCATATCCACGGAAAGCTTAGGAAGACTCGTATGAAAATGATCCAGCACGAACTGGGTTTCCCGGCTGATCTCGCCTGCCCGTCTTGCTTCGTGGGTCTGGTCGCTGATCTGGTTTTTCAAATAAGCATAGGATATCGCCGAGCAGATGGAATCCGTATCCGGATTCTTGTGACCGATGACTCGTATGATTCGTTGTCTTGTTGTATCGAACATATTCTTCCTCTTAAATCCGCCGGGGCTCGTCGCCTGAGAAAACGCCGATGAAGGCGCTTCCCACGCCGGAGGCCGCTACTCCTGCTCCGCTTCCTCCGGGAAGGCCTTTTCCTTGGCCTCTTCATCGCCCATCATTGTCTTGGCGGTTCTGGATTCCACAATTTTATCAACAACCTCCGGAACCATGTCCACCAGACGTGAAAACGAATTCTGATCCTTAATATTCACAACCTTGGTGTTGCCGTTCTTGATGATCAATACGGCACTCGGAGACATCTTCGCAGTGAAGCCGCCCATGCCTGCATTCTTATCCTGGCCATTGTTGGAGCCAGCGGCCGCGCCCACGGTCACATCCGACAGCGGAATCAGAATCGTATCATCAACATGAATGGGGCTGCCGATCACTGTTTTGCTTGTCAATACGCCGCCGGCACTCTCCATCATGGAGTGCATCACGTTCTCAAAGCTGTTGCTGCGTCCCTTTGCAACCGGCTTCTCCGAAGCCTTGCTGCCTGCTGCATTCTTATTGTCTGCCATAGTATTCCTTTCTTTTCCGGTAATCATTCAGCACCCATCTCGATTTTCCTTCGGAAAACCTCGATGCGGCTTACAAGATCCCGCACCTCCTGCCGCATCCACAGGCTCGTGAGAATCCATACGATGCGTCCCAGGCGAATCTTCCCGCTTGCCTCACCGGATAAATCAAACCGGTACCCTTCCATGCAGGGCATCACCCATATATGGTCGCACACGGCAGGATAGATCAGCGCCTCTGCCTCCATCAGCGTTCCGGTAGCCCCCGGATCGCCCAGCCCCACCGTTCCTGTCAGCTTCCACTTGCCGGGAAGAATTCCCTTCAAAAGCTTCCCTGACCGTTCAAGGATAACACGAACCGCCGTCTTCGTCTCGCTGATGCGAGCTCCTTTGCAACTTTTGAGAGCTTCAGCGGCGATTTTTTCTTACTTTTATCCGTTTCTTTCGGTTTCTTTCCCTTTTCCTGATCCTCGCCCTCTTTGCTCGCATCCTTCTTCCTCGGAAGGATTCGCAGCCATAGGACACAGAGTGTTGGTCCATCCTCCTCCGGATAGCAATAGGAAAAGCGCACCAGACGGAATAGCCAGGACGCGTCTGCCCGAAACGATGCATTTGCCAAAAGCGCCTTTTTGCCTTCCTCACCGAAGGTCTCGTGACAGGAAGGATCCGGCAAATCCCCCTGCGCCCGGTAGCGAATCGGCATCAACAGTACAAGCAGCAACAGGATCAGTGCAGTGCCCAGCATGGCCAGGAGAATATAGCCCAGAACGCGCAGCACAGATAGTAGAATTGAGATGCCCGCCATCATGTATCTCCCTTCTTCCATTCCGGTGCATTCATATCCGTTTGATCCACCGATACGTCTTCCGGCATGTGCTTCGTTTTGCTCTTCTGCGCACCGGCTAACATCAAATCTGCCACAGGAGTTTCCCCCGGTGTCTCGATACGGGTATCCCGCCGGGCCAGAAATGGTACCAACTCCGCATTATGCTGCGTGTCCAGACACTCCTGCACAATCCGGCAAATTAAATCCATAGCCCCCTCTCGTCCTCTGGCGAGACCAATGATCATCGGGCAGTTCTCCTTTATATAGGACTGTTGAAGAAAGGCACTGTGAAAGAACTGAAGCTGCCCATCGCAGAGAGTCTCACCGGATATAGGGTCCGTATCACACAATGTGATGACATACAAAGAGAGGCTTCCCGCATTATGCTGAAGCCTCCACTTAATCACCTCCGGATGCTTGATTTCCGAATCCAGATACAAATCACGGTAAAACTGTAGCATTCGCTTCCGCGGCGTTTTATTCGCCGTCCCCTTATTCTGTCTGCCCGGCGGTGCCCTGG
>CAVFRZ010000194.1:0-4775 GCA_963624875.1 Anaerovibrio sp.
GGCCTATGAAAACGGTGAGAGCATTGCCATTTATTATGACGGCGAATTCATCAGCGTTCCGACGGTGCAGGCGGCCATTACCAACGGGCAGGCTGTGATCACCGGCGAGGATAGCATTGAGGATGCCAGAAACCTTGCATCCACGATCCGCATCGGCGGACTTTCCGTTGAGCTGGAGGAGCTTCGTTCGAATGTGGTCGGCGCACAGCTGGGTCAGGATGCCATTGATACATCGCTCTTGGCCGGAGCCATCGGACTTCTTCTGGTTGTTTTGTTCATGATCGTGCAGTATCGTCTGCCTGGTTTTGCAGCAAGCCTTGCGCTTCTTACGTATATCGGACTGGAGAGCATCATTCTGGTCGGCTTCGAGGTGACGCTGACCCTTCCCGGCATTGCCGGCATTCTCCTTTCGATTGGTATGGCTGTGGATGCGAACGTGATTGTTTTCGCCCGTATCCGCGAGGAGCTTCGGGAGAATAAGTCCGTCAAGACAGCCATCGACAACGGCTACAGCAAGGCACTTTCCGCCATCATCGACGGAAATGTCACCACGCTGATCGCTGCTTTCGTGCTCTATGTTCTGGGAACCGGTACCGTAAAGGGCTTTGCGCAGACACTGGCCATCGGTATTCTGCTCTCGATGTTCACTGCACTGTTCATCACCAAATGGTATATGAAGGCGTTCTATACGCTGTTCGCCAAGGATAAAAAGTGGTACGGCGTCGGCAAGGATATGAAGACGCTGAAGGTGGTAGAGAAGCGGAAGATCTTCTATGTCATTTCGGCCTGCATCATCGTCTGCGGCTTTGTGTTCATGGGAATTCACAAGGTCGGCGGAGAGCACGCGCTGAACTACAGCCTTGATTTCGTCGGTGGAACCTCTACCAGTGTTACCTTCAACGAGGATTATTCGCTGCAGGAGATCAATGACCAGATTGTACCGGACTTTGAACAGGTAACCGGAGATGCGAACGTTCAGGTACAGAAGGTTGCCGGCGGCAATCAGGTTATTTTCAAAACAAGAACACTGAACTCGGATGAGAGAGAAGAGCTCAACACACTTCTCATGAAGGATTTCGATGTGGAGGAGACGGCCATCCAGGCAGAGACGATCAGCTCCACCATTTCCACCGAGATGCAAAGGGATACGATCGGCGCTGTTATCGTGGCCCTGATCCTGATGCTGATCTACATCTGGTTCCGGTTTAAGGATATGCGTCTGGGTGCGGCAGCGATCCTGGCACTGGCCCATGACGTTCTGGTTGTCCTCACTGTGTATGCGATTCTGCGCATCAGCGTCGGCACAACCTTTGTTGCCTGCATGCTGACGATCGTCGGCTACTCCGTCAATGCGACCATTGTTATCTTCGACCGGATTCGTGAGAGATTGGAGAAAAAGCGCAAGGATACGGATATTGTGGATCTGACGAACCGCGCCATTACCGATACGCTGACAAGATCGCTGTTCACATCGCTGACGACGTTCCTGATGGTCTTCACGCTGTACATTTTCGGCGTGTCCTCGATTCGCGAGTTTGCACTGCCGATCATGGCCGGTATTGTGGCCGGCTGCTACTCCTCTGTGTGCCTTAGCTCGTCCTTCTGGCTGCTGCTGCGCAAAAAGTTCCCGCCTAAGCATGACGACAGCGGACGCTACGCAAGACAGAAGAAGGCTGCCGATCAGGCAGAGCGCAAGGCTAATCATGAGAAGACCGTGCGTGAGAAGACTGTGGTCTAAGAGTGTGCGGCTTCAACAGCGCTTCTCTACAGAAAGTCTATGATTTAAGAGCAAAAGTCCCGGCATCCCCTTTTCTGGGGGATGAACCGGGACTTCTTGACAGTTAAGAAAACGCTTTCATCAGCGTTTTTCTAAACGGATACTTTGGAGGAATAACGAATGGCCAAATGGATGGTTTATGCCAAAAAGGCGGATTTCAACGGCATTGCCGGACAGCTGGGGATATCGCCGGTGACTGTGCGCGTTCTGCGCAACCGTGACCTTCCGGATACTGCCTCGATGCAGCGGTTCCTTCATGGGACGATGGCGGATCTGGATGCACCGGAAGAGATTCCGGGCCTGAAGGACACGGCCTTTGTACTGCGCCGCAAGATCGTGGGAGGAGCGAAGATTCGCGTCATCGGTGACTACGATGTGGACGGCATCTGTTCCACCTATATCCTTTGGCGTCTGATCTCCTGGTTGGGCGGGAATGTGACAACGGCCATTCCGGATCGGATGCGGGACGGATACGGCATCAATGACCGCCTCGTGGAGCAGGCCATCGCAGACGGCGTGGATACCATTATCACCTGCGACAACGGCATTGCGGCGATGGGGCCTCTTCAAAAGGCCAAGGACGCAGGTCTTACGGTCATTGTGACGGATCACCATGAGATTCCTTTTACCGAAGAAAACTGTAAAAAAATATATCACTACCCGACGGCGGATGTGATTGCGGAGCCGTGGATTCCGAATGAGGAGACGGGGGAGCCGCTTACGAGGTTTCCCAGCATCTGCGGGGCTGAGGTGGTCTTTTACCTGGCGTTGCTCCTGCTGGGGAAACCGGACCTTACTGCGGCCAGGAGCAAAGACGAGCCGTCCCATGTGACCTTGGCACGGGAGCTTCTGGGCTTTGCGGCGCTGGCGACGGTCTGCGATGTCATGCCCTTAAAGGATACGAATCACATCCTGGTGAAGGCGGGACTGCAGGAGCTTCGCAGCACGGACAATGTCGGCATGCGCTGCCTCCTGACGGCGGCCGGGCTGGCAGACACTCCTCTGTCGGTATATCATGCCGGCTTTGTCATCGGACCGTGTCTCAATGCCTCCGGACGCTTAGACAGTGCAGAACGGGCCTTGTCGCTGTTCCAGGAGACACAGGAGTCAAAGGCGATGATCCTGGCAAGGGATCTAAAGCAGTTAAACGACAGCCGTAAGGCCATGACGGAGCAGGGCTTTGCCGACGCCATCGCCTGCCTCCGGGAGGAGAATGAATCCGGCAAGCGTTCCCTTGCCGGCCGCAGAGTCCTGGTGATCTGCCGGGAGAACTGCCACGAGTCCCTGGCCGGCATCATTGCCGGGCGCATCAAGGAGCGGTATCACCGGCCGACCATTGTGCTGACAAGCTCGGAAGAAGAAGGTGTCCTCAAGGGCTCCGGACGGTCTATTGAAGCGTACGATATGTTTGGCGAGCTCAGTCGGTGCCGTGATCTGTTCCTGAAATTTGGCGGGCATAAAATGGCGGCGGGACTGTCTTTAAGAAAAGAAAATCTCGAGCTCCTGGATGAGCGTCTGAACGAAGCCTGCACTCTGCAGGATGAGGATATGACAGAAACCCTGCACATCGATATGATACTGCCACTGCAGCTGGTGACGATGGAGATGGTGCGGGAGCTGTCGCAGCTCGAGCCCTGCGGAACCGGAAATTCAAAGCCGGTACTGGCGGCAAGGGATGTTACGCTTCGAAAGACAGCGGTGATGGGGAAAAACCACAACGTTATCCGCCTGGAAGGGGAAGAGGCCGGCGGGCCGAAGCAAAGCCTCATCTGGTTCATAACCGAGGATCAGCTGCCGGAGCCTTTAAAAACCGGGCCGGTGAAATGCCATGTCGCCTATGAGCCACAGATCAACGCCTTTCGCGGGCGCGAGAGCCTGCAGTTTATTGTGAAGGATGTGAAGCTGGCGTGAAATTGGCACGCTGGCACGCCGGGATGCTCTGCATGCAGGAATGGATGGTGCTCATGTCTTCCTCGCAGGGATTCTCTGTGAATGTCCCAGATTCACCAAACGCCCGATCCGCGCAAAACTCGTCCGTCCACGGGTCTTCCTTCGGAAGGCCCGTGTCTTGGACTCAAACATGTTGCGCTCCTGTCGGGCAGGTGAATCTGTTTCATTCACGAGAATCCAGCTGCTCGTCACAAAATCGCACCATTCCATTTCCTGCTTGCAGAGCATCCTGTGCTCGGCGAAATGCAATTCACCACAAAACGCTTGCAAATCCGCGGAATGCGTGCTAATGTTTGATTGTTTAGATATTGAGTAGCGTTGAATTGAGAGTGGGCCGTTTCGGTCCACTCTTTTTGATGAATGTCTGACTGACAGTGAAAGAGGTGCCGTATGGCAAAGCGCAAGGAAAACGAGGAACTGGTGGAACAGCTTCTGGAGCCCATCGCAGCCTCCCGGGGCGTTCGCATCTACGATGTGGAATACGTGAAGGAGGGACCGGACTACTATCTGCGTGCCTACATTGACAAGGACGGCGGTGTGACGATCGATGACTGCGTGGATGTAAGCCACGACCTTTCGGATGCGCTGGATGATGCGGATCCGATTGCAGAGCCCTACACGCTGGAGGTATCGAGCCCGGGACTGGGCCGGACACTGACCAAGGACCGCCATTATCAGGCTAGCCTTGGTATGGACGTGGAAGGAACAACCTATGCGCCCTACGAGGGCAAGAACAAGAGCTTTGACGGTGTTCTCAAGGCATTTGACACGCAGAGCGTCACCATCGGACGCACCGATGCCAAGGGGAATCCGGCTGAAGATCTGGTGCTGCCCCGCAAGGATATCGCGAGCATCCGTCTGAAGGTCACTTTCTGAGCAGCTGTTCAGCACATGCCACATTTTAACGTGAACCCTCTGCTTACAGGCAAATTCACGCTTGAAATTGGCGGATGTGCGAGGTGCAGGCACCACCGGCAGGCCCATCGAGAATTTGCAATAGCAGATTATAGATGGGTGCGGAATAGTTACCTTTTTTAATCGTAAAAAC
>CAVFRZ010000195.1:0-4774 GCA_963624875.1 Anaerovibrio sp.
AGCGGGGAGAGTTGATGCAGCGGGAAGCTGACAGGCAGGATACCTCGATGGCGGCGGTTATGAAGCTTCCGGCTATGCAGGTACAGACGCTGTGCAGCTGGTATCCGGATATGTACCCGGTGAACTTTAACGGACCGGGGCAGACGGTGGTGGCCGGTCTTTCTTCGCAGATTTCGGACTTCACTGCGGATGTCAAAAAGGCAGGCGGCAGGGTCATTCCTCTCAAGGTGAATGCAGCCTTCCATTCGCCGTTCATGAACGATGCGGCCAGGGCATTTGCGGAGGAATTGGCAAAGGCAAATCTAAAGAAGCCGCGCATTCCGCTTTATTCGGATCGGACGGCAGAGCCGTACGGCGATGATGCGGCAGAACTTCTGTCCTCACAGATCTGTAATCCCGTTCAATGGGAGAAGGTTATTGGCAGCATGATCGAAGGCGGTGCAGATACCTTTATTGAAATCGGACCCGGAAGGACACTTACCAATATGATTCGAAGGATCCATGCAGGTGTAAAAACGGCCGTCGCTGCCGAATATCTTAGAGAGGTGAAGGAATGCTGAAAGGTAAGACAGCCGTTGTAACCGGCGGCTCTCGCGGCATTGGAGAAGCCGTTGTGTACAGACTTGCCTCACTTGGGGCCGATGTAGCCGTAATTTACACGGCAAATGCATCCGCTGCAGAACGTGTTTCCGGGTGCTGCAGGGAAAAGTACGGCATCAAAGCGCAGGCATACCGGTGCGACGTCGCCGACTATTCCGCGGCAAAGGAGACCGCTGCAAAGATAAAGCATGATTTTGGAACCGTGCAGATCTTAATAAACAATGCGGGAATTACACGGGACGGTCTGCTGGCAGTGATGAAGGAGGAGGATTTTGATGCGGTCCTTAACACCAATCTCAAAGGGGCCTTCAATATGATCCGGCACATGACGGGGTGCTTTCTTCGGGCACACGAGGGCTGCATTGTTAATATTTCCTCCATTTCAGGTCTGATGGGAAATGCCGGACAGTGCAATTATTCCGCGTCGAAGGCGGGACTGATCGGACTGACCAAGTCTGTTGCCAGAGAGCTTGCACCCAAGGGGATTCGCTGCAATGCAGTCGCTCCCGGCTTTATTGCGACAGATATGACAGGAGATCAGGCAGATAACGCACTTCTTAAACAGATTCCGCTTGGCAGAATGGGAGAGGCACGGGAGGTCGCGGATGCCGTTGCCTATCTTGTGACGGCAGAATATGTAACCGGCGAGATTCTGCGTGTTGACGGCGGAATTGCCATGTGAGGAGAGAAATGATGAACGCTAGAAGAGTTGTTGTCACCGGGATCGGTGCAGTTACACCTCTTGGAAACAATGTCGCTGATACCTGGCAGAGTATGAAGGACGGCAGGAACGGCATTGCGCCCATTACGCATTTTGATACAGAGAAATTTAAGACGAAGCTGGCGGCGGAGGTGAAAGGTTTTGAACCTAAAGAGTATCTGGAGGTCAATGAGCTGCTGCGCACGGATCGTTATGCGCAGTTTGCTGTTGCAGCGGCTCAGCAGGCCGTGAGTGAAAGTGCTGTCATGGGAACCGTTGAGCCGGAACGCTTTGCCGTTATTATGGGCACCGGCATCGGCGGGATAGGAACCTTTGAAGCGGAGCATACAAAGCTTTTGGAAAAGGGACCGCGCCGCGTTTCTCCGCTGTTCGTTCCGATGATGATCGGCAATATGGCAGCAGGACTCATTGCTATCCGGCATGACTGCCGCGGACCTGCCATGCCGGCGGTTACTGCCTGCGCCTCCGGCTCGAATGCGATCGGAGAGGCCATGCGCCTTATCCGTCATGGATATGCCGATGCGGTTATTGCAGGCGGAGCCGAGGCAGCAATTGTACCGTCTG
Organism: Anaerovibrio sp.; assembly: GCA_963624875.1. Taxonomy (GTDB): domain Bacteria; phylum Bacillota; class Clostridia; order Lachnospirales; family Lachnospiraceae; genus CAG-791. The sequence goes on from CAVFRZ010000195.1 coordinate 1,886, forward strand.
CGATTGCGGGCTTTACCAATATGCAGGCACTTTCTGTGTCGGAGGACCCGGATGCGGCGTCCCTTCCCTTTGATCAGCGAAGAGGCGGCTTTGTCATCGGCGAGGGCGCTGCCGCACTTATTCTGGAGGAATATGAGCACGCAAGATCACGCGGAGCAAGAATTTACGGCGAGATCTGCGGCTATGGATCGACCTGCGACGCTTATCATATTACGGCACCTCATCCGGGTGGGCGCGGAGGGGCGCAGGCGATGACAGACGCCATGCAGGAAGCTGGCTACCGGAAAACCGATACTGTCTATATCAATGCGCATGGCACCGGAACGCCAATGAACGATGTGGCGGAGACGGCTGTTATTAAAAAGGCACTCGGCGAGGATAACGCAAGGAAGGCGTACATAAGCTCTACGAAGTCCATGACGGGACACATGCTGGGGGCGGCCGGTGCTGTTGAGGCGATGGCGTGCCTTCTGGCACTAAACGAGGGGATTATCCCTCCGACGATCAATCTTAGGGAACCAGGCGAAGGCTGTGATCTTAATTATGTCCCGCAGACGGCGGTGAAAGCGGATATTACGCTGGCGCTTTCCAATTCACTTGGCTTTGGAGGACATAATGCCTGCCTTGCCTTCAGAAAGGTGTGACTTGATGAATGAACCGGATATTCGCAGGTATGCTGCGCTGATGAAAGAGCTCGAGCTGACGGGACTTGAGGTAACAGAAGAAGCCGGAAAGATCCGGCTGGAGCGCACGGCTCCGGGAACGGTCAGGGAGAGTGTGCTCTCTGCTGCGGAGTCGGAAGTAGCTGCAAAGGCTCCATCGGAGCCGAAGGACTATATCAGTGTGAGGTCGCCCCTGGTAGGCGTATTCTATGCGGCTCCTGCAGAGAATGCCGCGCCGTATGTTTCGGTTGGAGATACGGTGGTAAAGGGACAGCCGCTTTGCATTGTAGAGGCTATGAAGATGATGAATGAGGTCACGGCCGAAGAGGACGGCACCATTTCCAAGGTCTGCGTTGCGGACGGGAATGTCGTTGAGTACGGAACAGAGCTGTTCCATATCAAGAGGTAAGCGAATGAACCGAAATGAAATTATGCATATACTCCCCCACAGGGATTCGATGCTGCTCCTTGATGATGCGGAAGAAAAGGATGGCGCCGCCATCGGACACTACACCATCCGCGGGGACGAGTTCTTCCTGCAGGGGCATTTCCCGGGCAATCCCATTGTGCCGGGGGTTATCCTTTGCGAGATGCTGGCACAGTCCGCCTGCGTATTGATGAAGGACAGCCTGAATGACGGGAAGCTGCCCGTCTACACAGGACTTAATAACGTGCGCTTTCGCTCACCTGTAAGGCCTGGAGATACGGTTGAGACAAGGTGCCGCATAAGGCGTGCAAAGGCGCCGTTTTATTTTGCAGAGGGCACTGCTACGGTGGACGGAAGACTCTGCGTATCAGCGGATTTTTCCTTTGCCGTTACGGGAGCGTAAGCGATGTTTTCAAAAATACTGATTGCCAACCGGGGCGAGATCGCCGTTCGTATTATCCGTGCCTGCAAGGAGATGGGGGTAGCTACGGTTGCCGTTTATTCCGAGGCGGACAGAAACGCCCTGCATGTGGCACTTGCTGATCAAAGCTACTGCATCGGCCGGGCAGAAGCGAAGGAAAGCTACCTGAACGAAAATCAAATCATAAGCGCGGCTGTATTGGCCGGGGCCCAGGCAATTCATCCGGGGTACGGTTTTCTTTCCGAGAATGCGCATTTTGCCCGGGCCTGCAGGAAAAACGGTCTGGTATTCATCGGACCCGATCCGGAGAGCATGGAACGGCTTGGCGATAAAGCAGTGCTAAAGGAGCTGATCCGGCAGACCGGACTGACGGTGATCCCGGGAACCAGGACCTTATCCTCCGTTTCTGAGGCAAAGCTTGCGGCCAAACGGATCGGATATCCCGTTATGCTCAAGGCTTCTGCAGGCGGCGGAGGACGCGGAATTCGGCTGATCCACTCGGAGGACGAAATGGAGGATGCCTATCGCCAGGCTGCGAGTGAAGCCATCAGTGCCTTTGGAGACGGCAGTGTATATCTTGAAAAATACATCTTCCCCGCACGGCATGTTGAGCTGCAGATCCTCGCTGACGAACACGGGAATGCTGTGTGCCTTGGAGATCGCGACTGTTCACTGCAGCGCAGGAACCAAAAGCTCCTGGAGGAGACGCCGTCTCCGGCGGTGAATGAAGAGCAAAGGGCTACGATTTTCCGGCTTGCCGTTGAGGCAGTGAAGAAGATCGGCTTTATTGGCGCAGGCACGCTCGAATTCCTGCTGGATGCGGAGGGGAACTTCTGGTTTATGGAGATGAATGTCCGGCTTCAGGTTGAGCACTGCATAACAGAGATGCTGACAGGCTTTGATCTTGTAAAATGGCAGATCCGCATTGCCGCCGGCATCCCGCTTGGCTTTACGCAGGATGATGTCAGGACCAAAGGGTCTGCCATAGAGTGCCGCATCAACGCCGGAAGCTGCGGAATCTTAAAGCTTCTCCATGTACCCGGCGGACCATCGGTTCGGTTTGATACCGCACTCGTTGCGGGTATGACCGTAACTCCCTTTTATGACTCTCTTCTTGGAAAGCTCGTCGTATATGCCAAAACCCGCGAGGAGGCCCTCCGCAAAATGAGAGCTGCACTCTGCGAGCTCGTCATAGACGGCATACCCTCCAACATTGAGGAGCAGCTGCGTATCGTTGAGGACGAACGCTTTGTTTCGGGCAACTATGATTTAACCTTTATGGGAAACAGGTGATGAAATGGCATTGTTGAACTTTTTGAATCCGAAAAACAAGCTGGAGGAGGGCGGCCGTACAAATGCAGCCGTTCAAAGTGATGAAG
>CAVFRZ010000196.1:0-4719 GCA_963624875.1 Anaerovibrio sp.
CAGTATGTGCACTGTATTAGATAAGGTTGAAAACAGAGGAATTGAGAAAGGGCTCGCGCAAGGAATGGCGCAAGGTCTTGAACAGGGTAAGCTGGAAGGAATGACGCAGATCTATTACACAAAGCTGCACTATTCTGCAGATCAGATTGCAAAAGAGTTGGATGCTCCGGTTGATTTAATTCAGCAGTTAATTAACGATATTTTGAAGAAGTAAATGCTGTAACAACTGAATGAAATTGGAATTCCCGGAAATCGTTGTAATTCAGCGATTTCCGGGTTTTTCTATATTTCACCGACCTTTTTTGTAATCAAAGAGATTGTTTAAAACAACGTAACTATTCGGAGAGGATTTGAGGACTTCGTCACAGAAGTCGACAAATGTGTATGGCTGGAGACTGGAACCAACAGGCTGCCGGCAGGAAAGGAGAAGTGTCTGCTACAGCAATATTCGTATATCATGTATCCTGCCGAAGGCCTGCCAGGTCGCGGAAGAATTCCGGATAACTGATGTCAACGCAGGCGGCATCGTCCAGCGTAGTGTCTCCCTCTGCGATGAGGGAGGCTACGGCAAAGGACATGGCGATGCGGTGGTCCTTAAAGGTGCGGATATTCGCGCCGTGGAGCGGTTTTCCGCCGCGAATAATCATGCCGTCCTCTGTGGGAGTGATGTCGCAGCCCATGGCAAAAAGTCCCTCTGTCACCACAGCAATTCGGTCAGACTCCTTTACCTTGAGCTCAGCAGCGTCGCGGATGATGGTTGTACCGTCTGCCGCGGCAGCCATTACAGCAATCACCGGCAGCTCATCAATGAGCGTTGGAATCAGATCCTTCTCAATGACAGTAGCATGGAGAGAACTGGAACGCACCAGAAGATCCGCAGACGGCTCTGCGGCATGATCCTCATTCAGAACGGTAATATCCGCGCCCATTGCCTTTGCTACGCGCAAAATACCGTCTCTTGTCTCGTTCATTCCCACATTTCGGATCAGAACTTCCGAATTCGGTACCAGGCAGGCGGCAGCGATAAAGTAGGCAGCAGAGGAGATATCGCCGGGAACGCGGATGGTGCCGGGAGATGTCAGCTCATCGGCAGGCGTCAGAAACACCTGATGACCGCCGGGAACGAGTGCTCCTGTGACAGAATCTGCAGCGTCGGGAACCTCCCTTGTCTGCACCGGATGTCCGAAGGCTGCCAGCATTTTCTCTGTGTGGTCACGGGAAATGGCGGGTTCTGTGACAGTGGTATCGCCCTCTGCATACAGACCGGCACATAAAATGGCAGACTTTACCTGCGCAGAGGCAACCTTCGTGCGGTAGGAAATACCGTGCAAAGGCTTCCCGGTGATCTTCAACGGGGCACAGCCATTATCATTCATGCTGACGATATCGGCCCCCATCTGGGTTAGCGGCTCCATCACGCGCTTCATAGGGCGGCGGTTAACGGAATCGTCACCGGTGATGTAGCTGGTGAAATGCTGCGGAGCTAGGATGCCGCTCATGATTCGCGTTGTCGTGCCGCTGTTCTGCGAGTACAGAGCAACGGGAGAGTGCGACGGATACAAGCCGCGAAGGCCCGTGCCGTGCACAATCAGACGTCCGGGCTCCGAGAAATCTCGTTCAATATAGATGCCGAGTCTGGAAAAGCAGTCCATCGTTGCCAGGCAGTCCGCACTTTCCAGAAAATGCGTAACGAGCGTGTCTCCCTTGGCAAGAGAGCCGAACATAATGGCACGGTGGGAAATGGACTTGTCGCCCGGGATAGTAAGCTCCCCTTTTAAAGAGGAAGCGGGGGATAAAGTCAGATGAGACGGAGACGTCTTTTGGGCGGAGGCAGCTTCTGCCGTCGAATTAGCCTCCGAGATCAAATTGGCTGCAGAATCTTTGATTAAAATGTGTCTGTGCAAGATTATTCTCCTTGTGGTGGTGCCTGCTCGTGCAGGCATGATTGCCTTAGCACCTGTCAATTTTAATCGTGAATTTGCCTGCAAGCAGAAGGTTCACGTTGAAATATCGCAGGTGCTAATCAGGTATATATGAAATTGTCAGTGCAGCGTATAGTTCCTCGTTGTCAGGATGTCCCGCGCCTCGGCAAGATCCGCCTCGGTGTAAAATTCGACGCGCAGCGTACCCTCCTGGTATTCCCGGTTGTGGGTGATGCCGATGTTTTTGATATTGATGGCATTGACTGCAAGGAGAGTAACCACCTCCGCCAGCATGCCGGGATGGTCTTCGATATCAACATGCAGCACATGGAGAAGGTTCTGCGCACCGGAAGAGACACCGTCGAAACTGTCACGATAGCTTTTGGCATTGTCAAAGAACTGATAGATTTCCGCTTGATTATGCTCTGCAATATTCTGCCGAATGGACTGCAGCCCTGCAATGTAGTCATCCAGAAGCTTTGTAATATTATCGGCGTTTGTCATGCAGATCTGTTGCCACATGACCGGCGAAGAGGATGAAATGCGGGTGATGTCCTTAAAGCCGCCGGCTGCGATGGCATGCATGACGGCATCGTCGGAATCAGATGCCTGGACGAGATTGACCAGCTCCGCAGAGACAACATGCGGAAGATGCGAGATGCCGGCCACGGCGTAGTCGTGAAACGGACAGGAGATCACCAGCGGAATGGCCTTAATCTGCCGGACAAGCTCCTGCATCAGGAGCGTCTTCTCCTGCGGAGTTTCCTCTGTAGGAGCCACAATATAGTAGGCGTTTTCCAGAAGCCCTGCCCGGGAGTTATGGTACCGGGTCCGCTCGGAACCCGTCATAGGATGCCCACCGACAAAGTAAGCCGACAGGCCGGCCTCCTTTACATGCTCCTGAATATCACGTTTGGTGGATCCGATGTCACTTAGAATGGCAGATTCCTTGAGATGTCCCTGCAGGGCGTGAAGATTCTCCGCATTCTTCTGGACGGGCGCACACAGGAAAATAATGTCGCACGCCTCAAACAGTTCGCCGCAAAGAGGTCCGTCATTGCTGCAGGCACCTCGATTTACAACGCCGTCCTTCATCGCCTCCATGAGCGTGTCGCGGGAAGGGTTATATGCCACAATATCCGCATCCGGCCAATACTGACGAATGGCCTTGGCGATGGAGCCGCCGATCAGGCCAAGCCCGATAAAGCCAAAGTGCATGGAATTAAAATCCGTCATTTCTTTCGTCTCCGTAGTTTTCATTTAGTACAGTCAATCTAGAAGTTTACCGCAGGAGAGCGGATTTATCTACATAGAGGCAGACAGAATTTGCGGACATCTCCGCTAGGACCCGTCGCTGGCTGGCGCCTATAAAATACTGATCTTGTTCGTCGATTGTTCCTGAAAGGATTCCTCAGTTGACACCCGCATACGGCAGGCATAAAATTTACGGCGTATGTGTTCTCAGAATACAAACGCACGACTGCAATGTCAGGCAGTACGATACAGGAATCACAAGACAGGAAAGAGGTAACCGCATGAAATACAATTTCAAGAAAATCGAGCCCAAGTGGCAGGCCGCCTGGAAAGAGGCAGACGCCTTCAAGGCCGTCGATTTTGACAAAAAACCGAAGTGGTACGGACTGGTGGAGTTCCCGTATCCCTCCGGTGCCGGCATGCACGTCGGACACATCAAGGCGTATTCTTCGATCGAGGTGCTGGCTAGAAAGCGCCGCATGCAGGGCTATAATGTTCTCTTCCCGATCGGCTTTGATTCCTTCGGCCTTCCGGCTGAGAACTATGCCATCAAGACCAATACACATCCGCACGTCATCACGGAGAAGAACATTGCACATTTCTCCGAACAGCTCCAGAAGGTCGGCTTCTCGTTTGACTGGTCCAGAGAATTTGCGACCTCCCGTTCCGATTATTACAAGTGGACCCAGTGGATCTTTTTGAAGCTCTTCGAGCACGGCCTGGTATTCCGCTCCAAGACGCTGGTCAATTACTGCCCGCACTGCAAGGTCGTTCTGTCCAATGAGGATTCGCAGGGCGGCAAGTGCGATATCTGCCACAGCGATGTTGTACAGCTGGCCAAGGACGTATGGTTCCTCCGCATCACAGAGTACGCGGACAAGCTTCTGGACGGTCTTAAGGATGTGGATTATCCGGATTCGGTCAAACAGCAGGAGGTTGCCTGGATCGGACGCTCGGAGGGTACCTTTGCGGATTTCCAGGTTTCCAACGGAAAGGGAGAGCCGATCCCCGGCGAGAAGCTGGAGATTTATACAACCCGCTGTGATACCCTTTACGGCGTAACCTTCATGGTTGTGGCTCCGGAGCACCCGATTCTGGATAAATATAAGGATCAGATCGCCAACTGGGACAAGGTCGAGGAATACCGCAGAGACTCTGCCAAAAAGACAGAGTTTGAGCGCACACAGCTTGTCAAGGATAAGACCGGCGTTCAGATTGACGGTCTTGCAGCGATCAATCCGATCACCGGCAAGGAGATTCCGGTATTCATTTCTGACTACGTTATGATGGGCTATGGTACCGGTGCGATCATGGCGGTGCCGGCACACGATCAGAGAGACTACGATTTTGCCAAGAAGTTCGGCGTTCCGATTGTAGAGGTTATCAAGGGGGGCGACATCGAGAAGGAAGCCTACACCGGAGATGGTGAGATGGTGAATTCCGGGTTCCTTAACGGCATGACCAACAAAAAGGACTCCATTGCGAAGATGCGCGAGTACCTTCAGGAGAAGGGCCTTGGTCATAAGGGCGTACAGTATAAGAT
>CAVFRZ010000197.1:0-4704 GCA_963624875.1 Anaerovibrio sp.
GAAGTTCACAGAAAACTTGGACATACAGATTTTCGACACGAAGATCTGAAACTAGACCATATTGCGAAAGTCATATGACAAATGATATAGTGGCGACAAAAGTCATAGGATTTTTGTTGATTTTGTGGTGTGTTTGAGACGCAAATAAACGCACGCGTGGTGAAAGGTATGGAACACAGACAGTTTAGAGAAAAGAGCATCCGGTATATCATTCTGGCAATGGCAATAGCCGGCATTATTGTAGGAGTTGCCCGGCGGGAGCCGAAGGTTGTGCTGCGCAAGGCGGCTAATATTTGCTTTGAGTGTATCGGAATTGGCTGACTTGTTGAATATCAGGTAATTGTTTAGAGCCAAGATCCTCCCCTGATGCATACAACTTGCATCGGGGGGGATTTTTGATACGGCGCGCTTGGCGGCGAGGGAATCGTTTTCATCAGCGCTTTCCTAAACGGACACGTATAGTGTATCTTTAATAGGATGGTTTTAGAGAAAGAGAGAGGGACCTTATCATGCAAAAGAAGGCTCACCGGCAAGGCATTCGGCGAAAGGTGGTACAGGTTGTATCGGCACTTTTACAGAACTGTCGATGGACCGGCTGGGGAAAAAGTCTGATATATACCGGGGCACTGAAGAATTTCTGCGTTCCGGGCATGAACTGCTACAGCTGCCCTGCAGCGATCGGGGCCTGTCCCATCGGGGCGCTGCAGGCCGTGGTCGGCAGCAAGAAGAAGTTCCCGTTTTACGTCCTGGGATATCTTGCGCTGATCGGTGTCCTGCTGGGACGTTTTGTCTGCGGATGGCTGTGCGTATTCGGTCTTGTTCAGGAGCTTTTGTATAAGATCCCGGTTCCGAAGCTGACCGTCCCAAAGCGCCTGGATCAGGCACTTCGGTGGTTGAAATACGGTATTTTGGCGATATTTGTTCTGCTGCTGCCGGCCCTCCTGAAGGTGAACAATGGGCTGTCTTCGGTTCCGTATTTTTGCAAGTTGATCTGTCCCGTTGGCATTCTGGAGGGGGCAATTCCGCTGGCTATCCTGGATGAAGGCGTTCGCGGAATGCTGGGCGCACTGTTTCAGTGGAAGCTGTTCCTGCTCATACTGATCATTGGGCTGTCCATGACGATTCATCGCCCGTTCTGCAGGTATGTCTGTCCGCTGGGAGCCTTCTACGGATTATTCCAGAGAATCAGTTTCCTGAAGCTGAAGGTGGACTCGGATAAATGTACGGGATGCGGAGCCTGCAGCAGACAGTGTAAAATGAATGTGGATGTAGTGCACAATCCCAACAGTGCCGAGTGCATCCGGTGCGGTGCCTGTGCGAGTGCATGTCCTACAGGAGCGCTGCACTTCAATGTTGCGCGAGGCAGGCGGCCGGCTTGCGCGAGTGAGGGCCAAAAGGACCGAAATCAATGAGATTGCAATGAAGACTTTGGCGGTAAGGAAAGGGGAAAGCGTATATGAAAAAGAAAATGGTTACGAGCGTTCTGCTGGCGGCAGTACTGGCAGGTACGTTGGCGGCATGCGACAGTCAGGACACGAAAAATGCGGAGACGGGCAGCGCGCAAGGCGGTGCGACAGCAGAGAGCACGTCAGCATCGGAGGGAAGCACATCTGCGGATACCGCAGACTATGTGGAAATCGATAATTCGACGGGACTTGCGATGCGGCAGTGGGTTGGAAGCTTTGCCGACTGTGCAAGCAGTGAGAATAGCGGCGTTGTCCCGTGGTTCAATATGGTGGATGCGGAGAAAGGAGTCCGTGTCTGTACGGTAGAGGCAATTGCAGAGGATTATCCGGAGGGGGGCGATGCGGATTCGATCACATCTTATGAGGAGCTGCAGCGATACCGGTCCATATGTTGGTTTCCGGATGTTATTTTTGCTCTTGATCAGAGTATGACGGAGGAAGAGATTCGGGAGGCGTACGATTCGTATGTGGAGAATACGGATTATACGTTGACACAGTTTACGACCGAGAGCGGACTTGTCATGTACCAGGCCAATGCCTCGTCGGGAGAGTTCGAGGAGACCGCTTCAGAGTATGAGTCGGAAGAGACAAAGGCTCTGCTGGAGGCCATGAAGACCGATTGGGAGAAGCAGCGCCTGCAGCTGGATTATGTGGAATACCAGGCGGCCTCCGGCATCTCCTTCCAGACCGTGGACTACGACGGAAATGCTGTGGACGGTTCTGTTTTCCGGGATTCAAAGATCACAATGGTGAACATCTGGGCGACCACCTGCTCCTTCTGCATTGAGGAAATGCCGGATCTGCAGGAGCTGAACGACGAAATGGAGGATTTGCAGGTTCTAACGCTTCTGACGGATGTACGCAGCCTGGATGATGAGGACGGCGTAGAGGAGGCCCATGATATCATGTCGGCGCAGAATGTGACGCTGCCGGTTCTTCTGGATACGGATGAGCTGGATGAGTGCTTCCCTGCAATCGGTACGCCGACCAGTTACCTTTTGGATCAGGACGGCAATATCCTGGGCCGGCCGAAGGTAGGGATGGCCAGCAAGGAAAACTATGCGAAGTGGATACAGGATGCACTGGACCAGATGGAAGAGTAAGAAGGAATGAATATTCGAAACCGGACGGATCAGCAGCGAGTCTGCGACCGGACCTCGAATGAGAATGAAACGGACAGTGAGGAAGCCATGCACATCGGTGAAATTATGACGGCGGATTCTGCAAACGGTATAGGAATCCGGCTGACGATCTTTGTTTCCGGGTGTCTGAACCATTGCCCCGGCTGTTTTCAGCCGCAGACCTGGGACTTTGAATACGGCAAACCGTATACACAGGAGATGGAGGATCAGATTCTGGAGGAGCTGTCAAAGCCGTTTTATGATGGCCTGACACTTCTGGGTGGAGATCCCATGGAGCTCTCGAATCAGAAAGACCTGTATGCACTTTTGCAGAGAATCCACACAGAGCTGCCGACGAGGACCATATGGGCCTATACGGGATATCTGTATGACCGGGATCTTGTTCCGGGCGGAAAGCGCTACGTTGAGGGAATAACCGATCCGTATCTGGACCTGATTGATGTGCTGGTGGACGGACCGTTCGTGGAAGCGCAGAAGAGAGTGACGCTGAACTTCCGCGGATCGGCCAATCAGCGCATCATTGAACTGAAAAAGACCAGGAAAATGGGACAGATCGTATTGAGCCCATTGAATAACTAAGGTCATGGAGCCTGTTTCTGTTCAGAATGACACTTACGTCACTTCCACGTTGCAGTCAACGTGACGGCGGGAATTCGGGTGCGGTAGAGCGTACATTTTTCCTTTTCATTGGTGGTGATGTAGGCATAGGGCCCGACGATGGTCAGATCCTCTGCCTCGTAGGGGATATCAATGGTCCACACGCCGATGTATTTGCCCTCGGTGGTGAAGACATTGATGCGTTGCTTGCTTTTCCAGTCGTAGGCCTTGAAGCCGGCACTGACTGCATAGATAAAGGAGCCGTCGGTGGCGATGCCCTGGGAGCTGAAGTTCTGGGCGTAATATTCATCCACCGGGGTGATGGAGAGGGTCTCCATGTCGTCGTTGAGCACGCAGAAGGAATTGCGGCTGTCGTCATTCCGGCCGATCAGATAGAAATGATGATCGGCGTAGGCAATCGCCCAGATATGGGTCAGCAAGGGAAAATTATATTCCCGGACTTCATTTAAGTTCTCATCCAGCTCCATCACGCCGCTGGGATAGCCCTTGCAGGTGCCGCCCTCCGCAATGTAGAGATGGCCGTTATTCGGGTTGTAGCAGATGCCGTTTCCGTGATCAAATGCAAGGTTCCGTACGGCCTTTACAGCCTTTCCGGTGGAAAGATCGTATTTAGTCAGAATGGTTTCATAGTGAGACAGATCGCCGTTGTTATAGGCACTGTCGTTGATGGATGCGGCGGTAACCAGATAGGTTACGCCGTTTTCTTCGTATACGCAGGATCCCTGCGTACTCTTAAAGGAATACTTGGTATTCTCCGGCTTGCCGGCATTGACCGTCAGGACTGAGCGGCAATAGGTGTTGCCGGAATGAAGATTGCGCACCGAGGCGAGGTTACCGTAAAAGCTGCCGGTATTGGTATCAATCCATCCGCTGAACTGGTGACCTGGATTGGTGAACAGATTGCCGGAGAGCGTTGTCTTCTTGTCGTAGATGCCGTACGAATCCGCCATATTGCCCAGCGCAGCCCCGTTTCCCTCATAATGAATGATGTACATCTGGGGCTCCCAGAGTGCATAGAGCGTCATGCTGCCGGCATCCTCCGGATAGGTTTCCTGGTCCTCGTATTCGCAGACCGTGCCGGCCGGATTCGTCATCCAGCCGCGGAAGACATAGCCGTACCGTGTGAACGTGCAGGCAGGGAGCTTATCCTTGCCCGCTTCCAATACGGCAGCATCCATTTCACCGGTTCCGCCGTTGGCATGAAAGGTGACGGTTTCAGAAACGGCATAGGCGGAAAGGGCAGCAGGACGCAGACCGTTGAGTCTTCCGGCCTGATCTGTCTGTATAACCGATGGAAAATATGTCAAAATAAGTGCCGCGAGGCCGCCCAGCCAAGCAGAGCGGAAGAGAGCGGATCCGGAATGTTTCATATGGTTTGCCTGTGATATACTCTGATGTGCCGGTATCGCTGATACCGGTGGTGTACTAGTACAATGAAAATTAAATAACTGGCCATATTGCCGATGCTCAGCTATACT
>CAVFRZ010000198.1:0-4698 GCA_963624875.1 Anaerovibrio sp.
ATCGTCGTTACCAGGGATGATGTAGTCCAGCTCGTCCGGATCGCAGTTGGTGTCAGCAATACCGATCAGAGTGATGCCAAGGCTGTGTGCCTCGTTCACGCAGATCTTTTCCTTCTTGGGATCTACAACGAAGATCGCATCCGGAATGTGTGCCATCGTTGTGATACCGCCGATGTTGGCCTGAAGCTTCTCCTGCTCCTTCTTAAGAGCAGCTACTTCCTTCTTGGGAAGTACATCGAAGGTTCCGTCGTTCTCCATCTCGTTGATCTTGTTAAGACGCTCGATTCTGGTCTGAATGGTCTTGAAGTTGGTAAGCATTCCGCCAAGCCATCTGTGGTTAACATAGTACATTCCGCAGCGCTCAGCCTCAGCCTTTACAGAATCCTGTGCCTGCTTCTTGGTGCCGACGAACAGAATGGTGCCGCCCTGCTCAGCAATCTCGAATACTGCCTTGTAGGCCTCATCAACCTTTACAACAGACTTCTGAAGGTCAATGATGTGGATGCCGTTGCGCTCAGTGAAGATGTAAGGAGCCATCTTCGGGTTCCAACGACGGGTCTGATGACCAAAGTGCACACCTGCCTCAAGCAGTTCCTTCATAGATACTACGCTCATTTTATTATCCTCCATAATTGGTTTGTTCGCCGGGAGCAACCGGCCGTCCGCACTTCTTTTCGCAGCAGAGGATCAGAATCCTCCAAGGACCATGCCAGCCTTTCGGCCACCGGCACCTGCTGGAAGTACGTGTTTAATAGTCCTTCACCGCGCAGCGTTCTCATGCAAGCATGCTACACTGCGCAGCCTTGCAAGCATATCACACCTGGCTGCAGCACGCAAGGAAAAAGTATATCTGCCGCCCATCACTTAACCGGCATGCATGCCGTAAGTGTCACCTGGCTCATCCGACTCTCGTGCGCATTGTGTCCAGCTCGTGGTACACCGCATCATTAAGCACCTTAATGTATGTCCCCTTCATTCCGGAAGACCGGGACTCAATGACACCGGCCGATTCAAACTTGCGAAGTGCATTGACGATCACCGAGCGTGTAATACCCGCCTTGTCTGCGATCTTGGAGGCAACGAGGATCCCCTCCTTCTTGCCGTCCATTTCCTCGAAGATATGCAGAATCGCCTGAATCTCCGTGTAGGAAAGCGTAGAGAATGCAGATTTCACGATTGCCGTTCTGCGGTTCTCCTCAGCGGACTCTTCGGATACTGCCCGCAGCATCTCCAGTCCGACTACCGTCGTGCCGTATTCGCAGATGATGATGTCGTCGATTTCATAAGGTCGTCCCTGGTTGTACATAAAGACCGTTCCCAGGCGCTCTCCGGCAATTTCGATCGGGCAGATGATGGCATTGTGCTCGGAATCCTCCGCATCAAATCCCAGGGCACCGAGCATGACATTTTCGTTCGTGGAGAGGATTGCCAGAAGCCGCTCGTTTAAGTCCTTGTCAATTACCTCACCAAGTCCTTCCCGGCCAAGCGTTCCGATGGTGGTAATATCCTCCCTCTCCGAAACGCCGATGATCTTCCCCTTGTGGGAGAGCACCAGTACATTGCTCTCCATAATCTCACTCATCACCGCGCAGATATCATTAAAGACAACCTTCCCGGTGCTGTTGTTATGAAGAAGCCGTTCGATTTTTCTGGTCTTATCCAGAAGCTGTACGTTATTCATTCCCTTGCTCATGTTGTCTCTCCCATCACTAATGTCCTGCTCAGTTTTCCTGTGCATCCGCCTTTTTTTCTGTCACATATCCGCAGCCTTCGTTGCCGCAGACCAGTTTATTTCCTCGTTCCAGGAGAAGTCCTCCGCACTGCGGGCACTTTTCCTTCGACGGGCGATTCCATGTCATAAAATCACAGTCCGGATTTCCGAGGCAGCCGTAATAGCGTCTTCCCTTCTTGGTCATTTTAATGACGATGTCCTTGCCGCACTTGGGGCAGCTCACGCCGATTTTTTCAAAATACGGCTTGGTGTTGCGGCACTCCGGAAAGCCGGGGCACGCCAGAAACCGGCCGTGCGGTCCGTATTTGATGACCATTCTGCGCCCGCATTTCTCGCAGACCTCATCCGACTCCTCGTCCTTGATTTCGACCTTCTCCAGCTCTTCATTGGCCTTCTGCACGGCGGCATCCAGATCCGGATAGAAATTCTCAATGATTGTCTTCCATTTTACCGTTCCATCTGCGACGCCGTCCAGAAGAGATTCCAGATTTGCCGTAAAAGCCGGGTCGACGATCTCGGGGAAGGACGTCTTCATAATATTGTTGACGGTCTCTCCCAGCTCCGTCATGTAAAGATTCTTGTTCTCCTTCGTGACGTAGCGCCTTGCGAGGATGGTTGTGATGGTCGGCGCATAGGTGGACGGACGTCCTATGCCCTGCTCCTCCAGTGCATGAACCAGGGAGGCCTCGGTATAGTGGGGCACCGGCTGCGTAAAATGCTGCTGGGCATCCAGTGTCGTTAATGTCAGCTCCGACGACTCATCGAGCCCCTTCATCAAAGCCCCTTCGGTTTTGCTGTCGTCCGCCGGCTTATAGACCTTTAAAAAGCCTTCGAAGGCGATGCGGGAAAACGGCATCGTAAACAAGTGCTGCTCGCCGCCGGCCTCTGCCGTGATGGTCACACGGGTCTGCTCGATGCTGGCAGATGCCATCCGGCTTGCCACAAAGCGGTTCCAGATCAGCTGATACAGCCGCAGCTGCTCTCTTGTCAGCGAATCCTTGATGCTGGCAGGTGTGCGCGTAATGTCCGTCGGGCGAATGGCTTCGTGCGCATCCTGTATTTTGCCTGCTGCCTTTTTCTGCTCTGCAGCGGCAAGGAATTCTTCACCGTATACGCTGCGGATGTATTCCGCCGAGGAGGCCATCGCTTCATCCGAAATACGAGTGGAATCCGTACGAAGGTATGTGATGATACCGACCGATCCGCTGCCCTTAATCTCAACGCCCTCATACAGCTGCTGTGCGATGCGCATGGTCTTCTGCGTCGAGAAATTCAGTGCCTTGGAGGCCTCCTGCTGCAGCGTAGACGTTGTAAAAGGGAGCGGTGCCTTTCTCTCTCTTTTTGTTGTTTTGATTTCTGTGATCCCGTAGGAGGCCTTTTCCAGCTTGTCCTTCAGTGCCTTCGTCTGCGTCCCGTCCGCCAGCTCTGCCTTTTTGCCGCCGGCCGGTCCGTAATAATGCGCGGTCAGAGGCTTCTTCTCCCCCTTCACGGCAAACTCCGCATCCAGTGTCCAGTATTCCTCCGGGATAAATGAAGAAATCTCCTCCTCGCGGTCTCCGATCATGCGCAGTGCCACTGACTGCACACGGCCTGCAGAAAGGCCCCGCTTTACCTTAATCCACAAAAGCGGAGAAATCTTATAACCCACGATGCGGTCCAGCACGCGGCGCGCCTGCTGCGCATCCACAAGATTCATGTCAATTTCACGCGGATGGTGAAAGGAATCTGTCACTGCGCTCTTGGTGATTTCATTGAAGGTGATGCGTGCGACCTTCTTGTCCTCCAGGTGAAGGGCTGCCATCAGATGCCAGGAAATCGCCTCTCCCTCGCGGTCCGGGTCCGTTGCCAGATAGACCTTATCCGCCTTTTTTACCCGCTTGCGCAGGTCCGCCAAAAGATCGCCCTTTCCGCGGATAGTAATGTATTTGGGTTCAAAATCATGCTCAACATCAATTCCCATCTGACTTCTGGGAAGATCTCTTACGTGTCCCTGACTGGCTGCTACGTCGTACTTTTTACCTAAAAATTTTTTAATGGTTTTCACCTTTGCAGGTGACTCCACAATAACCAGATTCTGCGACATTCTGTCATATTCTCCTAGTTGTATACTCTCTTTAGCACCTGTCCGAATGCCAGTGCATTAAGACCCGGACTCTCCAGAGGAAAAGCCGGTTACGTGCTAAATCCTGCAGTCCGACCGCATACCTTGCAGACTGCGTTTCCGAATATATCGCAAAAAAATAGGCTTGGCAAGGCTGAAACAATGTCTTTTTTCTAAACTTTGCAGGAAATGTTTTAGTTTTCAGACATTAAAATCATTCAAAAACCGTCCCCTGACATTGCTATTAACGCTCATTTTCAACTATCATAGTAGCCAGTTAACCAATAAGAGAATAAGGAGTATCTTCTTAAAATTATGAATTCTGTTGTATCCAATGCCGCCAAACGTTTCGCCTCAAAGGATGCCCGGCGAACGTTTCTGATTCTGTTTATCACCGGCGTCCTGATCAATCTTCCTCTTATTACGCAGCGCCTCACCAATCATCTGGACGGACTGTGGAATCAGGACGATTACATTGCCGGCAGCTGGGAGCTCTCAACCGGCCGATGGTTCTGGATTATTCTCGATCGTCTTCGCTTTGGCATTTCTCTGGATCCGTTTCAGACGCTGGCTGCGCTGGCGCTTTTTGCCGCGGGCCTTCTCCTTGCCTCAAAGGTTCTGTCTTTGTCGCGGTCCCCTCTGACGCTTCTGGCCGGTATCTGGTTTCTTTCCGGTGTGGGCGTTACCTGCCAGCTTTCCTTCAGCTTCATGGCTATAACCTACGGCGTCTCCTTTTTGCTCTCTGTCCTCGCCGTTGCCCTGATCACCTGCGAAGCGCCGCTTTCTCTGCCGCTTCGCATCGGGTGCTCTTCTCTTTGCATCGCCTTCATGATGGGCTGCTACCAGGCCAGCATCGGCGTGACCG
>CAVFRZ010000199.1:0-4695 GCA_963624875.1 Anaerovibrio sp.
CCTTTCATCTCCGCGCATTTCCTCCCTTTCCGGCCTGTCCTGCCTGGGAGAATGTGCGGCCAGACTTCTTATTCAGAAAATACGTGGAGCAGCACCGGAAAGCCTTCTGCTGCCGCTTACCCTCACAAACGGCACCTCTCTTTGCCGCATATAGACATACCTTCATGCGTCACCGATTGGCATGCAGGCTGTCAACAATCATTCAGAAGCCTTTCACGACTTCCGGCCGCGATAATCCCGTGTGGAGCATCCAATCGTCTTGCGGAACACGTAACTGAAATAGTGCGGATCCTTGTAGCCGACAGCAGCGGCGATCTCTGCTGTGTGGAGCTGTGATTCGCGCAGCAGCCGGCATGATTCCTGCATTCTCATCTGCGTCAGGCACTCCACAAAGGTCTTCCCCGACTCCTTACTGAACAATGAGGACAGGTACGAACCACTCACGCCCACCTGCGCAGCGGTCAGATTCAGCGACATCTCAGGATTGCTGTAATTCTCCTCCAGATATCGCATAGCTTCCTGCAGCACCCGATTTCCCTGTCGGTTGGATTCCCGGTCACGGTACTCCAGGGCCTTCTGAAGAAGACTCTCAAGGTACGGTTCCAAATCCTTCACTTCCAGCGAAAAGCTCCGCACGCGCTCATCCAGTCCTTCGGTAAATTCCTCCTGCTGAAATCCCAGTCCCTGGATAAAAGCCAGCACTTCAAACCGGATGTTCAATGCCATATAATTTCGGAAAATCTTAGAACCGGTCACATCCGCAAAGCTTGCCAGGTAACGTTCTGCAAATTCCGAAATCTCCGGAATCTGACCCTCCTTTAAAAATCTGCGGATCACAGATGTATCCATACGGGATGCATCCACGCTTAGAATCGTTCCCTTTTCCTTCCCGTCTGCCGTAAGCGCCTCTGCCGCCTCCTTGGTCAGAACATGTGTATTCGGCATCAGATACCTGCAGGCAAAGGCATGATTGGCCTGTGCGTAGCAGCTGCGCAGTTCACTAAAACGCGCCACCGGTTCTCCTGCCGCCACATACCAGACAAGCTCCTTCCTGCTCCCGCAGACCTGCTCAATCTGCTCCACAGCACGCCGGGTGTACACCGGAACCGACTCCGCGGTTCCCTTGACTATCACTGCAAAGGTGCTCAGTGACCATCCACTCATTATGTATGCCGGAGACCGCAGGAAAAACATCCCCAGCTCATCCATCGTTCTTTGATACGCTTCCGAGTCCGCTGCACTCTGCTCGTTCTGATCCTGCCGCCTGTCATGGAAGGTGAACAAAATGCATCCAAACGCCTCTGCGCTGATATCAAGTCCCAGTTTTCTGGACTCTTCATAAATGGTCTCGATCGAGGCCCTACCGCTGAATACCTTTTCCAGAAACTCCCGCCTCTGAAGCTGCTCATATTCGCGACTCTCCAGCCGGTACTGTTCTACGTATCTGGTCTGTTCCTGTTCGTTTTCAAGCTTCTGTCGTACCTCCATCAGCGCATCACGCATACTCTTTCTGGTAATGGGCTTTAACAGATACTGTTCCACGCCCTCACGAATCGCCCGTCTTGCATATTCAAAATCGTCATAGCCGCTCATGACGATCATCTTCATGGAAGGATAGTCCTTCCCAACGATGTGGCATAGGGACAATCCATCCATAAACGGCATTTTGATGTCCGTAATCAGAACATCCGGCCTTGCCTTTTGAATCTGCGGAAGCGCACTCTCCCCGTCGCCGGCTTCTCCTGCAAATTCAAAGCCATATTCCTCCCACGGAATGTTGTCACGAAGACTCTCCCGTACTACCGTCTCATCCTCAACCAAAAACACCTTCCACATGATTTTCCCCCAAACGGAACTTCCTAATACTGCCGGTCCTCTATATATTTATCCACATTGTCCCGGGTAAAGACCATTTCCTCCATATAGTATTCCTTTTCCACAGGCTGTCCGTCCGACAGACGTTGAATAACAGAAGAAAGAAGCGGTCCGGACAAAGGGTTGCACTCTACATCCACATTAATTTTACCTTCTGCCACATATTCCAAGGCCTCCCTGGAGCCATCAAAAGAAATCAGTGTCACATCCTTTCCGGGACGAATCCCTGCTTCCTCCAAGGCTTCAATGGCACCAAATGCCATATCATCATTCTGCGCTACAATGACATCAATATTGTCAAACTCCCGAAGGAAGCGTTCCATCACTTCCTTGCCCTTGGCCTCTGTAAAATCCCCTCCATTCTGCGCCGTCAGATGCCAGTTGGAATGGCGTGCAGCGATTGCATTAAAGCCGCCGGATCTTCCAATCTGCGCAGAGGATTCCGCCGTTCCCTGCAGGACAACAATGTTGATCTCCTCCTTATCCAGCCCTCGTTTCTCCAAATTCTCTTCCAGCCACTCGCCTGCCTTCACGCCTTCCTCACGCATATCCTCCCCGACAAAGCAGGTATAAAGAGATGTATCACTCACCGAGATGGCACGATCCAGCACAATGACCGGAATCTGCGCTTCACATGCCTCCTCAAGGACTGTCTCCCACCCACTCTCGCGCACCGGACAAAAGACAATGACATCCACCCGCTGCGAAATGAAGCTGCGCAGTGCTTTAATCTGCTTATCCTGCATCTGCCTTGCATTGTCGTACAAAAGGAAATAACCGTTTTCCTCTGTCAGGGTCTCCCGAACCGAATTCGTATTGGCCGTTCTCCAGATCGATTCGCTGCCAAGCTGTGAAAATCCTACGCTGATCAGAGACTCGCTGCCCATCTGCGTCTCCTCCTGCTGCAAAGCAGCTGCTGCAGGATCAAACGGACTGCACCCGCTCATCAATGACATCGCACATGCGAGCAGGACGACCGGCAGAATCCTGATCTCCAACCACTTTTTTGCCTTCATCCCCTAGCCTTTCCTTTCTCTTATACCGCATTTGTCATAGAATCCGCACCTGTATCAGAGCCGTCACTGCTTGCGAACACCTCTTTCTCGCTGATTCTCTCCGTTACCGATACCGTGTCCCTCTGCTCCGGGCAAAGAGGCAATGCCGGAATGGCAACGTCCACTCTCGTTCCACGTCCCTCCTCCGAGTCCACAGTCATTCCATAGTTGATGCCAAAGTTCATTTGAATCCGTTCATTGACATTCGCCATGCCAAAGCCCTTATCCGTTTCCTTGCAGGGCTTTTTTATTTCCTCTTGAAGATGCGCCAGCTCCTCCCTGCTCATTCCAATCCCGTCATCTTCTACAGAAAAGCGTATCAGTGCCCCATCCCGTTCTCCCAGGATGCGTATTGTCCCGCCGCCCCGCTTGTTCTTGATCCCATGATACAGCGCATTCTCTACCAGCGGCTGCAGCGTCATTTTTAGCGTTTTGCATGAATATAATCCCGGATCAATGCATATCTCGTAACGCAGAATATCCTGGTACCGTGCCTGCTGAATCTCCAGATAGCTTCGAACGTGCTGCTCCTCTTCACGAACACTGATAAATTCCCGTCCCTTTGACAGCACTGTACGAAAAAAAGAAGACAGGGAAACCACCATATTCTCCGCCTGTTCTGTCTTTCCATCCTCAATCAGCCAGACAATTGCATCCAGCGTGTTGTAGAGGAAGTGCGGATTAATCTGCTCCTGCAAAAGCCGCAGCTCCGCCCTTCGCATTTTTCTTTCATCCTCTCGTATCTTGTCCACCATGACAGAAAGGTGCTGTGCCATGTCGTTGACGCTGGCAGAAAGCACAGCCGTTTCATCGTTTCCACCCTCCCCGGCGCGCGCATCAAAGTCTTCCTGCGCAATTCTTCTGGTTACCTGGCTCAGCTCCCGAATCGGACACAGAATGCTGCGGGTAATTCGCGTTTCAATCAACGATACAAAGCCGGAAAGAACCACCAGGAGCATCCCAATGCAGACAATGAAAGTGAATGCCTGTTGATTCAATGCCACGCGCATCATGTCCATACTCTGCGTCTGGTAATAGATATAGTATTGAATGTCGTCCTGAATCAGCTCCGTAAGGATATAGATATTGTTATCCAGCATCTCGATGTTCTCATCGTAATGCCCGCCCTCCTGCAGGTTTACACGGATATCATTGATGCGTTCGCGCAGCGTATCGATGTTGCGCAGAAGGTTCTGCAGCCAGCGACGGGACGTTGCGTCGGTCGTAATAGTCTCCAGCTCCTGAAAATCCCCCTCAAGCTCCTCCAGCTGCACATAGGGATCCACTAAGGATTCCGTATTCTCAATTTCATCAAACCTCGTTCCGCTGACTACAATCTTGTACAGATTTTCATCCATTTCTTCCTTGAACGAAAGATTATAGGTATTGGCCATAGTTATGTTCCTTACAACCCGATCATACGCATTACTGTAGGACAGCAGTGCATACAGCAGGTACAGCGCAACACCAAGGAACGGAAGCATAGCTGCTGCCACCAGAAGACGCAGATTGTGATGAATGGAATGCTGTCTGATTCGCTTTTCTTCTATGTTCACATTTCCCTCCGCTTTTCCTTACGTTCCCTCATCGTACCGTCAATCGCTCACTCCAAGTGTAGCAGATTCTATACAAGAAAACGCCCCCTGTGCAGGGGGCGTTTAAGATTCAGGTGAAGCAACTACTCATGCCTCATCTCGAATTTGATACTCAAAAATGCCCGATGGCATTTTCTCCTACGCACCGGTCTTTAAGGCCAGATTCAGAA
>CAVFRZ010000200.1:0-4668 GCA_963624875.1 Anaerovibrio sp.
GAGCAAAAGGAAAGCTGCGCAGCAGCGATTTTGCGAATGGGCTCTGAATAGTTACAACAGCTTAAAGAAGTTACTTCCACCAGTGCGCCGCTGCCCCGCTGCAGATGGCAATACCCAGTAATGCACTCAGTAGCGGCAGCGTATGATCCCCGCTCCATCCGCCGGAGCGTTCTAGCAGCAAGACCGCTGCATTGATCGCGCCGTGCAGCATGACAACCGCGCCAAGGTTTTCCGCCAGTTCCAGCATCCGGCAAAACGCCAGTCCCATGCAGGCTGCATAGACTCCCTGCGCAAGATTCCCGTGATACATCCCAAAGAAAACAGACGACAGCACCGCCGCCCGGTACCAGGCATGCCGTTGTTTGGTCTTTTCCCTGCTAAGCAAATCCTCGCCCGGCTTTGCAGAATCCTCATCACTTCGCCATGGAAGACCGTCTGCCAGAACCGCCTTCTGCAATCTCTTCAGGGTAATCCCGCGAAAAACACATTCCTCCGCCAGCGGTGTCAAGAAACCGTAAACGATAATCCCGATCCACAGCGTAACGGATCCGGTCTGCCTCTGCGTGCTTTCCACTCCCGCCGCAGTCTGCTCTGCGACCTGCCGGAGTGCACCGCTGCCTGTCGTAAAACCGTCCAGTACCACCTGCGTTATAAGGACATTTAAGGCCCCTGCCGCGCATAAAATGGACAGCGCCGTCAAAAACAACTTTTGCCACGGCGCCACCAGATGACGTGTAAATCCAATCTCTCCCGGCCTGCAGCAAAGCCGCAGCACCAGCAGCAGCGCCAGGCTCATTCCTATCGCCGCTAAAAGAGCCCGGTAGTCCGCTGCATGTGCGTATTGAAAAGCCAGAACACGTGCCGGCGCGCCGCCCTCCTGCAGCATCAGATTCACATACTGCAGTCCTCGTTCCATAATCCATAAAAGGAGCTGATAGGCAACAACAAAAACCAGCATCGGCCATACCGCCTGCAGAAAATTCTCGCCGGCGGTTCCTTCCTCCCAGGAGTCGGTGCCGGTTTTGTCGGCACTGAAATGGTGCTTATGCCCTGCGCAGAATTTCATACAATTCCCTCGCATCGGCCGCGATGGCATCCGCACCGGCCTCTGACAGTTCCTGCCATGTGCCGTACCCGTACGATACGCCGATTGCCGCAACGCCGTTCGCCTTTGCACCCTTTATATCAAAAGAACGATCTCCTGCCATCGCACATCGTTTGCAGAAGCTCTCCGCTGTCTCGTTCCCGTTCAGCTCCCGGAGTTCATCAAGAGCCTTCTTCACCATGGCAAGCTTATGATCCGTTCCCGCCTGGTTGTCGAGCTCTTCCTCAATGTGTGCCCCGACAACAACATCAAAATCCTTCCGAATATCAAAATGCTCCAGCACCTTCTGCACCAAATGTATCGGCTTCGACGAAGCAATGGCCAGCTGCACACCGTCTGCGTGGAGCCGGTCAAGAAGCTCTCTCGCTCCCGGATAAAGCCTGTTCTCAAAGACCATCTCTTTATCATAAACATCGCGAAAATAATGAATCGCTCTCCCGGATTCCTCGCTGCTCATGCCGTAGCGCTCCTGAAACGACACATTCAGGGGCGGCCCCACGAACACCTCCAGCTTCGACCGATCCGGCTCCTCAATTCCCATCCGGTGCAGTGCATACTGGACTGCATGTGTAATGCCGGGCCCCGACTCCGTCAGTGTCCCGTCCAGGTCAAATAAAACTTTTTCGTATGCCATGCAATTCTTCCTTCTTATTTTTATCCGTGTGTGGTCCGTTTCCAAATTCTTCTGTTTATAAAACAAGGGAGGCACTGAGGAATCAGTGCCTCCCTATCATATCACATTGGCCGCAGCCAGGATTCGTTAGTCCGAAATAACATTCCATCACATAAGGCCCCGAGCCTTGGCATCCATCCGTCACCCTGTTGCCGACCGGCATCTGCACAGTATGCTCGCCGTATTACTGTGCCTCATCCTGCACGGCAAGTGCCTTCACTCGCACCAGTGCCTTTGCTACCGGCGGAATCATGATGATAATGATCGTAATAATCGCCTCTGTAAAGATATAGATTCCATTGTAGGATGCCGAATACACCGCCGGGCTCATTCCCTCCGGTGCATACTGTCCGAAGAAAATAAGGCCCGAAAGGAATGCGAATACAAACCGTCCGACAACGCCGAGAATGTATCCCTTCACCAGTCCGTGCTTCGAGCTGGAGAACACACCGGCAAGTCCGAGTGCTCCAAACGCAAAGATATAATCGCACAGCATCTGCGGAAAGCTGATGATGTAAGGGCCCGTAATCAGCTGGAGAATGCCGTATGCAACCGCTGCCATAAGGCCGCTGCGCAGACCGTACCAGTAACCGATCAGGCAGATGAAGAACATGGAAAACAGTGTAATGCTGCCGCCCATCGGCAGAGAAAGGAACTTAATGAAGCTTGTTACGAAGGCAAGTGCCATGGCCATAGCAGAAAAGACAAGACGCCTTGTTCCTGTCTTTCCTTTCTTATCTGCCTTTGTGATATAGCAGGCCGCCAGAAGCAGTGCCAGCATGATCAGAACCAGCGCAGTATACCCTGCACCGGTCAGCGAATAGCTTCCGTCTTCACCCAGTGTTGCAAAAAATGACATAAAAAAACCTCCTTCATAAGAACGCAGGAGGGGATCGGGCAGCCAGCGAATGAATCACAAATATACATGTTCATTCATGTCCATTACGTATGGCTTTGCTTCCTTCCGCCGGTATTGTCCGGTTCAAGTAATAAGGGTCTCGCCAAAGAGTCCGCCTTGATACGCTTCTGCGCGTATCGATGCGCACGAACTCATTGAGCGATTCTCAGCAGTCGCTCCCCTAGCGCAATATGCAGCAGCCGCTATTGCGACTGCCATTTACGTTGTCATCCGAAACGCTACTTCTATTTTAAAGAAATGTCAAGAGGCAATGATTTATCGCAGGCCGCATGGACACACATTGGATTTTGTCCGATGAAATCTCAAAAATCTGGCGATACAATAGGCGATGTTTAAGAAGAAGTGTTTGTAACAGGAGGAAGCTATGGCTGGAAAACTTGAAAATCTGACACATGCGGCAGAGCGGCAGGCCATGTCCGTTCTGATCGATGGTCTTTTGAAATCCATTAAAAACTCAGATGACCGCACCGAGACGTACCTTAAAATCGTAGATCTTGCTGCCAATTTCTATGGGAAGGGCGCCAGCAAGGAGAAGCTCGACGCAGTCCGCGCGGCCATCAAGGATCCCAATAACCGTTGGTTCCGCTACATCAACCGGATCATCGACGAGACCGATCCCCACTATGCCAAGATCGCTCTTTTGAACCTTGGCTATGAGGCATTTCTGCGCGGCACCAAGACCATTCGCGCCAACCGTGAGAAGTACAACTGCAACATCCCGTGGCTGATTCTGTTCGATCCCACCATGGCATGTAATATGCACTGCGTCGGCTGTTGGTCCGGCACCTATGGTCACAAGGCCAACCTTTCCTTCGAGGATATGGATAAGATCGTGACCCAGGGCAAGGAGCTGGGCGCATATCTCTACATGATGACCGGCGGCGAGCCCACCGTTCGCATGAACGATATCTTCAAGCTGGCAGAGAAGCACAGCGACTGCTTCTTTGGTCTGTACTCCAACTCCACGCTGATCACCGATGAAATGTGTGAGAAGGTTCGCCAGCTCGGCAATATTACCTTCATGCTTTCCATCGAGGGCACACCGGATACCAACGATGCACGCCGCGGCGACGGACACTACTCTGCTGTTATGAAGGCCATGGACCTTCTGAAGAAACACGGAATTCTCTTCGGTACTTCCATCTGCTACACCAGAGCCAATATTGAGGCCGTTACCAGCGATGATTTCTTCCATCTGCTGGAGGAAAAGGGTGCACGCTTTGGCTTCTACTTCCACCTGATGCCGGTCGGCAACAACGCCGCTCCGGAGCTGATGCCGACCGTAGAGCAGCGTGAATACATGATTAAGAGAATCCGTGAGGTCCGCAGCAAGGACAGCGACATCTGCTTCTATCCGATGGACTTCCAGAATGACGGTGAGTACGTCGGTGGATGTATTGCAGGAGGACGCAACTATTTCCACATCAACTCCAACGGTGATGCGGAGCCTTGTGTGTTCATCCACTTCTCCAATACGAACATCCACAACAACAGCATTCTCGAGATGCTGCAGAGCCCGCTGTTCATGGCTTACCATGAGGGACAGCCCTTCAACCGCAACCATCTGCGTCCCTGCCCGATGCTCGAGAATCCGAAGCTCCTGCGTGAGATCGTGGAAGCCACCGGTGCTCACCAGACCAACCTGGAATCCCCGGAGAGCGTCGATCACCTCTGCGAGAAGTGCGATAACTATGCCAAGGAATGGGCTCCGGTAGCCGACAAGATCTGGGCCGAGCAGACACACAAGCGCCCGTCCTATGAGAACTACACTGCGGAGAAGAAGGAGCATCCGGAGCTGGCAGCCTTCGAGCACGCAGACGGCACCGAGCATATTGATCTGTGATTGTGTAATACGTGATCAGCCTTCTTCGTAGAAAATGAGCGGATTACAAATGTTTTATGGATTACGGGCGCACATAGCGCGTTGCAATCCGGATATCGTAAATCAAAAAGGTTCACATCCTCATAGGA
>CAVFRZ010000201.1:0-4641 GCA_963624875.1 Anaerovibrio sp.
ACATGAGCAAAAGAAAAGCTGCGTAGCAGCGATTTTGCGAATGGGCTCTGAATAGAATGTGATGAAAATTCTGATTGTTAACAAATTTCTCTACCCCAATGGCGGGTCGGAGACGTATATTTTTAAAATTGAACAGCAGCTGGCGGCCATGGGGCATGAGGTACAGTTCTTTGGCATGGAGCACGAGGGCCGTATTGTCGGAAATGAGGCGGGGATCTATACGCGGCCCATGGATTTTCATGGTGGATCCCCTCTTTCTAAGGCGGCCTATCCGTTTCGGATTCTCTATTCCCGGGAGGCGAAGACGGACATCAAGAAAGTCCTTGCTGCGTTTCATGCGGACGTGGTGCATCTGAACAACATTAATTTCCAGCTGACGCCGTCTGTAATCGACGGGGTACGTGAATTTGATCCGCGAATTCGCATCGTCTATACGGCGCACGATGCGCAGTGGGTATGTCCCAATCATCTGCTGCGGATTCCGTCGACGGGAGAGGTGTGCACCCGATGCGTGGACGGCGCAGTGGGAAACTGCATGCGGCATCGCTGCATTCATGATTCACGATTTCGCTCTGCTCTGGGAACATTGGAGGCAAGGCTCTACCAGTTTCGCAAGACCTATGAAAGGGTGGACACGATTATCTGTCCTTCACAGTTTTTGAATGATATGCTTTCGCACAATCCGCAGCTGGCGGGGCGGACGGTGACGATGCACAATTTTGTAGATATGGAGATTGCGGATGCAGCTAAGGGTGGTACAGCAGGCAGCCGGCAGATGCCGGCGCAGGCCCTTCCAGAGAATGTACCGGTGGCGGAATGTGAAATGGTGCCGACTGATGCGTGCGATGGCGGCAAGGCCGCGTACATTCTCTACTTTGGTCGTTATGCAAGAGAAAAGGGCGTTGCAACGCTTTTAGAGGCAGCAAAGATGCTGCCGGAGATTCCGTTTGTCTTTGCCGGAAAGGGTGAGCTGGAGGATGCGGTGAATGCGGTGTCCAATGTTCAAAATGCTGGATTTCTGGAAGCCGGACAGCTGCAGGAATGGATTCGGAATGCGGCCTTTGTGGCTTTTCCGTCGGAATGGCTGGAGAACGGTCCTTTTGCCGTCATTGAGTCTATTATGAATGGAACGCCGGTGCTGGCTTCGAACCTCGGCGGTACGCCGGAGATGATTGCAGAGGGTGAGACAGGAGAGCTCTTCGAGGCGGGGAATGCCGGGCAGCTGGCAGAGCGGATCCGAACGCTGTACGAGGATCAGGAGAAGCTGGCAAGGTACCGGGAGAACTGCAAGAAGACGGCGAAAGGAGAAGGCCGCATTCATTTCGATACGCTGGCCCAGTACTGCGACCGCCTGGTGCGGGAGGTGTATGCATCCGTCTAAGGGAACACTGTCGAGATGGGTGCTGAATAGTTACGAATCTTTAAGCTTTTTTAAAAAAGGGAAAAGGCAATATGACGGATCGGACGTTAATATTTATACATATTGCCGAATGGAATTTAGAATCATAAACAAAATGTAGCCCAGGCTAACTTTTTGTGACTATCTGTATGCAAAAAATGACAGGATTTTAAGGATTTTACTGTTCATTCTGTCACGATAAAAGGCTATAATGGGAACCGTAGCAGTCTGCGTTTGAAAGCGCTTACAAAGGACCGCTGCGGTTTTTTATATTCTATCCACAGAGGGAGGTATCATACATGCTGTTTCAGAAGAAAACTCTGACGAGTATTGATGCCGGGCACTACAAGCACACGTGCGACAGCGCGACCAAGGTCATGCCGCTTCCTTCCATAGTGAAGCTTTCCATGTCCGAGAACATTGGTGCGCCCTGTAAGCCGCTTGTGAAAAAGGGAGATACCGTTAAGGTGGGCCAGTTGATCGGCGACACCGACGCGTTCCTTAGTGTACCCGTGCATTCCTCGGTTTCCGGTACGGTCACCGGAATTGAGACAATTCGCAACGCGATGGGCGGACAGGACACCTTGGTGTGCATTGAGCCGGATGGCCTGCAGACGATGTCGGAGGACATCAAGCCGCCGGTAATTGAGGATCAGACGGCCTTCATCAAGGCAATGCGGGCATCCGGCCTGGTCGGCCTTGGCGGTGCGTCGTTCCCGTCCTGGGTGAAGTTCAACCCCAAAAACCTGATTGACATCGATACGTTGATCATCAACGGTGCCGAGTGCGAGCCCTTCATTACATCCGATCACCGGACGATGCTTGAGGACGCGCAGAATGTAATCGACGGAGCACTGGCACTTAAAAAATGGCTGGTTGCTGAGAATGTGTACATTGCCATCGAGGTGAACAAGCAGAACGCCATTGACCAGTTCAATCAGATGATCAAGGATCAGCACCTGGAGGGCTTCCATGTGTTCCCGCTGCAGTCCCGCTATCCCAAAGGGGCAGAGCGTGTCCTGATCTATGAGGTGACGGGCAAGCAGTGCGATGCGGGTGTCCTGCCGGCATCCCTTGGCGTCATTGTTTCTAATATTACATCCACGGCGTTTGTCGGGCAGTATTTAAAGGACGGCGTTCCGCTGGTGAGAAAGCGTCTGACCGTGGACGGCGATGCGGTGACAGAGCCGGCAAATGTACTGGTCCCGAACGGCGCACTGGTGCACGACATCATCGAGTTCTGCGGCGGCTACAAAAAGGAGCCTAAAAAGATCCTTCTGGGCGGCCCGATGATGGGACGCGCGATCTTTACTGATGCGGTGCCGGTGGTAAAGGCCAACAATGCCATTCTGGCGTTCTCGGATGAGATGGCCAAGATTCCGGAGGAGACGGCCTGCATCAGCTGCGGCCGCTGTCATACGGCCTGTCCCTTTAACCTGCTGCCGACGCACTTTGCTGATGCCTATAAGCGCGGCGATGTGAAGGAGCTTCAGGACCTGCAGGTGATGCAGTGCATGGAATGCGGCTCCTGCTCCTATGTATGTCCGGCGCACCGGCCGCTGGCCTTCATCAATAAGCTGGCGAAGAACATGGTAAAGGAGGCTGGCAAGAAATGACAGAATTTAAATCCAATCTGAGCGTATCCTCATCACCGCATCTGGTGACGAAGCTGGATACGAAGAAGACCATGCAGTATGTGGTGCTGGCTCTGGTGCCGGCCATCGTGATGGCCACCGTTTACTTTGGCTTCGGTGCGCTTCTTCGCGTGGTGCTGGGCGGTGTATTCTGCTGGGCATCGGAGTATCTCTATGACAAGGTCATGAAGAAAAAGGACACGACGGGCGACTGCTCGTTTGCTGTGACCGGCGTGATCCTGGCTCTGAACCTGCCGGCGAACTTCCCCATCTGGATGGAAGCCATCGGCTGCGTGGTTGCCATTGTCATCGTGAAATGCCTTTACGGCGGCCTTGGCAAAAATATCGCAAACCCGGCCATCGTTGGTCGTATTGTGCTGCTTTTGTCCTTTACGTCCTATATGACGAGCTGGCCGCTTACAACCTTCCAGAAAGCGGCAGCCGGCGTGGATGCCGTGACCGGTGCTACGCCCCTGGGCGAGCTTTCAGACGGCGCAGCGGTTCTTCCGTCCCTGACGGATATGCTGATCGGCAACATCGGCGGTGCCATGGGTGAGACCTGCACCATTGCAATCCTGCTGGGCGGCGCGTTCCTGATCTGGAAGAAGATCATCAGCCCGATCATTCCGCTGACCTATATCGGTACGGTCTTTGTTTTTTCCCTCATTTATTATGCCTGTGTCGGCGGCGCAGGACAGTACGGGGCGCTTGGCATGGCGGTATTCGAGGTTCTGGCCGGCGGCGTGTGCTTTGGTGCGTTCTTCTGCGCAACGGATTACGTCACCTCGCCGATTATGGACCGGGGCAAGTATATTTATGCTGTCGGATGCGGACTCTTTACGATGATCATCCGACTGTTCGCCTCCTATCCGGAGGGCGCATCGTTTGCCATTCTGTTTATGAATGCGATGACGCCTCTGATTGACCGCTTTGTCATTCGTCAGTATTACGGCGTAGCCAAGAAGGAAAAGGAAGAAAAGAAGGCGCAGAAAAAGGCCGCAGCCGATGAGAAGGGAGGCGCGAAGGCATGAGTAAAAATCCCCAGGCTGCAGCAAACGCAGCAGAAGAGAATTTCGGGAAGGAGTACGTATATCCCGTTGTAATTCTGGTGGTGATCAGTGTGATCACAACAGCGCTCCTTGCCATTACGAATTTCGTATCGGCGCCGATTATCACGAAGAATCAGGAGGCCTCTGCCACCGCTACCCGCAGGGAGCTTCTGCCGGATGCGGATTCCTTTACGGCAGTGGGTACGGAGTATGCTGTATCGGACGATCAGTCTGCAGAGGTGACAGAGGTCTATAAGGCAGACAACGGCGCAGGCTATGTCATGACCGCACAGACCAAGTCCTTCGGCGGTACGCTGACCATGATGGTTGGTCTCGACAGCGACGGTGCGATCACCGGCGTAGAGGTGACTGACAGTTCGGATACGCCGGGTGTTGGCTCCAAGGATACGCAGCCGGACTACCTCGCGCAGTACGATGGTCTGACAGAGCTGACCGCACAGGATGTTAAAAAAGAAACTGTCACCACCCAGGATGGCACAGCCTTTGAGTATATTACCGGAGCATCGGTATCCGGCACCGCCATCCATAAGGGCGTGTA
>CAVFRZ010000202.1:0-4630 GCA_963624875.1 Anaerovibrio sp.
GCCAAGCGACAGGGTGGCGGAGAATGTCCGGATCAGGGGCCTTGCGAGGCCTCGGTGCTTGCGAGCGTCCTATGCGAGCTTAGCACCGCTAGGTCCGAGGATGGAGCGTTTTTTGCCGAGTGGCCGTAAGGCCATCTCGGAGCTGACGAAGTCAGCGTGGCGTCCCCAGATCGGACAACTCCGCCAGGACCCGTCGCTAGCTGGTACATACGCAGTATTTCAAACTAAACTAACACATTTGCAGAAAGGACCTCATGCAAAACTCTGATCTCATTCAACTGGTAATTCTGGTAATTCTGATCATGCTTTCCGGCTATTTTTCCTCAGCGGAGACAGCCCTCAGCACGGTGAACCGGATCACGCTGAAATCGCTGGCCGACGGCGGCGATGCGCGGGCGGTCAAAACCCTCGCAATTCTGGATCAGTACAGTAAGATGCTCTCCGCCATTCTGATCGGCAACAATGTGGTAAACCTCTCCTCGTCTGCGCTTGCCACTTCTCTGATCATCCGAACCCTGGGTGAGAATATGGTGTCGCTGGGCACAGCCATTCTGACCATCCTGATTATTCTCTTCGGCGAGATTACACCCAAGAATTCCGCCAAGACAAACGCACTGGCGATTTCCATGAAGGTTGCACCGGTCATCTCCGTTTTAATGATGGTGATGACGCCTGTTATTTTTGTTGTGGAAAAGCTCTCCGGTCTTATCATGAAGCTGACCGGCACCAATCCCAATGCCAAGCAAAAGCTCACCGAGTCAGAGCTTAAGACCTACGTGGAGGTCGGCCAGGAGGACGGCGCCATCGAGGGCAGGGAGAAAAAGATTATTTACAACGTCTTTGATTTCGGCGATGCCGTTGCCAAGGACATCATGGTACCGCGAATCGACATGTCTTGCGTGCCGGAGGACGCCTCCTACGACGATATCATGTCGGTCTTCCGACTGGAGATGTTCACCCGTCTCCCGGTCTATGCCAAGGACAATCCGGACAAAATCATCGGACACCTGAACATCAAGGATTTCGTCGGCCTCTCCGATCCGTCCCGGTTTCAGCTGCGGCGTATGCTGCACTCGTCCTATTTTACCTATGAGTACAAGCGCACGGCAGATCTTCTAAAGGAAATGCAGCAGCACTCCTTCGGTGTCGCATTTGTGCTGGATGAGTACGGCAACACCGTCGGCATGATTACACTGGAGGACCTGGTGGAGGAAATCGTCGGCGATATCCGTGATGAGTACGACGAGGATGAAAAGAGTCAGCTGCGCCAGTACGACGATGTGACGTATCTCGCCGACGGCTCCATGAAGCTCATTGATCTGAACGATGCGCTGGGCTGTGAATTCGCTTCGGACGACTACGATTCCATCGGCGGTCTCATCATTGAGAAGCTCGAGCGCATCCCTCAGGACGGCGAGTCTGTAACATTGGAGGACGGCACGGTGCTCCAGGCCAAAGGCATCCGCCGCAACCGCATTATGAAGGTATTGATCCGTTTTAAAATCGCACCGAATCTCTCCGTAGACGAGAAAGAGACCTCCGCTGAGGAGGCATAGCCCGTTCAGGTGCAGATGCCGAATTCCACCGGAAATACCAAAGAATCCTCCGAAGAGGAGGCGTAAGACGTTCCTATAGAAGTTTAAGAGCCCCGCAGCCATCACGGCTGCGGGGCTCTTCTTATCTCGTGTATCTCTCATATATCTCAATTCGTAGCAACATTCAGCACTCATCTCGATTTTCCTTCAGAAAACCTCGATGTGGCTGACCACCCGACACCACGTTTATTCCTGAGCAGTCTCCTGGGCCTTCACATCCTCTGTGATCTGAATGTGCAGCTCCTCGAGCTGGTGCGGTGCCACCGCGGACGGCGCACCCATCATGATGTCCTGTGCGTTCTTGTTCATCGGGAACGCAATGACCTCACGGATGGATTCCTCCCCCGAGAGCAGCATTACCATGCGGTCTACGCCGGGAGCAATGCCTGCGTGCGGCGGTGCGCCGTAGCAGAAGGCGTTGTACATGGCCGGGAACTTCTTTTTCACATCCTCTTCGCCCAGTCGAACCATCTCAAAGGCCTTCACCATGATCTCCGGATCATGGTTACGAACAGCGCCGGAGGAAAGCTCCACGCCGTTGCAGACAAGATCATACTGATCCGCCGTAATCGTCAGAGGATCGATTTCTCCCCGCTCTGCTTTCAGGAGCGTTTCCAGACCGCCCGAGGGCATCGAGAACGGATTGTGGCAGAATTCCAGCTCGCCGCTCTCCTCGCCGATCTCGTACATCGGGAAGTCAACAATCCAGCAGAATGCGTACTGCTCCTTGTCCATATGTCCGGGAACTGCCGCGCCGAGTGTCTTCACCAGAACGCCTGCGGTCTTCTGCGCCGCCGTCTTCACGCCGGCAGCAATTCCGACAAAATCACCGGGCTGAAGACCAATGGCCTTGACTACCTGCTCCTTAATCGGAGCAACGAATTTGGAAATGCCGCCGACCAGCTCGCCGTTTTCATCCATGCGGAACCAGTACGGCTTGCTGCCTGCCTGCACCTCAACGTCTGCCAGAGTCTTGTCAATAAACTTGCGGGTTCCCTCGAAGCCGGAAACCACCACAGCCTTGATGACAACCTTCGTGTCCTCGGTGCCGATGACGTTTCCATCCTCGTCCTTGTTCTCGCGAACGGTTGCAAACGGGCCAAAGCCGCAGTCCTTCAGGACATCGGTTACATCCTGCACCGTCAGGTCGATGCGCAGATCCGGCTTGTCAGAGCCGTACTTGTCCATTGCTTCCTTATAGGGGATGCGGACAAACGGAGCGGAGCTTGCCCGGTCGTAGGTTCCGTATTTTGCAAAAATCGGCGGAAGCACGTCCTCGAGCACTGCAAAGACGTCCTCCTGGCTTGCAAATGCCATCTCCATATCGAGCTGATAGAACTCGCCCGGAGAACGGTCGCCTCTGGCGTCCTCATCGCGGAAGCACGGTGCGATCTGAAAATAACGGTCAAAGCCGGCCGTCATAAGGAGCTGCTTGAACTGCTGCGGTGCCTGGGGCAGCGCATAGAACTCGCCCGGATGCTTTCTGGCAGGAACCAGATAATCTCTTGCGCCCTCCGGAGAGGAGGCTGTCAGAATCGGAGTTGTGATCTCAAGGAAGCCGTGCTCGGTCATCGACTGCCGAAGCGCAGCCACCACGTTGCAGCGGAGAATGATGTTCTTCTTCACCTCAGGGTTGCGAAGGTCAAGATAGCGGTACTTCAGGCGGAACTGCTCGTCCGCCTCCCGGCTGTGATTGATCTCGAACGGAAGATTTGCGTAGCGGCAGCGGCCAAGGACTGTAACCGATTCCGGCACCACCTCGATCTCACCGGTCGGCTGCTTGGGGTTCTTGGAGCTTCTCTCCCGAACCACACCGGCCACGCTGATCGTGGACTCCTTGGTGATGGTCTTGAATTGATTCATCATCTCTTCGTTCTCTACGACGATCTGTGTCGTCCCGTAGAAATCGCGAAGAACGGCAAAGCCAAGGTTGGCAGAGACCACGCGAAGGTTCTCCATCCATCCGGACAGCTGAACCCTTTGGCCGGCATCTGCGAGCCGAAGCTCACCGCAGGTATGTGTACGTGACTGCATGTTTTATCTCCTTAATACATATTATGATGTTGCTTCTTACATTTGAAAACAGCGGTGTAACAGGCCGGAGACGCTTCCATTCCGCCTTACTGAATCGGGCGGGCATAGAACTCCTCAAACGCCGTATAGCCCTGGGCCTCAAGCTGCTGCTTCTGGAACTTTTTGTTCTTGTTCATGCGGACCACTAAAACGGACTTACCGGCTGCGCGCTCCTTCTGTGCCGCCTCGATGGCTTCCTTTAAGCGCTCACCCGGAAGGTTCTTCTCCAGAAGGAAGGCCACCTTCTCGCTCTTGCCCGGCACCTCAAAGCCCTGCTCCAGCAGGATCAGAATGATGCGCTCAAAGCCGATGGAGAAGCCGCACGCCGGAACATCCTTTCCGGTGAACTTGCCCACCATCCCGTCATACCGTCCGCCGCCGCCGGCGCTGATGCCCAGCTGCGGCATTGCAATTTCAAAAATTGTTCCCGTGTAGTAGCTCATGCCGCGGACAATCGTCGGATCAAAGACCATGCGGAACGAAGCCTGCTTGGTCGCCTCCACTGTCTGAATGGTCTCCCGAAGC
This sequence comes from Anaerovibrio sp., assembly GCA_963624875.1. Taxonomy (GTDB): domain Bacteria; phylum Bacillota; class Clostridia; order Lachnospirales; family Lachnospiraceae; genus CAG-791. The sequence continues at coordinate 4,194 of CAVFRZ010000202.1, forward strand.
GTCGGAATGACATCCTCCTCAATGGTGCCGGCCAGCTTCTCCTCCAGATATCCCAACGGGTCCTCCGCCGCGTTAAGACCTTCAAAGAGCGCCACATAGCTCTTCGCAGATTCCTCGGCAAAGCCGCTCTCTGTAAGCTCCTTGAGCACCCCGTCCAGACCGATCTTGTCCATCTTGTCCAGCGTGATGAATACCTCATCAAAGCGCTCCTCCGGGAAACCGCAGGTCTTTGCCATCGCCTTCAGAATCCGCCGCTCATTGATGCGGATCTGGAAATCCTTAAAGCCAAGCCGTCCCAGCGTTGTCGTAGTGGCCAGAATCAGCTCAATCTCCGCAAGGTTTGTCGGCTCGCCGATGATGTCGATGTCGCACTGCATGAACTGGCGGTAGCGTCCCTTCTGCGGCCTGTCGGCCCGCCATACCGGCTGTATCTGGAA
>CAVFRZ010000203.1:0-4613 GCA_963624875.1 Anaerovibrio sp.
TCCTCCAACTCCCTGTATCGGCCAAAGACCTCACGCGGAGCACCGTCCATCAGGATTTTCCCGGCATTCATGACCAGAATCCGATCCGCATATTCCGCAACATCATCCATGCTGTGCGATACCAGCAGTATGGTCATATGAAGTGTTTTCTTCATATCGCGAACCATGTCCAGAATTTCATCCCGGCCCTTAGGGTCAAGGCCGGCCGTCGGCTCATCCAGAACCAGAATCCGCGGATGCATGGCAAGGACGCCGGCAATGGCCGCTCGCCTCTTCTGGCCGCCGGACAGATCAAAGGGGGACATTTTCCAGAACTCCTCCGCAAGCCCCACACGTTCTAACGCTTCCGCGGCTCTTTTGCAGCATTCTTCCTCAGAAAGTCCCAGGTTTCTGGGGCCGAACATAACATCCGCCAGAACATCGGTTTCGAACAGCTGGTGCTCCGGATATTGAAATACCAGGCCCACATGGGAGCGCAGCTCCTTGCGGTCAAATCCTTCCTCCTGGATGTCCCGTCCATCCCAGAAAATGTGTCCCGTGGTAGGCAGAAGAATTCCATTAAGCATCTGCACAAAGGTGGATTTGCCGGAACCGGTATGACCAACAAGACCAATGAACTGACCATCCGGAATTTCTACGCTGATATGATCCAGCGCATTCACCTCCATAGCCGTTCCCTTTTCATAGACATATGTTATGTCATCAATTTTCAGTGACATCCGTTCTCCTTTTATTCCCGGCGTCTCTTCGGAAACGCTGATAGAGCGTTTCCCGCGCCGGATTTGCACTGCAATGCAGCAATTCCCTTTGCAAATCAGAGCGATCCGCCGTTATAGTCCAAGAGCCTTGGCCAGCTCTTCCTTTGTCAGAATTCCTGCCGGAATATCCACACCGCTCTTTCGCAGCTCATCTGCCAGAAGCGTAACCGCGGGAACATCCAGATGGAGCTCCTTCATCGTATCCACCTGTGCGAACACCTCATGCGGCGTTCCCTGCAGTGCGATCTTTCCATCGTCCATGACAAAAACACGGTCCGCATAGATCGCCTCTTCCATGTAATGTGTAATCAGTATGATGGTAATCCCTTCCACTTTATTCAGTGCACGTGCAGCACGAATCACCTCATATCTCCCGGACGGATCCAGCATTGCTGTAGGTTCATCCATGATGATGCACTTAGGGTGCATGGCAATGACCCCGGCAATGGATACGCGCTGCTTCTGTCCGCCCGAAAGGCGGTTGGGCGACTTTTTGCGGTATGCCTGCATTCCGACCGTAGTAAGGGCCTCATCCACTCTCTGCCAGATTTCACTGGTGGGTATTCCCATATTTTCCGGTCCAAAGCCCACATCTTCTTCTACAATCTGTCCGATGATCTGGTTGTCCGGATTCTGAAAGACCATTCCGGCCTCCTGGCGGATATCCCACAGGTGGTCTTCATCCTTTGTATTCATGCCGTCGATGACCACCTCTCCCTCCGTCGGGAAAAGGAGCGCATTCAGGTGCTTGGCCAGAGTGGACTTCCCCGACCCGTTGTGTCCCAGCACCGCGATGAACTGGCCCGGCTCGGCATCCAGTGTTACATCATCCACCGCACGTACAGTGCCGCTGATATTCCCTTCCTCATCTCTGGTTACATAATCATGAATAAGATGTTTGACAGCAGCCATCGCTGTTCCGGCATTTCCAAGCATGCGCGCCTCCCGGCCCCATCTTGAATTTGCGACAGCAAATCTGAGACGGGTGCTGAATAGTTACGAATTTTAAATGACCGATCTTCTCATCCGGCCTTCACCTAAATTCCGATCTCTTTTCAGAGCATCGAGAGCAGAATAACAGATATCGTCTGAAAAGTGAATGCAAAAATCCCCCAAACCATTTTGGTTTGAGGGACTTTTGCATCTTTAATAACCGTATCCGGCGATTAGACAAGCTCCAGAACAACCATAAGAGCAGCATCGCCCTTTCTCTGGCCAATCTTCACGATTCTTGTATATCCGCCCTGACGGGAAGCATACTTCTTGCCGTACTCATTGAAGAGCTTGTCAACAAGATCAACTTCCTTCGCATCCTTCTTGCGGCCCTGTGCAGGAACCTCAGTTACAGGATACAGGAACTTCATCAGCTGACGTCTTGCATGAAGGCGGGAAGGAGCATCCTTTGTAACGGTCTTCTCAACTTCATCGTAAACGGTAACCTTCTTGCCGTCCTTAACTTCCTTGACGCGCTTGCCGTCCTTGTCCTTGCGGGCAACCTTAGCCTTTACCGTAACCTCTTCGAAGTTATCCTTCTCCTTTGCTGCCAGAGCGATCATGGGCTCAACCAGCTTCTGGATTTCCTTCGCACGAGCTTCGGTGGTAATGATCTTACCATTGTAAAGCAGTGCGGTAACCTGGGAACGAAGAAGTGCCTTTCTCAGCTTTGTTTTCTTTCCTAACTTTCTGTACTCTGCCATATTATTCTCCTTTTGTGGCAGCACCGGACAGAACCTTTGGAATTACCTGTCCGGCACTTTTCTATGCCGACCCGCAGCACACCTCATGGGATTTACCGCCGCAGGAACGCTGCTGTTATATATTGTATCTGTTCAGGCATCTGCCGGTTTCAACAGATGACTTACTGTTCAGCATCCAATCCCATGTTGAGCTTAAGGCCCAACTCCTTGAGCTTCTCCAGAACCTCATCCAGGGACTTCTTTCCCAGATTCCGAACCTTCATCATTTCATCCGGAGACTTGCTGCACAGCTCCTGAACTGTGTTGATGCCCGCACGCTTCAGGCAATTGAAGGAGCGAACCGAGAGCTCCAGCTCATCGATGCTCATCTCCAGTGCCTTTGTCTTGTTGTCATCAACAGGCTCCGCCATCACCTCAGTGATCTTGGCATTGTCGCTCAAATCAATGAACACGGACAAATGCTCCGAAAGGACCTTCGCCGCAAGGCTCACAGCCTCATCCGGTGCAAGTGTGCCGTTGGTCGTCACATCCAGTGTCAGCTTGTCAAAATCTGTCTGCTGGCCGACACGGGTGTTCTCTACTGTTACATTGACTCTCTGAACAGGCGTATAGATTGCATCCACCGGAATCACACCGATCTTTGTATCCTCGCTCTTGTTCTTGTCTGCGCTGACATAGCCGCGGCCCTTGGTAATCGTCAGCTCAATAAAAAGCTTCGTTTTCTTTCCGGAGAGGGTTGCGATAACCTGGTCAGGGTTCATGATCTGAATATCCTGATCTGCCTGAATATCGCTGGCGTGTACAATGCCATCTCCCTCATACTCAATGTATGCGGTCTTGGGCTCATCTGTCTCGCTGGAATTCTTGATGGAAAGGCTCTTAATGTTCATGATGATATCCGAGACATCTTCCTTTACGCCCGGAATCGTGCTGAACTCATGCTGTACTCCATCGATTTTGATCTGGCTGACTGCTGCGCCCGGCAGGGAAGAAAGCATGATTCTTCTCAGAGAATTGCCGAGAGTAAGACCATACCCTCTTTCGAGGGGTTCTACAACGAATCTGCCGAATTTATTATCATCGGACAACTCAGTCGTTTCAATGCTGGGTCTTTCAAAATCAAACACGCATATACCTCCTTATTGATATCAATGCAGCTGCGGAGGATCCGCATTACACGAATTACTTGGAATACAACTCGACGATCTGCATTTCGTCTACCGGAACATCGATCTGCTCTCTCTTCGGAAGTGTGCTTACGGTTCCCTTGAAATTCTCTTTGTCTACGTCAACCCACTCAGGAGTAAGTCTTCCCGCAGTAACCTCTGCGATATCCTTGAATCTCTGCATAGTGCGGTTGCTCTCCTTGATCTCAACCACATCGCCGGCCTTTACAAGGTAGGAAGGAATGTTGATGCACTTGCCGTTTACGAGAACGTGCTTGTGATCAACCACCTGACGAGCCTCTCTTCTGGTGCGTGCGAATCCCATACGGAAAACAACGTTGTCCAGACGGGACTCCAGCATTGTCATCAGATTGTCGCCGGTCATTCCCTTCATACGATCTGCCTTCTCATAATAGTTACGGAAAGGCTTCTCAAGAACACCGTAGATGAACTTTGCCTTCTGCTTCTCGCGAAGCTGCATGCCGTACTCAGACATCTTTCTGCTTCTGCGAACAAGGGTTCTCTTGGACTTCTTGTCATAACCAAGGTATGTGGGATCCATGTCAAGAGATCTGCATCTCTTCAGGACGGGTGTCTTATCTACTGCCATGATTGGCTCCTTTCATTTCTGTCAGCAGACGGCCGGGCAGGCGCCAAGCCTCCTTGGGCATACTGCTGCTTGTTGTTTACAACGCCCGAAGGCGCCTTCATCCAAATCGTACGATTACCTTTGCAGGAAGATAAGCTATCCTCATCTTCACTGCAATATTATAGAAACTATACTCTTCTGCGCTTAGGCGGACGGCATCCGTTGTGAGGAACCGGAGTAACGTCTGTAATGGACAGAACCTGCAGACCATTTGCATTCAGTGCACGGATGGCTGCTTCTCTTCCTGATCCGGGTCCCTTTACGAATACGTCAACAGCCTTCAGGCCGTGAATAAGGGCTGCCTTGGTTGCAGTCTCTGCTGCAAGCTGAGCAGCATAGGGCG
>CAVFRZ010000204.1:0-4588 GCA_963624875.1 Anaerovibrio sp.
TGGCTGGTGTTTCCAATTTTTACTTTTTCTATATGCTGGTGCTGCTGACGGCCGGTTACGGTGTGTGCCGGGTGATTTTCCGCGTGCACTACGGACAGAAGCAGGTGCTTCGTATGCGGACGGACAGCGTGCCGGCAGACAGACCGCAGCGTGCTGCCGGGAAGGTCGGTCTGCGGGCCGGGTGGAGAACTGCTGCATCGGAGATCGGGAGGCTCCTTGGGTATGCCGTGATCGGAACCATGGCGGCCGGCGCGATCCTCATTCCTGTACTGGTGCAGTTCCAAAGTGACCCGCGCGGAGCGACGGAGTTTAGTCTGTCTTTATTCTATGAGCCGGCGTATTATCAGGAGCTGTTTAAAAATCTCATCACCTTCATCAACCATCCCCTGTACGACACGGAGCTGTGCATGAGCGTTTTCGCCGCCGCAGCTCTTGCTGTGTTGCTGATCCGCAGGGGACACCGGCAGCTGAAGACGGCGGTCCTTGGCTGTGTTGTGATGCTGTGCTTCCCGGCAGCAGGATACCTTCTGAACGGGACATCGTACGTGATCAACCGTTGGACCTTTGCTGCGGAGTTTCTGCTGGCGCTGGTGCTGGCAGTGATCTGGAATGAGTGTGCGGAGAGGCTTGCCTGCCGGACGGCGGTCGGACCTGGCGGAGATGCTCAGTCCGGACATTCTGCTGATATCTGCTCGCCGGGTTCGCCGGTGAACAGCTGTGAAGACTTGCAGCCAGAACGCGAGAGTATTGGGGCACCGAGGCAGGCGGGACAAAAAGGGTGGCAGCGGCATCTGGAGCGCCTGGTTCTGACGGGACTTGTGGCCTGCATTGCGGGCAACATTTATCTGGGCTACGCGCGGATTCCGGCGGATGAGAACGGAGAGGGCGGCCAGTCCGGCTATGCCTCGGAATTCACCGATGCGCAGACACCGGCGGAATATATGAATGCGGCGTACCGGAATGAGGCAGCGGCCATTCAAAGCTATGAGAGCAGCACAAGCCTTGCTGCCGAGAATAGAGCTTCCGGCACGTGTGACACGGGGGATACGGGGGCGACGGATGCATCGGAGAAAGAAGCTGATGATAAGAGTTTTCTACGCTACTCCGGGCGGGATTTAACCTACAATGCCGGGGCACAGCTGGGGCGCTCGTCGACACAGTTCTTCTGGAGCTTTGCCAATGGCGCGGTGTCGGACTTTTTCCAGGCGCTGGGGGTCAATGAGGAGCAGAATTTCTGCTACACGGGTCTGGATGACCGCGCGGCACTGGAGGCCCTGGCTGGTGTGCAATATTACAGCATTGCCTATGACAACAGTTTTGAGCAGAAGTTTGTGCCGTATGGCTTTACGGATGCAGGAACGGTGGCAGGAGAGAGCGGCGTGCCGCAGAATGTGCTGGAGGAGCTTGCGAAGGAGCAGCCGGATGCTGCGGAACAAAGTGCGTTGCAGGATGGCAGTCAGAGCACGGGACAGGACACGGAGCAAGGAACGCAGCCGGACGCGGAAACCGGAACAATTCAGGAGGCTTCCGGCGCAGTCCTCGGGGACGACAGCTGGGAGCCAGTGCGGCCGGAATACCATCTGTACAGCAATATGTTCGCGTTGCCGCTGGGTTATACCTACACCGGGGTACTTTCGCAGGAGGAGTTTGCGGCGATGACTCCGACGCAGCGGCAGGAAGCCATCGTGCAGGGCGTGCTCTTGGGAGATGCGGTGCAGTCCACAGCAAACGCCGCCCTGCAGAATGTGATTCAGCCGGAGTATTACGAGCAGGAGCTGTCCTACACTGTGACGACTTCAGACGGTGTTGTCTTCACACAGGAGGAAGACGGCAGCGTTCAATTCCTGGTCACGGATCCGGAGGCTGCGGTGACGCTGACGTTCACCGGGACGGAGAATGCAGAAACCTACCTTCTGGTGCAGGATCTGGAGGTCACGACGGTACAAGACTGGACGAACGGGATAAACCAGAATGAGGACACGAATGATGTGCTCCAGGAGGTCTATCCGATTACCGTCACGATCAGCCGCCAGGGAGAGACGATCATCGACAAGACCATCAACTATAAGACATCCATCAATCAGTATTACAGCGGATGGAAGGATTTTGCCCTGAATATGGGCTATAACACCGGTGCGCCGGATACCATTACCATTCGGTTTCAGTACGCGGGCTGCTATACCGTATCCGGATTATCTTTGATCGGACAGCCAATGGCAGAGCTGATGACAAAATCGGTCGAGCGCTCTGTCTGCACGCTGCAGAATGTTGATATGCACCAGAATCCCATTTCGCTTGCCACGAATGAGATTACAGGGACGCTCAGCGCCGAGCAGGACCGGATACTGGTGTTTAGCATCCCTTACAGCACAGGCTGGACCGCCTACGACAATGGGGAAAAGGTGGAGCTGCAGAAGGCCAATCTGATGTACCTGGCGATGCCGGCGGCAGCAGGCAACCATGAAATCCGGCTCGTGTACCATACGCCGGGCGGCAGGGCGGGAGTCCTTGTATCCGCGATGGGAATTCTATTGATGGTGTGGACGGTGGTGCGCGGACGGCGGTGTAGAGGGATTTCTAAGTGATGAGAGTTCCGAGCCGCGTGTGCTGATTCTTAAACAGCCGTTAACCGAAAAGACCGATGGAGCATGACCGCTTCACCGGCCTTTGTTACAATGAAACTTCTCTAAAACGAACTAATCCGGAGGCGGATATGCTATGATTAAGGCAGTCGAAGGGGGACGACATGGCCAGAGAGAAAACGCTTGAAGAGAAGATAGAATATGTTAAGGAGCTGCGGCCGATCGATGATGCTTTCTTTGAGCTTCTTTACAGAGAAGGGGACGTCTTTTGAAGAGACGCCGGACGTGATAGTGGTTTATATTTCAGAGTTTGATATCCTGAAGGGAGGAAAGACCACCTATCATGTGGACAAGGTTGTTCGGGAAACCGGGCAGATCATAGAAGACGGAACGGCCAATATTTATGTAAACACCAAGGTAAAGGACGGCACAGACACATCGGAGCTGATGAATCTCTTCCTGCAAAGGGAGGTTAATGATCCGAAATTCCCAAAGCTGTCATACCGTGTGAATTATTTGAAAAACAATCAGGAAGGAGTGCGTGCTATGTGCGATGTGATTGAAAGATATGCTGCGGATGAAGTAAGAGAAGTCACAGAAAAGTATAGTGCAATCATTGCACAGAAGGAAGCCTCGCTGGCGCAGAAGGATTCGCAGATTGCAGATTTGATGAGACAGCTCCTTGAGGCTCAGCAAAAAAAGTAGAATTAATTCAGCAACAGCAATTACCCCAAAAGACCGATGGAGCATGACCGCTCCACCGGCCTTTTTGTTATAATCATGTCTGAATCATCAATCAAGAAGGAACTCTGCGTTGAAACCAGTATAGAACGAGATTCCCAATGGAGAATACAGTTTGACTGATTCAGTGGAGTGGAGGGAGCAACGCAATATCAGAACACAGCAATGCGCACCAGTGCCTTATTGAGAAGTTAGAGAAATAACATGCAGATTGATCCTACCAAATACTACCAGACAATTTCATCCATCCGGCAGCGCTGCCAGTATGCCGAGCTGCCGGAAGAGATATGGACGGCATTTGAAAAAGAGCTCCGGCTTCGTCTGTCGTGGAACACCAATTCCCTGGAGGGGAATACGCTGACGCTGGAGGAGACCGTGGATGCCCTGGAATACGATGAGGTCCGCAGCGGGCACACCTATTCCGAATACACGGAAGCCAAGACTGCCTATGAGGCAAACAGCATGCTGTGCTTTCGGGAACAGCAGGAGATTACCATGGGATTGATCCATCGGATCAACGGCATCATCATGAGAACAGACGGGGAATTCCGCGACCGCCAGGTCTATGTAGGGAGCATTGCGGAGGTCGCATGGATGCCGCCGCGGCCGGAGGAGATTCCGGAGCAGATGGAAGCCTGGTGCCGGAAGGTCACGGAGTCTTTTCGACATATGTCAGATCTTGCGACGATAATAACAACTGTCGCCGGCTTGCATATGCAGCTTGAGATGATTCATCCCTTTGCCGATGGAAATGGGCGTACCGGGCGTTTTGTTATGAACCAGATGCTGCTGAATGCGGGACTGATGCCGGCGATCATTCTGAACCAGTCTAAATACCGCCAGGCCTTCCGTATCTATGAGCGGAGTCAGGACACGGCGCTCATGGAGTATTGCATCGCTGCAGGTGTAGCGAAGACGTATGAAATACTGGAAGATATCTGCCGGAAGATGTGCTGATCGCGCAATACAGGATTACCGGAGGAGGATTTCTATCACGGCCTTTCTGGCCGGTGTTTTCGCCGGCGGCGGATACCAGGTGGAATCCAACCGTGAGCACGGAGAAGGCCGCAGCGATATTGTTGTCAAGGATGTGCGCGGCGGGCGCGTTGCCGTCTTCGAGGTCAAATATGCCCGAACGGCCGGCCAGCTGGACTCTGCCTGCGATGCGGCACTGCGGCAGCAGGAGAAGCGAGGATACGCAAGCGACTATTACAATGAAAATTAAATAACTGGCCATATTGCCGATGCTCAGCTATACTAATGCT
>CAVFRZ010000205.1:0-4568 GCA_963624875.1 Anaerovibrio sp.
ATAAAAGGACGTGTCTGCCCCCTCATCTACAGCGTTGACTTCGAGGTGATGCCCGTCCGGCAGCAGATAGGTTCTGCGTACCTTCGGCACCAGCGGGCATCCGATGATATCCTCCAGCTGCTGAAACTGCTCCCTGGCAATCGGAAACTCCGTTTCCTTTCTGGTCAGTCCATTTCCCGCGGATTTAAAGCACAGAATATACTGTGCTTCTTTACCGGTTTCCTGCTCGCTGCGAATGCGCACGGTGGGCTCCGTACTGATATAGCCCTGCTCCATCCGTTCCTCTTTGAGCACCGGAAGAGGTGCCCCTGTCTTCCCGGGCACCTCCGGCCATCCCTGAACCATCCATTTGCGTTCAATTTCCAGCGGACTTTTTACCATTGCTCACCCTTCCATCTGTATATCTGTTCAGCACCTGCTTATTTCCTGTGGCCCCGATTGGCATTCCACAACAGAAAACGCTCCGCAAAGGAAGGCATCCACGGTGCAAATGAACGCAGTGCGCGCACCGGCACATCCGCTGCTGTTGTATAGGCCATACGGAAGGCCGGATCCCTCTCATCACAGTCTTCGCCGCCTGCCTGCCTGCGGCATCTGCTGCGGACACGCTTCAATATGAACCGTACCAGTCTGCTGCAGTCCGCCATTTCGGAAAGAGAGCTCTCCCGGGTGAAACGAGACTGCGTCTCCTCCGGCTCCGGCATAGCTTCGCCCATCAGGTGCTTCCAGTCCTCCAGCGTCGGCTGACCGACCGGCCTTGCATACCAGCTGCCGGGCAGCCAGGAGGGCGATGATACCGGCTCCTCCTCCACAACAACCTGCTGCAGGAGCCGGATATCACTCGAGGACGGACCTACCATAACCGCATAGGTGCCGGTAGGAATCTTCCATCCGTCCTGATACACCGAAAAGTCACGGCTGGCCAGAAGGAAGGTCACCATTGCGCCCTCCCCCGGCTGCAGGAACACCTTCTCAAATGCCCGCAGCTCCTTGACCGGACGGAAAATACCATCCTGCGGATTTCCTACGTAGAGCTGTACAACCTCCGCACCGGCCCGTTTACCCACATTGCGGATCTGCACGGTCACCTGGCGGTCACTGATTAAGAGATTGGTATATTCAAACTGCGTATAAGACAGGCCATAGCCAAAGGGGAAGAGCACCTGCTGCCCCGCCTTTTCATAATAGCGATAGCCCACGTAAATGCCTTCCCGGTACTGGGCATCCTTTTTGCCATAGGTTCCGTAGCAGGGAATGTCAATTTCCTCCAGCGGCCAGGTTTCGGTCAGACGCCCCGACGGGTTGACTTTTCCAGTCAAAATGTTAGCAATCGCCGCTCCGCCTGCCTGTCCGCACAGTCCCGTATAGAGTACGGCACTTACCTCGCGTATCCAGGGGAGCTTCATCGGACTTCCGCCCATAAGCACCACAGCGACATTCACATTGCCGGCAAGTGCTGCCTTTACCATGCGGTTATGCCCTGTCGGAATGGAGAGATCCTGCCGATCAAAGCCCTCTGACTCGTACAAATCCGTCAGCCCTACAAAGACGACCACCGCCTTTGCCTTCGACGCAGCTCTGGTGATTTCTGCAAGGCTCTCCTCGGTCACATTGCCCTCATCATCACATCCTTCCACATACGGAGCCTCCGGGATATTCTCCCGTACCTGGGAGAGCTTCGTTGGCTGGATGTGGGAGCTCCCGCTCCCCTGATACCGCATGGACGCCGCCATTTTGCCGACCAGAAGAACCTCCTTCATGTCGGAAAACGGAAGAAGGTTCCGCTCATTTTTCAAAAGAACGGCGCCCTCCTCTGCAATACGCTGTGCGGTTGTCTGGTGCGCCACGCGGTCGTAGGAATAGTTCTGAGCCTTATCCAGTGCTTCCTTTCTTCGCAGCACCAGGGAAAGAATTCGCTTTACACTGGCATCCACCGCGTCCTGCGATAATTCGCCGCTCTCTATGGCGTTTTTAGCTACCTTCTCGCCGACAGAGGACCCGCCCGGCATCACCAGGTCGCACCCGGCCTGAAAGGCCTTTGTTCTGTCATTTAATGCGCCCCAGTCCGTAACCACTGCTCCCTTAAAGCCCCAATCTACGCGGAGGATATCGGTCAGGAGCCGTTCATTGTCACTGCAGTAGGTGCCGTTGAGCTTGTTGTAGGCGCACATCACAGTAGCAGGCTGCGCCTTCTTCACCACCTTTTCAAAGGCGCGAAGATAGATCTCGCGCAGGGTCCGCTCATCCATCTGGGAATCCGACTGAAGCCGGCGGTACTCCTGTGAATTTCCGGCGAAGTGCTTGAGGCTTGTACCGATCCCGGTCTCCTTCTGCATGCCGGCCACAAAGGAGGCCCCCAGCTCACCGGCCACATAGGGATCCTCTGAATAGTATTCAAAATTGCGGCCGCACAGGGGATTGCGCTTGATGTTCACGCCGGGCCCCAGCACCACGGCGACCTGCTGTTCCTTGGCCTCTTCACCGATGGCGCGGCCTTCCTCATACAAGAGCTTGCGGTTCCAAGTCTGGGCCGCGGTCACCGCCGTCGGAAAGCACGTCGCCGGTTCGGAATCATTGATTCCAAGGTCATCTGTCTTGCCATCCTGTTTGCGAAGGCCGTGCGGGCCGTCTGTCATCATGATTTCCGGAATCTCATACTGCTCAAAGCCCTTTGTATGCCAGAAATCCTTCCCGCTGCAAAAGGCGATCTTGTCCTCTGCAGACATTTTCGAGACAATGTCATCTACCTTTCTGCTAAGCTCCTCATCTGTCATAATCCTGCTCCTTTGCCGGCTCAAAGCTCATCGGCAAGATCGTAGATCAGCTGTTCCGACTTTTCCCAGCCAAGGCAGGGATCGGTGATGGATTTTCCATAGACGCCCTCTCCGATCTTCTGTGCACCGTCCTCCAGGTAGCTTTCGATCATAAGTCCCTTCACCAGGCCTCGAATGTCCTCTGATGCGCGCATCGAATGGAGAACGTCCCTGGAAATGCGGATCTGTTCCAGGAAATTCTTGTTGGAATTGGCGTGATTGCAGTCCACCAGCACCGCCGGATTCTGCAGTCCTGCCTTGTCATAGGCTTCCCGGAGACTCATCAGATCCTCATAATGATAGTTGGGATGATTGCGTCCGTATTTGTCCACATAACCGCGAAGGATTGCGTGTGCCATCGGATTGCCGGTGGTCACTACCTCCCAGCCGCGGTACAGGAATGTCTGACTGCTCTGTGCAGCTGTAATGGAATTCATCATAACGGAGATGTCTCCGCCGGTCGGATTCTTCATACCTGCCGGAATGCCAACGCCGCTGGCAACCATGCGGTGCTGCTGATCCTCCACGGAACGGGCGCCGATGGCAACATAGGCCAGAAGATCCGAAAGGTAACGGTGGTTCTCCGGATAGAGCATTTCCTCGGCACAGGTAAAGCCCGTCTCCTCTACGACGTGCGTATGCATCTGACGAATGGCAATGATTCCTGCCAGCATATCCTCGCCCTTTTCCGGGTCCGGCTGATGAAGCATGCCCTTGTAGCCTGTACCCTTGGTTCTGGGCTTGTTGGTATAGACGCGGGGAATGATAAAGATCTTATCTTTCACCTTCTCCTGAACGCGAACAAGTCGCGTCATATACTCCAGAACCGCATCCTCCCGGTCCGCCGAGCAGGGTCCTATCACCAGAAGGAAGCGCGAATCTCTCCCATAAAAGATGTCCTCAATCGTGCGATCCCGCTCTTCCTTGATCTTCTGAATCTCAGCAGAAAGCGGAAACTCCCGCTTGATTTCCTGCGGAATCGGCAGCTTCCGCTTAAACTCCATTTGCATTTCCATCGTTATCCTCATTTCCGGGCAGCGGTGCTGCCAGTTAGTATTCCGTAATGTTTCTGTTTCGTACAGATGGCAGCCAAATGACGGGTCCTGGCGGAGGTGTCCGGTTCTGGGACGCTACGCTGACTTCGTCAGCTACGAGATGGCCTTGCGGCCACTCGGCAAAAACAGCTTCCCTGCGGCCTAGCGGTGCTAAGCTCGCATAAGACGCTCGCAAGCACCGAGGTCCTCGGAAGGCCCTGAACCCGGACATCCATCCGCCACCCTGTCACTTGGCTGTCATCTGTACAATAACTTTCAGCGTTTAATTTTAAGGCTCATGTACAGATCATACAAGGCCGAACCGGTGCGTCCCTGCGCAGGATGCTCATCCTCGCCAATACTGAGCATCGTATACTCATAGGCATTGATGATTCTCGTACCGCTGGCATGCTCCCGCTCCCGCAGGAACTGATAGCCGTAGGTCTTGTGCACATGGCCGTGCAGCATGTATTTGGGTTTCCACCGATCCAGGAATTCATTAAAGCACGAAAACCCGACGTGCGGCAGATCATCCATGTCGCCATAGCCTCTTGCCGGTGCATGCGTCACCAGAACATCCACGCCGTTCATTAACACTGCCTGACGATTGAGCTTGGCAATGCGCCTTCGCATCTCATCCTCGGTATACATATCCTTGCCCATGCGGTAGCGCATGCTGCCGCCAAGGCCGGCAATGCGAAGTCCCTTATAATCGTATACC
>CAVFRZ010000206.1:0-4528 GCA_963624875.1 Anaerovibrio sp.
CATCGAGGTTTTCCGAAGGAAAATCGAGATGGGTGCTAAACAATTACGTTTTTTTGTATTTGAGAAAGGAAATATCAGAATGTCGCAAGCAATGGAATCCGTCAAGGAAAACAAAATGGGGATGATGCCTGTCAAAAAGCTGATTGTGAACATGTCCGTTCCGATGATGATCTCGATGCTGGTACAGGCCCTTTACAACATCGTCGACTCCATCTTCGTTGCACAGATCAGCGAAAATGCACTGGCCGCAGTCACGTTTGCATTTCCTCTGCAGAATCTTATGATTGCGTTTGGTTCCGGAACCGGCGTCGGCATCAACGCGCTTCTTTCGAGATCCCTTGGCGAGAAGAATTATGAGCAGTCCGATTCTGCCGCCGGAAACGGACTCTTTCTGACCGTTCTGAACTTTATCATCTTCCTGCTGATCGGTCTTTTTGTGACAGGTCCGTTTATCAAGAGCCAAACCTCTGTTCCGGAGATCATTGAGGCAGGGGATGCCTATCTTGGGATCGTGTGCATGTTTTCGGTCGGTCTGTTTTTCCAGCTGACCTTCGAACGGCTCCTCCAGTCCACCGGCCTCACCGTTTTGTCCATGGCATCACAGCTGACCGGCGCCGTTATCAATATCATTTTTGACCCCATCATGATTTTCGGTCTCTTCGGATTTCCGAAGCTCGGCGTATCGGGTGCCGCCTATGCGACCGTCCTTGGCCAGTGCGTTGCCGCATGCCTTGGACTGTTCCTGAACCTTCGCTTCAACAAGGAGCTGCACTTTAGTCTGCGCCGGATTCTCCATCCGTCCGCATCCATCATCAGGAAAATCTATTACGTCGGCGTACCGTCCATCCTCATGATGTCCATCGGATCGGTCATGACCTACTTCATGAATCTGATTCTGGTGGCCTTTTCCACCACGGCCGCAGCCGTATTCGGTGTGTACTTTAAGCTTCAGAGCTTTTTCTTCATGCCGGTCTTCGGTCTTAACAACGGCCTTATACCGGTCCTGGCCTACAACTATGGTGCGCGGAAAAAGTCCCGCATCGATGAGGCGCTTAAATTCGCACTTTTCCTTGCCATCTGCATCATGATCTGCGGAACCGTAATCCTCGAGCTCATCCCCGGCGTTCTTCTGCAGATGTTTAACGCCTCTGCAGATATGCTGGACATGGGAACCATTGCACTTCGGATTATTGCCGTGCACTTCCCGCTGGCTGCATGCGGAATCATCATGGGCTCCATCTTCCAGGCCTTCAGCCAGAGCTTCTATTCCCTGCTCGTCTCTCTGGGACGTCAGCTGATCGTTCTGATCCCGGTTGCATGGCTTTTGTCTCTCACTGGAAATGTCAACAATGTGTGGTGGTGCTTTTTGATCGCCGAGTGCGTTTCCCTCGTGCTCTCCCTGACGTTCTTTAAAAAGGTATACCGCACGAAGGTAAAGCCCCTGGCAGATGGCGCAGAGGCATGATGCCTCAGCAGGCCGCAAGAGCAACCGCTTTACCGCGAAAGGACCCTGCAGTGGATAAAAATCCGCTGCAGGGTCCTTTTTGGTTTCATCGATATCAATTGCTCTTCTGCTTACGTTACTGCATGGACAACCGTCAGGAGCAGGAAGCGGTGACGGGAGCGGCAAGCGAACATCCGCCTATGCATCACATCTCCCAGAAGGCTGCACTGGCCGCCGGGATTATATATTTTCCCTCTTCGTTTCTCTCATATGCAGTCCTTCCCTTCATGCCTCCCTGTGCATAGATCAGCCTGGCCCGTTCCGGAACGACCGTATTCATCAGAGCTTCCTTGCCGGAAGGGTTCAGTACCACCAGAACCTTCTGATCGCCCTGCATTCTCTCATAGACCAGCGGATAGCTGTGGTCCTCCAGCTCCAGGAGACGGAACTCACCGGCGTTCATGAGAGCGGGATGCTCCCTTCTAACCGCAATCAGCTCCTTCACGGCATTCAGAACCGAATTCGGATCCGCAGCTTCATACGCCACGTTGATGGTCTCTATAGAATCGTCCTGCGGAATGTACAGACACTCCTTCGCTGCACTGGAAAATCCCGCGTTCGGCAGGCAGTTCCAGGCCATCGGCGAACGGGAACCGGTTCGTTCATAGCCGCCCTCCACGGAGTCAAGTCCCTCCACGTACCGCTCGCCGATTTCATCGCCGTAATAAATAAACGGAACACCCGGCATAGACAAAAGGAACGCAAAGGCCAGCTTGATTTCGTCCGGCTGCAGCGTCCTGGCCATCCGGATCATGTCGTGATTGCCGGACGGAATGCAGATCAGCCCCTTTCCATCCGTCAGCGCACGGTTATTCAGATAGATGTCAAAAAACGTCCGGCAGTCTCCCAGTCCTTCTTTGGCAAAATACGGATGCTCCTCCCGGAACAGATCCAGATAATGGGACGGCCCGAAATGCAGCAGAAAATCCATATGGAAGCCTGCCTGCAGTGAACGATCCGGCTGCCCCCACTCGGATATCATAACCGCCTCCGGAAACTCCTCATCCAGGAATGCACGGAAATCCTGCCACAGACGAATCGTTCCCTTCTGGTCCGGATCACTCTTCACCAGTGAGCCTGCCATATCCACACGGAATCCGTCGCATCCAAGTCCCAGCCAGAACCGCATCACATCCTTGATGGCCTCTCTGGTTGCCATCGGTCCCTCGGCGTCCATAGGCTGCTGCCAGGATTTCGTCGGATCCGGATTGGCAAAGCCGTAATTCAGCGCCGGCTGCGCATTGAAAAAGTTCGCCGCACAGGCACCGTCGCGCTGCGTTCCGCCTCGAATGGCTCCCATGATCTGATCGACGCCCTCAAAGCCTTCCCAGACGCTGTTGGTCCAGACGTAGCGGTCCGTGTATTCATTTCGGGCTGCCTTTTTGGACTCCTGAAACCAGGCGCACTCATCAGACGTATGCCCCGGCACCAGATCCAGAATGACGTGCATTCCCTTTTTGTGAGCTTCCTCGAACAGTCTGCGCAGGTCTTCATTGGTTCCGTAGCGCGGAGCTGCCTTATAATAATCGCAAATATCATATCCGGCATCCACAAAGGGCGAATCAAAGCATGGATTCAGCCACAAGGCATTGCAGCCAAGCTCCCGAATGTAATCCAGCTTGCTGATTATTCCCTGAAAATCTCCGATTCCATCTGCGTTTGTATCGCAGAAGCTCTGCGGATAAATCTCATAAAAGATCGCATCATTCAGCCACTCTCTCATAGCTGTTCTCCTTTCACACGTGTATTGCGATACATAAAAAGATAGCTGTTCAGAGCCAGGCAAAATCTCATAAATCAGACATGAAATGCTTGCATTTCTGGCTATTCAGCACCTGCCGTAAAGTAATTGTAACAGCTCCCCTCCTGCGATACCATACAGGATCCCTGCGGACTGGCGGGGGTACACTTTTTTCCGAAGAGAGGACAGGCGGCGGGTTCCATTTTACCCATCAGGATCTGCGGGCAGCAGCATCCGGCCGGCACGCAGTCCTCATAAAGCCTATCCGATCCCGCATCAAACGCCGCGTACTCCTCTCGCAGAATACAGCCGGATTTCTCAATCACGCCCATTCCGCGCCAGGCCGCATCCTTTGTTTCAAAAATCCGGGCGACGCTTTCCCTGGCAGCAAGATTTCCCTCTTTTGATACCACCTGCGGATAGAAATTCCGCACGACTGACTTTCCGCGCAGCTGCACCAGCCCGTAAATGGACGCCAGCAGCGCCTCTGCCGTAAATCCCGACACCACAAACGGAAGTCCAAGCTCTTTTGCCAGGCTCTCGTATTCTCCCCATCCGGTTACGGCGCACACATGCCCCGGCGCCAGAAATCCTGTAATCCTGCCATCGGTATTGCGCTCTCCCAGCCAGCGAATCACCGGCGGCATGGTTTTCAGGGATGTCAGAAGCTGCACGTTGGTAAGTCCTCTGTCTCTCGCCTCCTCAATCAGCAATGCATACAGCGGCATAGTGGTTTCAAAACCAACCGCAGCAAAAACATGAATATGCCGGCCATCCTCCTTAGCCCGGTCCAGCATCTCCATCGGCGAATAGACCATACGCACATTCCCGCCGCGCGCCTTCGCATCCAGGAGACTCCTTTCCCTGCCGCGTACCCGCATCAGATCGCCGAAGCAGTAGACAACATGTTCGCCATCCGCGGCAAGCTCTGTGAGCCGGTCAATGTATGCCGTCACCGTTACGCAGACCGGGCACCCAGGACCGGAGATCAGGCGGATGTGCGGCGAAAGGAGCGAAGGAATGCCGCTTTGGACGATCGACGCCGTGTGCGTTCCGCAGACCTCCATGATGGTGCAGTCCGGTCCGTCGTAACTGCGAAGGCCCTCCAGAATCCGATCCATCGCCGCACCGCTGCCGCTCTTAGCCGTCTGGGGCTTTTCCAGCATCTTTTCCATCAAAGTTCCCCTTCCATGGCCGACAGCTCCTTAAATATGTCATCCATCGCCTCAGCGTCTTCCTTCTGCAGTACCTGCAGCACATACCCCGCATGCACCAGCACGCGG
>CAVFRZ010000207.1:0-4483 GCA_963624875.1 Anaerovibrio sp.
ATGTATTGAATGCGTTTCTCCCTCGAATTCATAGTGCCCCTTTTCTGTGACGATCATCAGCGGATTCTTCATTTATGCCCCGGACCAGCTTTACGCTGCATGATTGAACCTATTTACGCTCAATTGCCGCTATGATCACCTGATTCATCTCATCATAGGAATCCCAGCTCGCGCCTTTAAAACGGAAGCCGGCGTAATCCAGCCCTCTGCGAACGTAGGACATGATCTGCTTGCTGGTATATCCGGTTAATTTCTTTACCCCCTCATCAGTAATGGATACCACCTCATGAGCAGCAAGGTTACGTATGCCGCCTTCCACGCTTCGTAAAGCAGCTGCCACTCCGGCAACATCAGAATCAGTGCAAAAATAACTGATCAGTTCTGACAACTGACTATTATAAATATCTGACAGCCTTCCATCTCCTTTGGCCAGGAGCACCCTTTCCACCTCTGTGCCGGACAGCTTATAACAATCCCACTTCATTCGATCCCGCGTCTGTCTGCAGTAATCCTCCAGTCGAATGGATGTCTGCGTTTTAAGAATTCCCTGAAAAATGACACTCAATATTGGCGTCAGCGACCGGATGAAATCCGCATACTCCTCCCGAAGTACCCGTATCTGCATCACCTGTGCGTATTCAAAATACTTCCGCTCGCTCCCATTCCGAACCGGAAGTGTATACCTGGAATCGACCAACAGAATTTTATCTACCCCCGACGCATCCAGAAGAATTCTGCGCGATGCCATTTGCAACAGATCCATATAATTTGCCGTATCCGCAGCCGGCAGGAGCTGTGCAATCGCCAGTGCTCCCGCGTAATCATACCGGCGAATCAGCTCCTTGATCGCATTTTCCTGCTTAATCACGGATAACGTCGGACAGCTCACCTCACGGCAGCGGTTAGTCCCATCTGCTTCCAGTTCGCAGTTCATCTCCCAGAGCGTTTCCACATCATATGATCTGTGATCATGATTGTTCATTTTTAAATCCGGCGTCAACACCTGGATGGCCTTGCACGGGAATTCCCCGATCGTCTTCAGAACAAGCAGTCCACTTTTCATCGCAGGTGTTCCGGAGGATACATTCAGCAACAGCTCATCCCCCGGCTCCATCTTTGCCTCTATGCCCTGTATAATCGTTCGGAACTCGCCATAAAAGAAATCAAATTCCTGCACGCTTGTGAGCTTCGGCCTTTCAATCCGAACATATTCCGGTGTTCTGCCCTGCAATGTATCCAGCCTGCGCAGGCAGTACATGTAGCGATCATCCTTTTTCTCATTTTCCAGAATCTCACCTGACATATATAAATAAACAACATCCGGCCGATAATGCCGACAGATATGCAGCAAAGAACCGTCATGCATATTCGTAGATGAAATGGGATCTGTCCCTCCAACAGGAGAGAACAATATTCTCTTGCTCATAGGATCATTACCTCCTCCGATTCCAGCTTGGAATTAAGTCCGAACAGATTCACCTCTCCGTACCCGGTCATACGATAAATGCGAACACTGTCCTCCTGCTCGTTAATCAATGTCGGAATTACACGCTGCAGCTTCACAAACAGTGCTTCGTCAATCAACGCCTCGAATGCAGACTTCTGCACCCGGAAGCCGTAGCCATTCATTTCCTTCGCAAACTTCGTCCGCCTTTTGTTGTTAACGATATCATAAATCACCAGAACGAATAGCTGTTTCGAAGAGGTTCTTTCCTTGGTGTTCCAGAAATACTCCTCCATCTCATCCCTCCGTCATCGAATCAAAACCGGCTTGTACAGCTGTGGATCATTTTCCTCGATCGCCCTGCAGAACTGATTCACCTGCAGGTCCATGGCCCTACGGAAGTTCACCGTATAATCCACGTAGGACAGATATCTGCTGTCCGCCATGAATTTGTGCTCGATTTTCGCAATAAAGATTTTGAAGCCCTCCCGCGTAAGATAAATGCCCGGATCGCCTTCTTCTCCTCTGTAAAAGTGCTCCATCCGCAGTTCATGACCATTCAAAAGACTCATCGCCAATGAGTCTACGATGACAGCTCTCCATTCCTCCATTAGATCACTGGCCAGCGTTGGGTGCTTCTCCCTGTCTTTATGCAGCACACCAAAATAAGGATTCAGGCCCTTTCCTTCCAGCTTCCCATAGATCTCATTCAATATGACAGAATAGCCAAGACTGATGATGGAATTAAAGGGATCCTTGGGTGGACGCCGATTGCGTCCGGTGAACTTGAATTCAGGAACAATTAATCTCCCCAGAGCTTCAAAATACTGCCTTGCCGCAGCCCCCTCGAAGCCCATGATCTGCTCGGTGCAAATGCAGACATCAATTTTGCGTGACAGAATCTGCATCATCCTGACTGCCTCCTCCACATCCACGCCGGTGGTCCTGGCATATCTTCTCAGAATTACGACCTGGTTGTGAATCTTGGCCTGAATCATATTTTTCGCCAAAGCGGTGCAGAAATCCTCCGTCAGTGCAGCCTGTTTGCGCTGTCTGGCAACATTCACGTGGTTCGTCGATATCAGTCGTCCATAATAGGCGCCGCCCGTGGAGTAAAAAATAACGTTGATACCCCTTTTCAGGCATTCCTCCATGCACTGCGTGGTCATTTGAACCTTGCCAAACACCTCAATCATTTCCAGTGTTTCCGCCGGAATACTCCGCTGTGTGCCATCCTTGCATTTCACTTCGAAACGATTCGCGTTGATTCCGATGGATGCCCCCTGTTCGCTTACGTATAAATAGCTCATGATATCCCCCTGCAAGATACTCCCATACGTGCTACAGCAACATATTCAGTTTGTCTCGTCCCCTATGGGGATCATGTCTGTCTCAATTTTGGAAAAAGATATGCAGAACGTCTGCATATTGTTGTTTCCGTCCCCTGTGGGGATCATGTCTGTCTCAATTGACGAGCTCGAGCGGTGGCTTCGCAGTGGCATCTGAGTTTCCGTCCCCTGTGGGGATCATGTCTGTCTCAATAAATTGACAGATGCTTTCAGTACATGGAAGCCATGGTTTCCGTCCCCTGTGGGGATCATGTCTGTCTCAATGACATAGTGCCCATCATCCGTAGTTGTCCAGCTGAGTTTCCGTCCCCTGTGGGGATCATGTCTGTCTCAATCCACAGGCACCTGAAGCCTGCGCGTCTACCAATTCGTTTCCGTCCCCTGTGGGGATCATGTCTGTCTCAATGCAGGCCGAACACGATCTACGAGCACCGCGAAAAAGAGTTTCCGTCCCCTGTGGGGATCATGTCTGTCTCAATAGGTAACGGAAATGAAAAAGCAGTTTGCACGGTTGGTTTCCGTCCCCTGTGGGGATCATGTCTGTCTCAATTATGATAGAAACCAAAGTAAATACATCTTGTGTCTGTTTCCGTCCCCTGTGGGGATCATGTCTGTCTCAATTAGAAAAAAAATGTTAGTAGGGCGACGCCGAAAACAGTTTCCGTCCCCTGTGGGGATCATGTCTGTCTCAATTGTTTACAAAGGGACGGAGAGATGAAGAGAGCACTGGGTTTCCGTCCCCTGTGGGGATCATGTCTGTCTCAATATATCAAGGCGAGTTACAGCTTCTGGCTTGCGTAGTTTCCGTCCCCTGTGGGGATCATGTCTGTCTCAATAACAACGTAATCATATTTTTCGGGAAACACATACCTAGTTTCCGTCCCCTGTGGGGATCATGTCTGTCTCAATACGACGAAGGATCAGGAAAGAAAAGTTCTGGAGCAGGTTTCCGTCCCCTGTGGGGATCATGTCTGTCTCAATACAGAGCGAGGTTGTAAAAGACAACCTTCCCGAGCAGTTTCCGTCCCCTGTGGGGATCATGTCTGTCTCAATGAAACCTTGTATGCAGATAAATCGCTAGAAGGTTGTTTCCGTCCCCTGTGGGGATCATGTCTGTCTCAATTCAATCTTAATATCGTTGTTGGCAGTGTCCGCGCCGATAGTTTCCGTCCCCTGTGGGGATCATGTCTGTCTCAATTAAGACGTATAGACTTTAAGTCTATCGGTGTACCGTAGTTTCCGTCCCCTGTGGGGATCATGTCTGTCTCAATTTTGAAAAAAAATGTATGCGGAACGTCCGCATACTGTGTTTCCGTCCCCTGTGGGGATCATGTCTGTCTCAATCAAATAATCGGATACGTAACTGACGTTTTACTGGTGGTTTCCGTCCCCTGTGGGGATCATGTCTGTCTCAATTATTACCGTACGCATTGCATAGGATTACACGGCTTATTGTTTCCGTCCCCTGTGGGGATCATGTCTGTCTCAATGCCCATGTGGGGCGGATAGCCGAACTTTGAAAAAATGTTTCCGTCCCCTGTGGGGATCATGTCTGTCTCAATACTTTGAAAAAAAAAGTATGCAGAACGTTCTGCATAGTTTCCGTCCCCTGTGGGGATCATGTCTGTCTCAATAACAATGACATGGCGCTAACATTGGAAAACGGCAGAGTTTCCGTCCCCTGTGGGGA
>CAVFRZ010000208.1:0-4470 GCA_963624875.1 Anaerovibrio sp.
TAACTATTCAGAGCCCATTCGCAAAATCGCTGCTACGCCTTCGCTTCCTTGAAGCTCATGATCATTTCCGCCGTAAGACTAAGCTCCCGGTTCTCTTCTCCGATGTCCTCACGGGATACCCATACCGCTCTTGCAAGTTCACCGTCATCCATATGGATCGGTTCCGTTTCATCTGCAATGCAGTAATAGCCAAACAGCAGATTGGAATCGAAGCCCCAGGGCTGGCTTTTAAAATACCGGATGTGCCGAACGTGAAGTCCCACTTCCTCCAGAACCTCTCTTCTCACCGTATCCTCTGCGGTCTCACCGATCTCACAAAAGCCAGCCACCAGCGCATTTCCCTTGTGGGCCCGTCCCGCATAACGAGTCAGAACAATCTTGCTGCGCTGCGGATTGGTAATTCCCACAATCACTGCCGGCGCAATTTTCGGATAAATGACGTTGCCGCAGTCAGGGCATATTTTCGCCCGTTCCCGGTGGGAATACTCTGTCCTATGTCCGCAGCGCCCGCAAAACACGTTATCCCGGTACCATACGTACAAATGGTAGGCCGTCTCCCCGGCAAAGCAGGAGACCTTCGGCTGTGCTCTGCGAAGGGTCCGAATGGATTTCATCTCGTAATCCGTTCCCTCCGGCCAGAAGCACTCCGCGTCCAGGCAGAGCCAATACGGCTTCTCATCAATGGCAAAAAGATAAATAAAATCCTCTCTCCCGGCTCCTGCTGCCAGATACTCCGCGGCAGAAGGAAAGCTTACCGTATTCTCTCCGTTTACTTCCTCCACGCGGCATAGAATTTCCCGGTCACAAAAGGAAAAGACCGTATCCTCGTCCCGCACATCGCCCGGCCCTTCATCGCGAAACTGGTTGTGCATTGTCTGCGGCTTAATATCCTGAATCATTGATCATTCCCACTCGTAAGGTGATGCACCTTGCGCTTCATATCTTCCAGCGGATCCTTTGTTACTCAAAAAGTGCATTCACAGCCTCTGCATCGTACTGCACGCTGGAAAGCTTTTGTGTTTCAATCCGGTAAAGTGCATTGGCTGCCATATGCTCGGCCGCCTGCTCCAGATCACGCACGCCCGGCATCGAGGCAAACTTATCCACCACGGCGTAGGCGCCGTCCTCTGTCACAATACACTCCTGCCTGGTCATGCCCATGCGCTTTAGAACCTTCGGCATGGAATAGTTGGAGAAGATCGTCTTCTTCTCATCTCTTGTGTAATCCGGAATATCAATAACCGCAAATCGAGTCATAAGCGGCTCACTGATGCGGCTCTTGTCATTGGCCGTTGCGATCGGATATACTCCGCCGGTCGGAATGTTGCATTCCATGTAGTTGTCGGTATAGCCAAGGTTGTCCAGGAGCGTCAGCAGTGCATCCGCCGGGTTTCCGCTGGTGGTTTTGGAATCCGCCTTATCCAGCTCGTTGATGATAAATACCAGATTCGACTCTCCGGCTACGTAAAAGGCCTCCATGATGCTGCCGGGCTTAGCATTTGCATATACGCGGGACGTACCGGTGAGCTGATCGGAATCATGGATGGCGCTCATATCCAGTGTTGTCCAGGGAAGTCCGAGAATGCGCGCCACGGCATACGCCACCTGGGATTTGCCGGTTCCGGCCGGTCCCACCAAAAGGAGCCCGTATGCCGGCAGCGTATGTGTCCGGTTGATCTGAATGATCGTCTCAATGATGCGCTGCTTCACCTTTTCCATGCCGTACAGCTCTTCATCCAGGATGCGCCGTGCCTCCTCCGGATCAATGGATCCAAAGGTTGTATCCTTCCACTGGATGTTCAGCATGATGGAGAGCGCCCGCTGTGCGTGACGCCGTTCATCCGGTCCGATTTCCGAGGATCTGGCCACCACCAGATTCCGCCTTGCCCACTTGAGGATGTGCGGAGGAAGTGACCTTCCTGCCACATTCAGGAAGTCTGTGATGCTCTGAAGACTGGTCAGCTTCATGTCATCACCCTCGATTTCCTCAATATCCTCATCCGGTGCATCCGCCGGCGCCTTAGTCTGCAGGAGTCGCCTGATGGCATACTGCAAAAAGCCATCCTCTGCCGAGAGCTTGGTCTCCCCGCCGGAATCCACCTCACGGATTTTATAGACGCAGTAGCCGCGGCTCGTTGTCTGCCCAGAGAGACGCACGTTGACGCGGTTATCACCGATCCAGCGGATCAGATCCTCAAACCGCTCGTCAATCTCTGCAATATCCGTCTCTGCCGGTGTTCCGTTCACCATGAAATGAAAGGATGTACGCTTTTCAGGAAGCTCAAAGCTGCCGCTCGTGTGGTGATGAAGATCTCCGCGGTCATTTTTAAGCACCAGCAGCGGATGCTCCGCGTCCGCCTCCTCCGCGTCTGACCGAAACGTTGTATAAGTACAAATCTCCTCTGCGGTCACTGCGGTTTTGCCTGCTGTGCCGCTTTTCTTTTCTTCTTCAGCTGCTGCGCTGAAATCAAACACTTTATTAGCCATCGCTATATCCTCTCTGCACAAGCCGCATCGGTTCACACGTCTGCCGCCTTTAGGGTGACGACCTGCGCCCATTTTCGTTTGCTCTGCGGCTTAACAGGTGCATTGTATCAAAAAATATATCTATTAGTATCTTTCAATACCCGTAATTTCCTTCCACGATCACTACTTTTATTCTTTCTTTGTCAAACTGCCCCGTAATCAATACAAAATCATTGCATATTCTTGTCTCATGATGACAATCCACACACTTCCCCAACTCCGTACATGGTGTAGATTTTTTCAAACGGACAGCATCTCTCGGTGCTGCTATTTGTCTTGTACGTAAAATTGCCTCCTTCACATCCGGAACTAACTTATTGGTTCCAACTACCACTACAACTTGTTTGGGACCATATATCATAGGAGCTACACGACTTCCATTCCCATCAATATTGAACAGTTTTCCATCCAGCGTAACAGCATTTGTTCCTGTCACAAAGGTATCACATCCGAAATTTTCAAGATATATTTCCCTTTTCTGCTCACTGGTAAGCCCTCCTTGATGCTTATCCAGAAAAATATAATCTCCTTGCCGTAACATTTTAAAAATACCAGTATCTTCAAGTGTTACACTATCACCACATCCAATTCTTTCGCCCGATTTCAAAAAACTTTGGATCAAATTATGTAGTTCATCAATACTTTTTACATAATATCCCCTCATGTGATTTCTTTCTAAATTTCGAATAACCTCTTTTATTTCAGACATTCTATTTTCCAATTTATATTACTGCCTCCAAAAATTTTGAGCGATATTTTAAGGGAAACAAATGTGAGATAAGGGAATGAGAAATTTTAATTATCCTAATTGGTCAGACAGGCAAGCATTCTAACCAAAAAACCTACCGGCAAAGCAATCACAGCCTGTGTGAACATTCCAATAACTGCATATTTTATATGATGCCAATAATCATGATAGGCCTCCATCATATCCTCTGTTCCCGGGATGATCATCTTTTTGCTATGACAAAACCAAATACAATCCACGATCAATGCATCAAACCACATCTCTGCCACCCACATGATATAGCCTTGAAGCCACCCTTCAAAAAACGTCCGGGCACCACCGATATAATAAGCCAGTACGGTCTGTAAAAATATGTATGCAATAAAGAATCCAAGCTTGCCGATCGTCGCTTTCTTGGTAAGCTTTCCTGCACTCTCCTGTATTAGTCCCAGTTCCCTGCAGCGATCCTGTATTGCCTTTGGGTATTCCTGTATCATGCCAAGCCTGCCCTTTTTCTTCATATTGATGCCACAGATCGTAAAAATGACGACATTAAAAATAAGGATTTCCCACAAATAGTTCATCTGCTGTCAGCTCCTCATACAAGCAATGTTCATAAACCTGAATTATTCATCCCGATAGGGACGATGCGGCTGAAAGCCGCATAACTACCGTGTTTTTCGCAATTATTGCTCTCACTCCATGAGTGAACAAAAAAGAGCTCGACTTTCTGGCAAAATGTGAGTGTCGAAGTCACAAAACCACCGTGAAAGGAGCTCTCTGTGAACATCTTAAACACCACATCCCTTGAAAGCAATAAGCGTGTAAAAATAAATTTTGCTGGCGGCGACCTCTCCTCCGATGCAGGATTTATTCCCTGTAACCGCAAAAAAAGAAGAAGACCCCTCGCCTGGCAGCATCGGTCCTCTTCTTTATCACATCACATCGCACACGCTGCACTCGAGGCATTCAACGCTTCGTACGCAAGCATACACGCTGTAATCAGTTGCTATGATAAGAGGAAGATCGCTGTTTTGCAATACTCTCTATAAATTTAAACCTTCCCATTCCCTCTATTCTCTGTCTGATTACCCAGAGCTTGATCACCAGAACTGTCCAGTCTGCAGAACAAGGGGCAGGGACAAATCCATCCTAAGTTCTCGATGAGAGCGTGCCTGATGGTATGAAAAAGGAGCGGCCCCGAAAGGTCACTCCTC
>CAVFRZ010000209.1:0-4453 GCA_963624875.1 Anaerovibrio sp.
TGCCTGCAAGCAGTCAATTCACGTTGAAATATGGCAGGTGCTAAACAGATACAAAATAAACGCAAGAGGGAGGGAGTTTATATGCCGTATGTAGCAGAGAGCTATATCCATGAGATGGATCGCAAAGCATTTGCGGCATTGAACACGTTTCCAAGGTTTGTAAAACTGGTGGAAGCGTATCATGCAAATTACGACGAAAAGGCGGCGAGGATTCGGCTGTTATCATCAGCGGTTCGGATCAGTGAAAATCAGATGCCGGAAATTTACCGGCTGTTACCGCCGATTTGCGAGAAACTCGGGATTGAGGTGCCGGAGTTGTATTACATCCGGGACAAGGAAATGAATGCGGCAACGATGGGAACGACCAATCCCTGCATTTATGTGACTTCCGGACTGGTCAAGCATCTCTCCCTGGAGCAGATCGCCAGTGTACTGGCGCATGAGTGCGGTCATATCGCCTGCAAGCATTACCTGTATCATTCGATTGTGGCGAATGTAATCAACAAGTTAAATGATAGTCCGCTGGGATATGTGGGAGCATTTCACCGTTTTGTCACACCAGGTCTTGTAAATGCATTCCTGTTTTGGGACAGATGCAGTGAGCTGTCTGCGGATCGTGCTGCCATTCTTTGTGATGGACAGCCGGAGACGATGGTGGATGCCCTCATCCGTATTCACGGATATGACAACATCAATCGGGACGAATTTATAAAACAAGCGGTCGATCTTCATAGCTTTGTAAATAACTCGAAGGGTAACAAGGTTATTGAACAGATGGTCGTCAGCAGTGAATCACATCCCCGTCTGGCAACGCGCGTCTATGAATGCTGTGAGTGGTCTAAGACGGACTGCTACAGAAGTATCTTAGATGGTACATATCAGCAGATTATGGCCGGGCATTCTGATATTGCGGAGGAAGAAATTGTCGCTGCGGAGGTGACATGCAAGGCGGAATCCGGAGCAGCTCCGGTAAGTATTGCAGATCGGCCTTCCGATGCTCAGATTGATGCGGCGCTTGCGCAGGTAAATAAGCAGCTGGAAAGATATGTCTTTGATGGAGATATGACGGATTATGCTATGGCAATAGCAAGCGGTATTTTGGCTGGGATTGTGGATAGTATATTTGTCGGAGAATTTTCGCTGACAGCTGCAAATCAATGGGGAAATGATCAAGTAGAAAAAATAGTGCTGAATGTTGCAAGATACCAAGGCTATGATGGAAAGGATCTTTCACGGGCTGTACGATATTTGGAAGATATGTTTCCTATTGCGGCAGATAAAGCAACTGATTCTTTTGGTGGCGGGTTGCAACATCATCTTCGCGATTTTTCACATCATCCTACGCTGGTAGGACTAATTTGTTCCATCTTGACGCAATTTACTGGAAAAGTATATGGCACTGATGTCGATGGTGCATTCATGGCAGTAACGCTTGATGCGGATGGACTGGCTCTTGTAGGAAGTGATTTCGCTGAAAAGATTACATTTGGCATAATAAACTGGATATTCCACTTGGTCAGCGACATTGCAGGATCATCCGGATCAATTATGAAGGGAAGTATGGGAACAGGCTTGCCTGGGCCGGTTGTTTCCCTTATCAAAGAAATTTCTGCACTGCCGTTTTTTAAGAAACAGGATGCAAATGGGCACAAAGAACTTTCTGTCTATATTTCTAAACTATTTAATGGAACATTATTGGGTAAGAGGGATGAGAATGGTAGGCTGATTCCTCTTAAGTTTGATTTACGTACCGAGATGGGACTGAGGATGCAAATTGGTGAGCAGGCAGTTCCGGCAGTTATCAACGAGTGTGTCGTGAGAACGTTTTATTTTGTGCGGAGGCTTATACGAGAACTGTCCAGGGATGATATCGAGAGCATGGGCAATTTGAATCAGGTTAATTGGGGGGCGGTAATACCCTTCCATAACAGGACAGTTGACCGAATGCTGATGATCTCCAGCATGACATTCACCATTGCAGATACAGCAGACGCTGCTGTCCATGCAGCCATCGAGTCCTGCGGGAACTGGGTCCTGTTCTCCGGTGTATTCGTATCGAGATTCAATTATGTCGGAGCCGGAAGAGCTGCAGTCGCTATCATGAAAGAGGTATCGAATGAGCAGAAGGAAGCCCAGTTGCTCCACGAAAAGCTCATCCTCACCAATGCGAAGACCGTGGGTGTGATTGAATGCTTCTCTGCGTACCGGACAGCTCTTGAGGAACGCGTATCGAATTACCTGGCAGAGGATATGGAAGCATTCCTGACAGGATTTGACTATATGAAGCAAGGCTTGGGAAGCGGAGATTCAAATCTTGTGATCAAGGGAAATGCAGTCATTCAGAGAGTGCTCGGCAGAGAGCCGCAATTCACGAACCAGAAAGAATTTGATGACCTTATGGATTCGGATGAGGCACTGATTTTGTAGATAGTAGGCAGTAGGAGGCAGTTAGATGGCAAAATTTGATTTTAGCGATGCTATTAAAAAGGCAGCGGTAAAGGCTGGAGCAGTAGCAAAGGTGGGAACTGAAAAAGCTGCTGTCGCAGCACAGGCCGGTGCAAAAACTCTGGAACAGGCGGCGAGGAAAGAGGCGGATAAGATCGCGGAGTATGTGAAAGACGCCGCTGAGCAGAGAAAAGCGGATGTCGCAGAGAAGGAAGCAGAAAAGCAGGCCGCAGCGGAAAAAGCCGCTATTGAAGCAACCGGTGTGATAGCAATTGCTCCACAGAGCGCTGTAAAGATTTTTTATTATCTGATGGCAATCGACAGGAAGGTTACGCAGGAGGAAGAGGAACAGTTTGACCTCATTGGCAAGGAAATCGATCCTGATTTCGAAGACCAAAAAGAAGCACTCATTAAGGAATGTAAGGAGCAGATGGAGAAAATCATTGATGCTGAGGATTATTATGATGCAATTCAGGATGGCATTGAGGCGGCTTTGTCCGGAGAGCAGCTCTCGAATCATGGTTTTGTAACACCAAAGCTCCTGCTCTGGGATTTGCTGACGATTGCGTATGGTGATGATGAGTATGGCGAGGCCGAGCGCAAGCTCCTCAAATATGTGGTCCGAAAGCTGAACATTGCAAAGGACGTTTTTCTGGAGATGGAGGGCAGCATTTTAACGGTCCGTGATATAGAAAAAGAAATCACCTGGATCAAGGGAACGGACAGGGCGTATCTTGTCATTGAGAAACAGATAAAAGAGCTTGAAAAGCGCAGAGATGACATTCTGCTTGCAGTAAAAGCCCTGATCATGCTTTAAGGAGGAGTCGAAGATGCCATTACCGTTACTATTTATAGGAATTGCAGCAGTGACAGGCTCTGTAGGAGCCGGTAAAGCCGTGAAAGCTGGTCTGGATGTGCATGCTGCGAACCAAATCAATAAATCTGCCAATCAGATCGTTGAGGAATCTACGGAAATAATCAATGCGCAGAGAGCAAGCTGCAGCGAAGCGCTGAAGTGCCTCGGAGAGGAAAAAGTGTTTTTGCTGAATGAGAACATGACGCAGTTTCTGGACACCTTTTCGAAGCTGAAAAATGTGGATTTCCGGGAGACAGAAGGATTAAACGAGCTTGGTAAGCTTCACATTGATGCGCAGGACTTTGTGGAGCTTCGGAATCTCTGCAATTTTGCGATTCCTCTTGCCGGTGGAAGCGTAGCCGGAACAGCCGGCGGAGCATTGGCGGCTTTTGGAGCATATGGTGCAGCACAGGCACTTGCCTGTGCATCGACGGGAACCGCGATTGCAGCTCTTAATGGTGCTGCGGCGGCAAATGCGACATTGGCGTTCTTTGGCGGCGGTTCTCTTGCTGCCGGAGGCTGGGGCATGGCAGGCGGAGTCATGGTTTTGGGCGGCCTTGTTGCTGGTCCTGCGTTGCTTATCATGGGCTTGGTTGCCGGAAATGTTGCTGATAAAAATCTTGATCAGGCGAAAATCAATCGACTGGAGGCTGAACAGCTTGCAGAACAGTTGGACACAGCGTCCAAGCAGTGTGAAGTGATCCGCCGCAGAACGTACATGTTCTACAACCTGCTGGCAAGATTGGATACTTACTTTCTGCCATGCATCTACAAGATGGAGGACATTGTAAAAGCGGAAGGATATGACTATAGCTGTTATTCCGCTGAATCCAAGAAGGCAATCGCTTCCTGCGTGAGCATTGCGGTATCCATCAAGTCTGTGCTGGATACACAGCTGCTGACGGATGATGGCCTCCTGACGGACGAATCTGCTGGAGTTGTGGTCAATACGGAGGAATTCGTGAATAAGCTGGTGCTTGCCAGAGCGAAATAAGTGCTGTGATAAAGCGTAAGAACAGGTGGTGTTCCACATGCATACAGAGATCAATCCGATCGATAAGATTGACGATTTAAGT
The DNA here is from genome assembly GCA_963624875.1 of Anaerovibrio sp. Classification (GTDB taxonomy): domain Bacteria; phylum Bacillota; class Clostridia; order Lachnospirales; family Lachnospiraceae; genus CAG-791. Next base: position 4,378 of record CAVFRZ010000209.1, read on the forward strand.
GAATTTATTCAGATAGAAATAGAGGCCTGATTTTGTTTGAAGGAGGCGGGATACGGATGGAATGGACAGACGGAAA
>CAVFRZ010000210.1:0-4362 GCA_963624875.1 Anaerovibrio sp.
AAAGCCGACAATACACTCCAAGATAGGAGAAAATGCCATCGGGCATTTTCGAGTATCAAATTTGAGATATATGCTGAACAGTTGCAATTTTACTATCCCAGCTGCTCTGCAAGAACACGCTTTGCTTCTTCGAGGGCCTTCTCGATGCCTGCAGGGTTCTTGCCGCCGGCCTGGGCCATGTTCGGACGGCCGCCGCCGCCACCGCCGACTTCCTTGGCGATGCCCTTAACCAGGTTCCCGGCATGGGCACCCTTCTTCATAGCCTCCTCCGAAGCCATAGCTACAAGGCTTACCTTGCCGTCCTTGTCCGAGATCAGGACGATCACGCCGCCGGAGAGCTTGCCCTTGAGCTCATCACCAAGGCCGCGCAGCTCATTCATATCGACGCCGGAGACATGGGCAGCAATAAACGGCACACCGGCAATCTCCTGCACGTTGTCCATTACATTACCAAGGCTCGCCTGAGCTTCCTTGGCCTTCATGGACTCGTTTTCCGATTTCACTTCCTTGAGTTCCTTCTGCAGCGCCTTAATCCGATCTGCCAGTGTGGAAGGAGTTGCCCTTACAAGCTCCGCAGCCTCTAGAAGCTCACGCTCAAGATTCTCATAATACTTGCGGACATTGTCGCCCGTCAGTGCCTCAATACGGCGAACACCGGCCGCAACACCGTTTTCCGAAAGGATCTTAAAGGAACCGATCTGATTGGTGTTGGCTACGTGTGTACCGCCGCACAGCTCAACGGACCAATCGCCCATCTTCACCACGCGGACGCTGTCGCCGTACTTCTCGCCAAAGAGCGCCATCGCACCGGTCTTCTTGGCTTCCTCCAGCGTCATCACCTGCGTCACAACCGGCAGGGACTCTGCTATTTTGGCATTAACGAGATCTTCAACCTTCTGCAGCTCCTCCCTGGTCATAGCCTGGAAGTGAGAAAAGTCAAACCGTGTGCGGTCGGTGTCCTGATAGGAACCGGCCTGCTCCACGTGCGTACCCAGAACCTCGCGCAGCGCCTTCTGAAGAAGGTGGGTTGCCGAGTGGTTGCGGCAGGTTGCAAGGCGGGACGCTTCATCTGCCTTCAGCACTACCTTATCGCCAACCTTCAGCATTCCGCTAACCACGTGGCCAATGTGTGCGATCTTACCGCCGGCAACGTGCTCGGTGGAAACAACCTCGAACAGGGCCGCTCCCTTGCCGAGTGCTGCCTCTTTGGCCATTTCTTCTGCACTGGCCTTGACGCCGCCTGCCTCCTTGTAGGCAGATGCAAGCACGATCATGCCCTTATCTCCGACCTGACCGCCCATGGTGCCGTAGAACGGCGTTTCCTTTGTAATGATCGCACCGTATTGTCCGTCAGAAAGTGCCGTAGCAACACTGTCCTCTTCGCCGCTTCCGTCGCCGGAAAGAGACGGCAGGGATGCCATCGCAATTATCTCCGACTCCGCTGTTGTCTTGTCATAGCCGACAAAGCTCGAGGTCAGGGCCGTGTCCATCTCTTCATAGATGGTTGCAGCGGCGCCCATGTAGGTCGCTGCCTTTCCGGAGCGCTCGCGGTCGGATCTTGCCTGCTCGCGCTGGTGAGTCATGGCCGCTTCAAAACCGGCCTCATCAACAGTAAAGCCCTTCTCCTCCAGGATTTCCCTGGTATTGTCGATCGGGAATCCGTAGGTATCGTAGAGCTTGAATGCGTTCTCTCCGGAAAGCACTGTTTCGCCCTCGGCTGCCAGTGCCTCCTCCATCTGCGCAAGGATCTCCATGCCCTGCTCATAGGTTTTCTCAAACTTCTCTTCCTCAGCACGAACAACGTTCAGAATGAAGTCTTTCTTCTCTTCCAGTTCCGGATAGCCGTCGCTGGAGGTCTCGATCACCTTCATCGCCAGTGTCGGCAGGAAGGAGCCACTGATGCCGAGCTTTCTTCCGTGGCGAACTGCGCGGCGGATGATGCGGCGCAGCACATAGCCGCGGCCGTTATTGGAAGGCATAATGCCGTCCGAGATCATAAAGGTCATGGCTCTTGCGTGGTCCGTGCAGATACGAACCGATACATCCGAGTCATAGGTTCCTTCCTGCTCATAGGAGATTCCGCCTGCCAGCTCGCAGATCAGATCACGCAGGGACTTTACAGTGTCAACGTCGAAAATCGATCCGACATCCTGCACTGCAACGGCCAGGCGCTCCAGACCCATGCCGGTATCGATGTTCTTCTGATCCAGATCCGTGTAGTTGTTCTTGCCGTCGTTGTTGAACTGAGTGAACACGATGTTCCAGACCTCCATGAAGCGGTCGCCTTCGCCGCCCATGACATCGTCCGGACCGTTGCCGTATTTTTCGCCGCGGTCATAGTAAATCTCAGAGCAGGGGCCGCAAGGGCCGGAGCCATGCTCCCAGAAATTATCCTCCTTGCCGAACTTATAAATGCGTTCAGCCGGGATGTGCATATCGTTGAGCCAGATGTTGTAGGCCTCGTCATCATCCACATATACAGACGGATACAGGCGGTCCGGATCCAGGCCCACTCTCTCCGTCAGGAATTCCCAGGCCCACGGAATGGCTTCCTTCTTGAAATAATCACCAAAGGAGAAGTTGCCCAGCATCTCAAAGTATGTGCCGTGACGGGCAGTCTTTCCTACGTTCTCCAGATCACCGGTGCGGATGCACTTCTGACAGGTGGTGACTCTGCGTCTGGGCGGAATCTCCTGCCCGGTGAACCAGGGTTTCATCGGAGCCATACCGGAATTGATGATCAGAAGCGATGTGTCATTGTGCGGAACCAGTGAAAAGCTCCCCAGGCGCAGGCATCCTTTCTCCTCAAAAAAGGACAGGAACAGCTCCCGCAGCTCATTAACGCCTTTATACTGCATGTTTATTTCCTCTTTCTGTTTAGAAGTCAAACTTATCATCAAACCACGCCTTGAGCTCTGCGATCGGTACACGAACCTGCTCCATGGTATCACGGTCGCGAATGGTAACAGCCTGATCGTTCTCCGAATCAAAGTCATAGCAGATACAGAACGGTGTTCCGATCTCATCCTCCCGGCGATAGCGCTTGCCGATGGCTCCGCGGTCATCAAACTCGCAGTTGTAGCGCTTGGAAAGCTCGGCAAATACCTTCTGGGCAGGCTCGGAAAGTTTCTTGGACAGCGGCAGAACAGCAATCTTGATCGGTGCCAATGCCGGATGGAAGTGCATGACATTGCGCACGGTTCCGTCAGGAAGCTCCTCTTCGTCGTATGCCTCGCACAGGAACGCCAGTGTCACACGGTCACACCCAAGGGACGGCTCGATAACATACGGAATGTAGCGCTCTTTGCTATCCTCGTCAAAATATGTGAGATCCTCGCCGGATACCTTCTGGTGCTGGGAAAGATCGTAATCCGTGCGGTCCGCAATTCCCCAAAGCTCGCCGAAGCCGCCGAAGGGGAAGGTGTACTCGATGTCCGAGGTTGCCTTGGAATAGAAGGCCAGCTCCTCCTTGGCATGATCACGGAAGCGAAGGTGCTCCTCCTTAAGTCCAAGGGACAAAAGCCACTTCCACGCATAATCCTTCCAGTACCGGAACCACTCCAGATCCGTTCCCGGCTTGCAGAAAAACTCCATCTCCATCTGCTCGAACTCACGGGTACGGAAGGTAAAGTTGCCGGGCGTAATCTCGTTGCGGAAGGACTTACCGATCTGGCAGATACCAAACGGCAGGTGCTTTCTCGATGTCCGCTGTACATTCTTAAAGTTTACAAAAATGCCCTGTGCCGTCTCCGGACGAAGGTAAATCGTGTTGGTGGAATCCTCCGTAACGCCCTGGAAGGTCTTGAACATCAGGTTGAACTGACGGATATCGGTCCAATGGAACTGTCCGCAGGAGGGGCAGGCCACCTTGAACTTATTGATGAAGCTCATCATCTCATCGTTGGACCAGCCGTCCACCGATGAATCCAGCGTCATCTCATGCTCTTTGGCATAATCCTCGATCAGATTGTCTGCGCGAAACCGCTCGCCGCAGGCCTTGCAGTCCATCAAAGGATCCGAGAAGCCGGCAAGATGTCCGGAAGCAACCCAGGTCTTGGGGTTCATCAAAATGGCGCAGTCAACGCCGACATTGGTCGGGGATTCCTGCACGAATTTCTGCCACCAGGCCTTTTTCACGTTGTTCTTGAGCTCTACGCCAAGGTTGCCGTAGTCCCAGGTGTTGGAGAGTCCGCCGTAAATCTGTGACCCCGGATAGATAAAGCCACGGGCATTACAGAGGGCTACGATCTTGTCCATTGATTTTTCCATAATCTCTTTCCTTTCACTTCTATATTCAGTTCAACATTTATCTGTTTAGCACCTGCCACATTTCAACGTGAATTGACTGCTTGCAGGCATATT
>CAVFRZ010000211.1:0-4325 GCA_963624875.1 Anaerovibrio sp.
GCAAGCAGTCAATTCACGTTGAAATATGGCAGGTGCTAAACAGATACAAAATAAAACGCATTCACAAAGAAGTCTCTTTGTGAATGCGTCATTCTCTCTTATCCGGCAAAGTTGATCACGGCATCCCCCGGCTCCTCACAGGGCTCTGCAGACACAGCATGAAGGACAATGCCCTCTCCCTCGTACGGAGCAAAATTCTCCTTGGACACCTTCGCTGTCAGCAGGATCCACGACTTCTCCGTAAGCTCTTCTGCCTTATCACACCGGCAGGCATAGCCAAGGAACTGCATATCCTCCGCGCAACACGTCATTGCCAGTCGCCCCGGCACAACATATCCCTTCGGCATTCCGTCCGGTTTGGCAACAAGAGCGCGGAACTGTACGGTCTTCCCGTCATAACGGTCCATATGCTCCATCGCATCCAGATACCACACGCCGTAATGAATGCCTTCCAGCTCAATGATATCCTGATTGATATCAAACGGAAGGTCCTCCTCTGTCGTCAGATCAATCTCTCCGTCCGAATCCTCGAAGATCAGCTCTGCATTCTTGCACACCGCCTTCACATTCCGTTTGAATTTGATCAATTCATCCTCTTCCACATCATCGCAGCGATTGAACATGATCAGCTCCGAATTGCGAAGCTCCTCAAACAAAAGGGACCGCATCGCCAGATTGGAGAAATATGTCCCGAAGGTGGAAGCATCAATGCAGGAAATCTGCTGCTCCAAAACCCACGCATGCGGCAGACGGAAATTCCGGAAATCCCACATGCCATTCCATTCGATAAGAACACGCCCCGGCTGATATTTGGCATTCAGTGCCATAAGCGTCGCCGGCGTGAACTGCTCCACAGAATCGATAACCGCAACATCCGTCCTCGACTGCTGAAGGAGCTTCTCTGCGTATTCCACTTCCCCCTCCTCACAGAGGATCAGCAGTGTACGGTCTTTGGACTGAAAATACGGCTGACCGATCGTATAGGTGTAGAAGGAGGATTTACCGGAATCCAAAAATCCGTTGATTACATATACAGGTATCTTTTCCATCGTGTTCACATATTACTTTCTCTTAAACAGCTTCTCCAGATTATCCTGATTCAGACCGGAACCAATCACGCAGATCTTGCCGGTAACATCCGCTGCTCCTGTGCGAACCTGCGGCTCACCCGGTACGTAGTCAAAATGGATCCACGCACCGTCTCCGGACGGAAGCATTCCCTTGCAACGAAGGACAAATCCATACTCGTCCCGATGATCCAGCGCCTGCAGCATGTTCTCCACTTCCTCGGCAGAGTACGCATGCGGTGTCTCCATGCCCCAGCTCTCAAAGACCTCATCCGCATCATGATCATGGTGGTGATGTCCGTGATGATCATGCTCGTCCTCGTCGTGGTCGTGGTGATGGCAGCAATGGTGATCGTGCTCCTCGTGCTCGTCCTCGTCATGATCATGGTCATGATGATGAGCGCGGTACACCGTATTTCCATCCTCATCCGTGAACTTTTCCGCGTGCTCATCGTGGTGATGATGGTGGTGATGCTCTTCAGCGCTCTCCATCACCTCAGACAGAATCTGGCTCTGCAGATCCTCCTTGCCCTCAATGGTCTCCAGCACCATCTTTCCATCCAGCTGTGCAAGAGGTGTTGTAATGATCGTAGCCTTCCGGTTATGCTCACGAATCAGCGCAACCGCCTCATCAATCTTCTCCTGAGAGGCCTTGTCGGTACGTGTCAGAACGATCGTCCCGGCATTCTCAATCTGATTGACAAAGAACTCGCCGAAATTCTTAAAGTAAACCCTGGCCTTTGTCGCATCCACTACCGTTACGGCACTGCCTAGCTTCATATCCGGAATTTCTGCAGCCGTCTTCTCAATGGCGCGCATCACATCATCCAGCTTGCCGACTCCGGAGGGCTCGATTAGAATGCGCTCCGGCTGGTAATTCTCCATCACCTGCTTAAGAGACGTATTAAAATCGCCCACCAGTGAGCAGCAGATGCAGCCGGAATTCATCTCTCGAATTTCAATGCCGGCTTCCTTCAGGAAACCGCCGTCAATGCCGATTTCTCCGAACTCATTTTCAATCAGAACAACCTTGGTTCCTGCCAGCGCATCCGCAATCAGCTTACGGATCAGCGTTGTCTTTCCGGCACCTAGAAATCCGGAAACAATATCCACCTTCGTCATAGTCTATCCTCCTTGCCGCCGCCTGCGGCATGTCTGACATCATATTATAAGATCTGATTCAAGAGCGTCACTACTTCTCGTCCGGAAATGCAGGCCGTCAGTCCATCGTCCGTTCCCTGCAGAATCATTCCAAGGTAGTTTCCGGCCTTTCCGTATAAACCGCTTCCGGACATTCCATCCTCATATCCGACATCGGTCAAAATCATGGAATCGCCAGATTCCGAAGCCTGTGCACTCGCATCTGTGATCTCCCCGGAAATCAGTTCTTCGTTTTGTAAAGCATACGCCTCATCTCCGGTAGTAAGGCGATCCAATCTATCTCTGGAATAATACACATCCAGCTCATCTGGGCAGCTGCACTGCACAAAGGCAACTTCCCCCGCCAACGATCCCGCTGTATCCGTCTCCGGCCGTGCTACGGTTCCCTTGACGCTGCTCCCATCCGGAAGCACAACCGTCACCGAATCACTATCTCCTACGACCTGTGCCGCAGCAGCAATGGTCAGCGTAAAGTTCTCATCTTTAGAAGAGCTCTTTCGTCCGTCAAGGATCGTACCGCCGCCATCGAGAACGACCTCCCCATCCTCCTGAAGTGCCCGGATGGTCACCTCATATTTAGACAGCGCCGCACGCAGCTCATCCGGCTCCAGCGTATACATTTTCTCAATCGTTCCGCTGCCCAGCAGAACCCCACGCAGGACAAACATACCCAGAATCACTGCAATAACGATGGTCCCGACGAGCTTCTTATTCCGGATCTTATGGTTGTACAGATTCATTCTTATCTCTGACTCTTCCCTGACACTCCAACCCCATGTCGCGGTCCGTCTGCAACAGCGGACCGAATCGTGTCTCTTATCTAAAAAAAGGTAAGCAGAGCGATAAGCCGGGTTCTGTCGTTGGACGATCATCTTTCTAGGACTGCCGTTGCCGACAATCTCAAGCGACGCACCTGGAAACGGATCGGGCCAATCCATGGTTTCCGTTTCGGTCTTGCTTCGGATAGGGCTTGCATGGCTCCGCACATTACTGCACGGACGGTAGTCTCTTGCACTGCCTTTTCACCCTTACCGCTGCGCGGAACGCAGCGGCGGTATATCTCTGTTGCGCTATCCCGGGAGTTGCCTCCGCCGGCCGTTAACCGGTATCCTGCCCTGTGAAGCCCGGACTTTCCTCACCCCCGCAATGCTGCGGGGCCGCGATCGTCTGCTCTGCTCACCAAGCATTTAAACTAACACATTTTGAAAGGAATTGCCAATGAAAACTCTATAAAGCTGCCGGCTACACCGGAAAACACCCGCCGCCCACAAACTCGCGGCAAATCGAGTTCGCCGGGAGCGCCGTCGTGTCTACGCCGACAAAATACTCCAGGAATTTCAGCAGCCGCTTTGCGCCGTAATACTCCGGCGCATCGCTCGGTACAGCGAACAGCTGCGGCTCTGCAAACTGCTTCAGCACCGCCTGCTCGTAAATCAGGACGGAATTGAAGATCGCATCCGCATTGTTCTGGTATGGGAAGATGTATTTTTCCTCGCCTTCCCGAACCTTCTTCCACATGGCAATGGTATCCTGTGCGCTGCTGCCTCTGGTCCTCGCATCGCGCACAATGCGCCGCAGAAGCCGCGTATCCGAGGAAGAAATCCGGTTGTGCTCATCAATATTCAGGGATGTCAATGCTGAAACATACACTTTAAACTTGTTCTCATCCGGTATCCCCTCCGAGCACTTCGGGTTAAGGCCATGGATGCCTTCGATAATCAGGATATCCTCGTCTCCCATAGACATGGGGCGACCGTTGTACCTGCGTTTGCCGGATTTGAAATCATATGTAGGCAGATCCACCTCCTCGCCGTTTAGAAGATCATTGACATCCTCGTTGAACAGCGAAAGATCCAGTGCCTCCAGGCATTCAAAGTCATAATTGCCGTCCTCATCCACCGGTGTGCGGTCTCTTGGCACAAACCAGTTGTCCATGGAGAGGATATGCGGATGTAGCCCAAAGGACCTAAGCTGAATGGCAAGCCGGTGGGCAGACGTTGTTTTGCCAGAGGAGGAGGGGCCGGCCATCAGCACCACCCGTATGTTCTCATCGGCAGCAATCTGTCCGGCAATTTCTCCGATGCGACGCTCCTGCAA
>CAVFRZ010000212.1:0-4272 GCA_963624875.1 Anaerovibrio sp.
GGACTGGGAGCCTGGCCCGCGGCCTTGCGGAACTGTTCGGAATCGGTGGTGATTATACCTTTGGCGAGATGCTGCGGACGACACTGGATGCATATGAAACGGCCATCTGGTGGATGCTGATCATGGCGGCCTGCGTCATCGCCGGTATGTTCTTTTATGCCATGCCGATCCTGCGTCGTCACCGCTGCTGGAAGCACCTTATTTATCTTGCCGGTGTGGCGGCGTTATTCCGTCTGTACTGGGGGAGAGGCGCTTTTACCACCAATTACCAGGACTATTGGTGCATGTTCAATCTGGTCATGATGTTCCTGATCCTTACCATATTCCTGGACGTGGTGGGAATGGGCGGCGGATTCAGAGCAACCACAGATGAGCGGTTCCTGTCGGTGCTTTCACTTCTTTTGATCCTTTTGCTGCCTTTTGGGTCTAACAACTATACGTTTCCGATTCTGCTGGATCTGTTTGTGATTGCGCCGTTTGCACTGTGGATGTTCCGTCGTATCTGGCAGGAGTTCAGGCGCCACGAGGTGCATTTTCCGCTGCAGAGCATGGCAATGGTGCTGATTGCAGTCACCTTGGTGCAGGGCGGATTATTCCATGTGAATTATTCCTTCCGCGACGGCACGGACGGAACGAAGAGATCCTCTGTGATGGAGAACGTTCCGGCAGCGAAGGGAATGCATACCACACCGCAGAACGCCAAGGAGCTGGAGGGAATGTATGCCTACCTGGAGGGCAATGCGCTGACAGAGAGGGCCCTGCTTACCTATGGAGATATCCCTGGGCTTTCCTATCTGTTCGAGATGGAGCCGGCGCTTTCTACGGCCTGGCCGGATCTGGCCAGCTACCGGGAGGAGCTTTTTGAGAAAGAGATCACGGAGCTTTCCGGCGCGGCGCTGGCCGGACATGCGGATACGCTGCCGGTTGTTATTATTCGGCACGATGCGGATCATGCATATTCGGAAAAGGATATGAAGGACCTTTCACTCCGACTGCTGAAATGGAATGCGATTACGGAATCCGTCGATGGATCCGGCAGTGGCGCCGATATGGGAATCGAAGCCGCGGAAACTGCAGAGGAAGCGGCCGGCCGGGACCTGTCGGTTGATGACAGAATCGGAACGCAGGAAGAGAGAAAGGCGGCGTATCTGGAGCAATATCTGGAAGAGGCGGGCTATCAGACCTGCTATGAGAGCGAGCACTACATGGTGAAAATTCCGGTGAGGAGGTAATGCAATGGACATTCGGATCCCGTTTAACATCCCGCCATATGTGGGAACAGAAATGGAGAACTTAAAAAAGGCCTGTGAGGTAAACCGTAAGATCTGCGGAGACGGCCCCTTTACCAAGCAGTGCAAGGCCTGGATCGAGGAGAGAACAGGGACTGCGGAATGCCTTCTGACAACGAGCGGCACCGATGCGCTGGAGATGGCGGCTCACCTTAGCCACATTCAGCCGGGGGATGAAATCATCATGCCCAGCTATACCTTCTGCTCCACAGCTGATGCCTTTGTGCTGCGAGGCGGCGTGCCGGTCTTCGTGGATATCCGTCCGGATACTCTGAATCTGGATGAGACGCTGATCGAGGACGCCATCACAGAGAAAACAAGAGCGATTGTAGCTGTACATTATGCGGGCGTAGCCTGCGAGATGGACACCATCATGGATATTGCCAAGAGGCACGGCCTTCTGGTGATCGAGGATGCGGCACAGGGTGTTATGAGCAGCTATCACGGAAAGGCGCTGGGCAACATCGGCGATTTTGGCTGCTATTCCTTCCATGAAACCAAGAATTATTCCATGGGAGAGGGCGGTGCGATCCTGATTCGTGATCAGGACCGGATTGATGAAGCGGAGATTCTGCGCGAAAAGGGAACCAACCGCAGCCAGTTCTATCGCGGTCAGATTGACAAGTATACCTGGGTGGATTACGGAAGCTCCTTCCTTCCCAGCGAGCTGAACGCTGCCTATCTGATGGCCCAGCTGGAGCAGGCGGACGTGATCAATGAGACACGGCTTGCCAGATGGGACAGGTACTACAAACTGCTGACACCGCTGGCACAGAGAGGCTGCATTGAGCTTCCGGTTATTCCGGAAGGGTGCGTGCATAATGCACATATGTTCTACATTAAGACCAGGGACATTTCGGAGCGGCAGGAGCTGATCGGTGCACTGCGGGAGAAGGAAATTCTGGCGGTGTTCCATTATATTCCGCTGCATTCGAGCCCGGCCGGCGTGAAATTCGGCCGCTTCCACGGGGAGGATGTATATACAACGAAGGAGAGCGAGCGGCTTCTGCGCCTTCCGATGTACTATTCTCTTTCCGAGGAGGAAGTTGATGAGGTGGTGAATGTCATCGAGGAATTCTATCAGGGCCGTTAGTGCGGGAATCGGGGGAGCGGCCGCATTGTCTTATGCAGTGAGCCGGATCTGGACGATTTATTATGATCTGAATGATGATTCACTGATGGCTGAAATTCTCTCGGGAAGCTACACGGGAACGCCGTCCCTGCGGAACATTCAAAGCGGGTATCCCCTTACAGTGCTCTTGGGCGGTCTGTATCGCCTGCTGTCACAGGTGGACTGGTTCGCAGTCTTTCTGCTGGCGGTGCAATACGGCGCACTTGCCTGTGTGTGGCTTCGGATCTGCCGGCAGGATAAGGGATGGTGGAGAAGGGGGCCTTTGCTCCTTTTATCGCTTTTGGCAGCGGGCGGTCTTCTTTTGTACCACTATGTCTTTCTGCAATACTCGGTGACGGTGGGAATCCTGGGGGCGGTGGCCGCATTTTTGTTTCTTACCATGAAAGAGCTTTCTATGCGGGAGGTGCTGCCGCCGGCGATGCTGATTTGGCTGGGGTATCTTCTGCGCTCGGAGATGATGCTCTTCGTGGGACCGTTCTGCGCGTTTGCTTTTCTTATTTCACTATGGCGGCTGACGATGGGAAGAAATTCCGCAAAACCGGCAGCGAGGAGATTTTGGAAATGGTTTGCCATGGTCGGGCTTCTTGTCTTTTTGGGACTGGTAGGGTGTGAAGCAGGGAACCGACTGGGCTACAAAAGTCAGGAATGGAAGCAGTTTCTTGCTCTTTTTGACGCTAGAACGCAGCTGTATGACTTCGAATATGTTCCGGATTATGCAGGAAATGAGGACTTCTATCAGAGCATCGGGCTTTCTGAGCAGGAGGTTACTCTTCTGCAGAATTATAACTATGGACTGGATGATGCCATCGATGCCGAAACGCTCCGGGCTGTGGCGGATTATGCGGCGTCGGTTCGGGAAAGTGAAACGAGCACGAAAGAACGCCTTCGGAATGCGGTATGGAATTACAGCACAAGCCTTACCGGACAGGCAGAGCTTCGTACCTATGGAGCAAGCCTCTCGAGTCAGCCGGAAAAGCCATACCGCGGCATCGTCTGCAGTCTGTATCTGCTGGCTGTTGCAGCGGGTCTATGGAGGCTTGTCCGGGCGATCAGGAGCGGGAGCGGGTGCAGGAATGCGCTTTTGACGCTTGCAGTGCCGGCGGCCTTGTTCGGAATCCGGAGCGGCCTATTGCTCTATCTGTATTACAATCAGCGGCCGGTGGCGCGGCTGACACACAGCGTATATCTGTGCGAATCCGTGATGCTGCTGTGGCTGTTGCTGAAAGATTCGGCCGGAGAGACAGCAAAAGCGCGTGAAGCCATCTTCGCTGCAGAACACAGCGAAAATCGTGAGAATCCGGCCGGCGGGAATGGAAACCATACAAATGAACACGGAATGGCTGCGGCAGCACGCTATGTACTGCCGGCACTCGTGGCACTACTCATGATCTGGGGAACGGTGTGCCAGGTAAAGGTGATTGCGGCCGAAGAGACAACACGGACTGCAAATTACGCAGCCTATCGCGAGCTGCAGGAGTATGCACAAGAGCATGCGGGGAATGTCTATCTTCTGGATGTGTACTCCACGGTCGGCTTCTCCGATCCTGTGGGGACTGCCGGGAAAGTACCGGTGAACATAGAGCTTCTGGGTGGATGGGCGTGCAAGAGCCCGCTGGACCGGGAGAAGCTTCAGAACCTTGGACTGGATACAAAGACCGAGTTCCCTTCCGGGACAGGACTGTTCGATAATCTTCTCCGGAAGGATTCTGTCTATGTGGCGGCAGAAGCCGGGGCAGATATGAACTGGCTGTTGGATTTCTATGCATCGAAGGGCATTCAGGTGCAGGTGACCCGCGAGGATGTGATAGGAGGGAATTGGGAGATCTATGCGGTGCAGGAGCCATAGAAGCC
>CAVFRZ010000213.1:0-4255 GCA_963624875.1 Anaerovibrio sp.
TATTGAGTTTTCAAGGTGCAAGCCCACTTTTGATGTGGGAAGTTTGAGTTCTTAAGAATTATCTGTAATAGAAAAGAAAGGGCCTCTCTGCGATTTGGTATCAGGATGAAATCGCAGGGAGGCTTTTACATGTGGGAGTTTTGCTTTTATAGAGTTCTACCCCATCGTATTCGGATTCAGCCGTATCCTGATCATCTGCCCTTCCAGCACATACTGTGCGAAATTCGTCTCATCGCCGTTTCTGCGGAAATCGCACACGAATTCGCCGTCTTCAAAGTGTCCCTCCTCCACAGAAAGGAAATTCAGCTGAGAGCCGGCGCGGGAAATCATCTGCCCATAGCTGTTCTCCTCCCACGGATCGGGCCGGCGGATGAATTCGGCCATGGCGCCCGCACCGCAGAGGTAGAACTCCTGCGGGCCGGTCTGCACCAGAATGGCGCGGCCTCTGCGCTGGATTTTCTTTCGTCCGGCTGCGGATGCGACATCGCTCGTGTAGCCGAAGTTTTGCGGATTGCAGTTGGTGTAACGGATTATCACGTGGTAATCCGGGAGCTTTAGGTATCGGTAGGCTTCGAACTCCTCCTGCGTAAAGCCATAGATGCAGCCCTTGCCGTGATATTTCATAAGGAGCGGAGAGATCTTTGCGATGACCTGCATACTGATCGCAATATCCTCGGAATCCGGGCTGAGATTTCCGTTCTCATCCAATGCGCCCTCGGCGCCGAAGCAGGCGACGCCCTCGGCCTCGTATTGACCGGCTGCCACGATCAGGTTCATGGCATTCGGAATGCCCTTGACGGGCGACTCTGGGATGAACAGCGGGTTGTTGCTCCGCTTGTACGACACGCAGATTCTGCGGTAGTCATGCAGCGTCGGATTGTAGATGTCCGGCGCAATCAGATCCAAAGAAGGAGCAGCAATCTTCCATAAATCCAGCATCCGCGACACGCCGGCACCGGCATTGTAGCAGGCACCCGCCTCCTCGTAGGCGCTTTCTCCGACGAATACATTGGTGTAAAAGGGAAGCGGCCAGATTTCCTTTCCGGCAGCGGCAAGCGTTTCGATGTATCTGGCAGTGTACCAGGAGGAGAAAGCCTCGTGAGCATACCGGCCGAACCGGCGCTTCCAGGGAGATGCCGGCACGCTGCTTTCCATCGGCGCATCACCCCACATATCCGGGAATTTCAGTCCCTGCAGCTCTTCCGGAACATCCTTTTGATAATCCGCCTCTGCCTCCGCGGAATAATCCCGGTCGGTGTTGGCGTAGCCCATTTCATTTTCGATCTGGACGGCGAGAACCGTCCCTTCTGCAGAATCATACTCGTTGACAAACGAAAGCATCGACAGGAACGCGGCCTTATCCCGGTCCAACGTTGCCATGCAATGCGGAGACAGCGACATGACCGGTGCACCGTCGTGCCCAATGGCCATGTGGTATGTCTCCGGCTGCAGCTTGATATAGTCCGGGGCATAATTCGGGTGGCCGTTCTTGCTCATTCCGAACCACAGAAGGACCAGGTGCGCATCGGCTTCCCGGACCCTGTCGACCAGATCCTTCACCAGGGCAAAATCATACCGTCCCTCTTCCGGTTCCACAGCATTCCAGTAGACCGGCGCCTCCAGCGTATTCCCGCCGAACAGCTTCAACACGCGCAAGGACGCATCTACTAAGTCTGTCCCGGTGGATGAATTGTGTGTTTGAACGCCAATCGGCATAAACGGCTTGCCGTCTCTGGTATGGAACATCCATGTTTTTCCTGCATCATGCATATGGGTATCGCTGCCTCCTTTTGTGTAGGGGTAATTTGTAGAATCGTTTGAATTGTACATGGAAAGAATTTTGGCCAAGCGAAGCATCGCTTTCTGCCCAGATTTTTCCATTCAGATCATCGACAATTTTAGCGGCAATAGATAAACCTAGCCCATTTCCTTCGACAGAGGATAGAACGCTGCTCGAACGATAGAAACTTTTAAAAATGGATTGAAGATCTTCTTTCTCAATAGGAATGCCCTGGCTGGTGACAACCAGAAGCGGAGACTTCCCTTTCCCGTAGCTTAGGTCCACAGATATAGCTCCGTCTGGTAGACTGTACTTCATAGCATTATCAAGAAATATAGCAATTAGCTGCTTGAGGCGCTGCTCATTTCCTATAATGTGAATTTCGGAACAGATGCTGGAGTTGATTTTCAGTCCCTTATCGAAAGCAAGCGGCTCGTAGATAGCAACTTCACACTGAATAATGTAACTTAGATCAACATCCGTATGTTCAATCGGCAGTAGAACGCTGTCATAGCGCGCCAGCTGGAGCATGTTCCCAATGAGCTCCCTCATTTGTGCGGCTTCTGCCTGGATGTTGTTCATGCGATTAACATTTTTGGGAGATAGCTCTTGCGTATCCAGCATGTCCAGATTGGACAGTATAACGGTCAATGGGGTTTTTAATTCGTGAGAGGCATTGGCGATGAATTGCTTCTGAGCAATCATTGCTTTTTCTACAGGAACAGAAATCCACTTGGAGATTGTGATGCTGAGCAGAAGGAAAGCAATGATTGCAGCCACACCGCTGGAAAGATAGTTTCGCAGCTGCGCAGCTAGAAATTGCTTTTCGGAGGTGGTATCTACAAGAGCGATACGAATGTTGGAATAACCGATGCTCTTTCGCATGTATCGAATATTTCCGTCCAGTTCTCCCGCACTGGAGGCGCTGCGAAGCACCATGGATGACGATTGTATAATGTCCTCTTTGCTGCTCATGAACAAATGGTTCAACAGAAGAGTACGATTTCCGGAATAGTCAACGGTCACAACAGCAATTGGATAGGTGGACTGATTGGCGGCTGTGATATCGGAGAGAATATAGTTCATGTCGGAATAACACGTGTTTTCAAGTTCTCTCTTGGCCGACAAATAGGTGGAGGACAAAAAGAAAATAACGAAAGCAGTTGCTACGATGGAAATGCTGAGAATGATTTGTATGCGCAGCTTGCGGATCATGTGAGTGTCTCCAATCGGTAGCCTGTTTTCCGAACACTGATAATCTGAGTTTTTGATTGCAGAAGAGCCAGTTTTCTGCGGAGAAAGCTGATATAAGCCTCCACGTTATTGAAAGTTGCATCTGAATCATATCCCCAGATCTTTTCAATAAGAATTTCTTTGGATAACAGGGAGTTCGTGTTTAACATCAGCAATTTCAGAAGCTCTGTTTCCTTCGGATTTAAGGAGAGAGTGTTTGGCCCGCAGTGAAGCTCCCGGAGGTCTGTTGCTAATTGAAGATCCGAGTATTTTAAGGTTGTGGTGATATATTGAGGCTGTCTTCGGAGAAGCGCACGGAGACACGCTAAAAGCTCATCGTTGCTGAACGGCTTTGTAAGATAATAATCAGCACCGCTGTCTAAGCCGAACACGCGATCTTCAAGCTCGGATTTAGCAGTTAAAAGCAGAATGGGGATGGAATGTCCAGCTGCCCGCAGTTTTTTCAAAATCTCAAAACCATTCATTCCGGGCAGCATCACATCAAGGAGAATGGCATCATATGCGTAGCTGGCGGCATAGTCATATCCGTCGTTTCCGTTGAATACAACATCACAAGAATATCCTTCCCCACAAAGAAGATCTTCCAGTGTATGGGCCAATCGTTCATTGTCCTCTACAATCAGCAGACGCATTTTTAATCCTCAACCAGTATCAACTACTATGACGACATATGTATGTACAATTGTGAATAATTTTGCACAGACGCAATATGATGATAATTGTTATAGTGCATATGGCTTTGAAAAGCAATAAAACAATTATTGCGCATTGTAAAATATGCACTAATTTTTAAGGGTATTTTAAGAATGGGGTTTTATAGTAATAATCAGCCGGACGGAAGCAGAAAGGGGCGATCGGCAATTGGAAAAAGAAGCAATTCAATAGGGAAAATGGTTGCGCAGACGAAGCTGCGTTCCATATAAAGGCATGTGATTTAAGGAGGGAATATGAAGAAAAAAGTGTTATGTGCAATTCTTGCAGGTGTGATGGCAGCGGGAATGATTGGCTGCGGCAGCAGCGGAACGGGAGCGACCACAGAGTCATCGGGAACAACGGCGTCGGAGTCGGATGAAACGGAGGCGGCAACGGAGGAAACCACGGAGTCGACAGAGAGCAGTGCAGAACCGATTGAAGTATCCTTCTGGTGCAACTTTACAGGATCGGATGGAGATGTCCTCCGAGAGATCGTTCAGGAATTCAATGAGTCTAATACAGATAACA
>CAVFRZ010000214.1:0-4255 GCA_963624875.1 Anaerovibrio sp.
CTGTCAATACATCCAGCAATTGCTTCATTGTGTGTTCCTTTCTTCCCTTTCCCTGTTTTCTACCTCGCGTTCCCGCTGCTCCCGGCTGAAGCGGCAGCCGCAGTAATTCTGCCGGTACAACTCAAATCGGTGCGAGAGCTCAATGGAACGCTTGTATCCGTTTTTCTTTTTAAAATCCGAAGGAAGCCAGACCGCACCGTAGCGCTGTCCCATCGCTTCTCCGATCCGGTTCAGCCGCGCCGCATTTTTCAGCGGCGAAATGGTCAGCGTCGTTGTGTAAAAATCGAAGCCTCCCGCCGCAGCCAGCTGTGCCGCCTTCGAAAGACGCAGGGCAAAGCATACGCTGCACCGATCTCCGCCCTCAGGGCAGTTTTCAAGCCCCTTTACCGCCTGCTCATAGACCTCGCCTTCATAGGCACAATCCATGATCCTGATCATTCGCGCCCGCTGCGTGGACTGCATGCCTTCAAAATTCTGCAGCTCAACCTGGCGATTGTACTCCTGAATCAGCCGCACCTCTTCCTTCCGGCGTTTTTCATATTCCGAGAACTCCGAAATATTGGGATTATAGTACAGAACCGTTATGTCAAAATTCTCCCGCAGATATTCCAGACAATAGCTGGAACACGGTGCACAGCACACCTGCAGGAGCAGGGTCGGTATCCGACCCTGCTCCCTGCACGCTGTAACTACCTTATCCAGTTCCCTGCTGTAATTCACGGGATTCATACCACAATCATTCCGTCGTAATCCGAGTTATGCCGGCACAGGCAGGCACACCCATTCATCACATCAAAGCTTCACGATATCAATAATGCTCAGGTCCTTCTCCTGCTCCTGGTGCTCCAGAGAAGACACCAGTGCCTTAGCGGTATCCAGCGATGTGATGGTCGTCACGCCTGTCTCAATGGCTGTACGCCGGATCAGGAAGCCGTCGCGGTTCTTATCATGCCCCTGGGTCGGTGTGTCGATCACAAGGTCAATTTTATGGCCAAGGAGCAGATCCATAACCGTCGGAGACTCTTGACCGATTCGGTTAACCTTTCTGCAGCGGATACCGTTTTCCTGCAGCGTTTCCGCTGTCCGTCTGGTGGAGTAGATGATATAGCCAAGCTTCTCATACCGCCTTGCGATATCAATGATCTCGCCCTTATCTGCATCCTTAACCGTTATGATCATCTGCTTATGGCGAGGCAGGCTTACGCCGGATCCCATGAATGCCTTGTACAGTGCTTCATTGAAATCCTTCGAAATGCCAAGGCACTCGCCGGTTGACTTCATCTCCGGTCCGACCGAAATCTCTGCACCGCGGATCTTCTCGGTTGAGAACACCGGCATCTTAATGGCGATGGTGCCGGCCTCTTTCTGCAGTCCCGGCTCATAGCCGAGATCTGTCAGCTTATAGCCCAGCATGCACTTTGCCGCAAGATCCACAATCGGAATACCGGTAACCTTGCTGATATACGGTACGGTACGGGAGGAACGGGGATTCGCCTCGATGATATAAACCTCCTCGCCAACGGCAATGAACTGCACATTGATCAGACCGACAATGTGAAGCTCCTTGGCAAGACGCCTTGTATATTCCGCAATGGTCTCCTTCACATGCTCGGAAAGCGACTGGGAAGGATATACCGAAATCGAGTCTCCGGAGTGCACGCCGGAGCGCTCAATGTGCTCCATAATGCCGGGGATCAGGATATTCTCGCCGTCGCAGACCGCATCCACCTCGGTTTCTGTTCCCTGCAGGTACTTGTCCACCAGAATCGGGTGCTCCTGGGTATAGCGGTTGATGACCGCCATAAACTGCTCGATCTCTTCGTCAGAGAGAGCGATCTGCATGCCCTGTCCTCCCAGAACATAGCTGGGACGAACCAGAACAGGATACCCCAGACGGTGTGCCACTTCCTTTGCCTCTTCCGCCGTGTAGACCGTAGCACCGGCTGCTCGTTTGATTTCGCACTTCTGAAGGACCTCATCAAAAATCTCACGGTCCTCTGCCGCATCCACGTCCTTTGCATCGGTTCCGAGAATCGGAACACCCATCTGCGTCAGGCTCATTGTCAGCTTGATGGCTGTCTGTCCGCCGAACTGAACCACCGCATAATCCGGATGCTCAATATCTACGATGTTCTTCACATCCTCCGGCGTCAGCGGCTCAAAGTACAGCTTATCCGCGATGTCGAAGTCAGTAGAAACCGTCTCCGGATTGTTGTTGATGATGATGGTCTCGTACCCTTCCCGGGCAAAGGCCCAGGTTGCATGCACGGAGCAGTAATCGAATTCGATGCCCTGGCCGATGCGGATCGGACCGGAACCCAGGACCAGAATCTTCTTGCGGTCGGTAACGCGTTCCTTTGCCTCATCCGTATCCGTCGTGTTGTACACCGAGTAGAAATACGGTGTCTGCGCTTCAAACTCGGCTGCGCAGGTATCTACCATCTTGTAGCGCGCCGTAATGCCGTTGTCGTAACGAAGCTGTGCAATCTCCTGCTCTGTCTTGCCGGTCCAGCGGGCAATAACGGTATCCGGGAATTCCATGCTCTTCGCCTGTGCCAGAAGCTCAACCGTTAAGGGCTCCTTTTTAATCCTCTCCTCCATGCGGACCAGATTATGAATTTTGTCAATGAACCACTCATCCACCATGGTGATCTCATGAATGGTCTGACGGGAAATTCCCTTGCGCAGAGCCTCCGCGATCACCCAGATTCTCTGATCATCTACGACGGTCAGACGAACGAACAGCTCCTCCTTGGACAAATGGCTGAAATCATAGCTGTCCAGCGCATCCACGTGCTGCTCCAGCGAACGGAGCGCCTTCATCAGACCGCCCTCGAAGCTGGTGCAGATGCTCATGACTTCGCCCGTTGCCTTCATCTGCGTGGTCAGCGTTCTCTTGGCATGAATAAACTTGTCAAACGGAAGGCGCGGGAACTTCACCACGCAGTAATCCAGGGTCGGCTCAAACGACGCATAGGTCTTGCCGGTTACCGCGTTCTTGATCTCGTCCAGCGTAAAGCCCAGTGCAATCTTGGCCGCAACCTTTGCAATCGGGTATCCCGTTGCCTTGGAAGCCAGTGCCGAAGAGCGGGACACACGCGGATTCACCTCGATGACGCAATACTCAAAGCTGGTCGGGTGCAGAGCGAACTGCACGTTGCAGCCGCCGGTAATCTGCAGCTCATCGATGATATTCAGTGCCGCTGTACGCAGCATCTGATATTCCTTGTCGGAAAGCGTCTGAGAGGGAGCCACAACGATGGAGTCGCCCGTATGTACACCGACGGGATCGATATTTTCCATGTTGCAGACCGTAATGCAGTTGCCTGCACCGTCACGCATCACCTCGTACTCGATTTCCTTCCAACCGGAAATGCAGCGCTCCACCAGCACCTGTCCCACGCGAGACAGACGAAGACCGTTTTCAAGGATCTTACGCAGCTCTGCTGTATTGTGTGCAATGCCGCCGCCGGAACCGCCCAGCGTATAGGCAGGGCGCAGAACCACCGGGAAACCGATCTTCTCCGCAAAGGCAACGCCGTCCTCTACGTTTTCTACAACCTCGGAGGCAGCAACCGGCTCGCCGATCTTCTCCATCGTCTCCTTGAACATTTCACGGTCTTCCGCCTTTTTAATGGTCAGCGCCGTGGTTCCCAGGAGCTTTACGCCGTGGGCATCCAGAAATCCGGATTCTGCCAGCTCCATGCCAAGGTTAAGCCCCGCCTGTCCGCCTAGGGTCGGCAGAATGGAGTCCGGCTTTTCCTTCTCAATAATTTTCTCCAGGACCTTTGCGTTTAACGGCTCAATGTACACCTCATCCGCTATGTCCTTATCGGTCATGATCGTTGCCGGGTTGGAGTTCACAAGGCAGACCTCCACGCCCTCCTCTTTCAGAGAACGGCAGGCCTGTGTGCCGGCATAATCAAACTCCGCAGCCTGTCCGATGACAATAGGGCCGGAGCCGATCACCATTACCTTTTTAACATCCTGTCTCTTGGGCATAATTACTCGGCCTCCTTTTCTCCGGCTGCCGTATTGCGGCCGTTTCGAATGTTGCTGATAAACCGGTCAAAAAGGAATCCGGAATCCTGCGGCCCGGGGCAAGCCTCCGGGTGGAACTGAACGGTAAAGATGTTCTTGTTCTTATAGAGCAATCCCTCATTGGTTCCGTCATTGACATTGGAGAAGAGCGGCTGTGCAATTTCCGGGTTAACCGACGTTTCGTCCACTGCATAGCCGTGATTCTGGGAAGAAA
>CAVFRZ010000215.1:0-4242 GCA_963624875.1 Anaerovibrio sp.
TGTGCCTGCAAGCAGTCAATTCACGTTGAAATGTGGCAGGTGCTGAACAGATACAAAAATCGATGTACTAGTATCATCAGATGGCAATCGGTATGTCCTTGATCTGTCCGCCTGCCACCTCGTAATCGATGAGCTTCACATCCTCTCTTGTAAACTGATAGAAATCATGAACGTCCGGGTTGATCCACACCTTCGGAGCAGGCTTCGGCTCCCGGCTCATGAGCTCCCGGACGGCATTCACGTGCCGGTCATAGATATGTGCATCTGCAATGACATGCACGAATTCGCCGGTCTCCATATCGCAAACCTGGGCCAGAAGCGCCAGAAGGCACGCATACTGCCATTCATTCCAGGCAAAGGCCGCCAGAATATCCTGGGAGCGCTGGTTCAAAATACCGTTCAGCGTAAGCTTATCATGGTCCTTTTTCTGAATCACATTAAAGGTCATGCTGTAGGCACACGGATGCAGATTCATTGCGTGCAGATCGCTGAACGTATAGATGCTGGTCAGAATCCGCCGCGAGAACGGATTGTTCTTGAGGTCATAAATCACCCGGTCCACCTGATCCATATACCAGATCCCGTCCGGCCCCTGCACCGCCTTCGCCAGCTTCATCTCCTCCGAATCGGGGATCAGCTGATCACCTGCAAAGGAAGTCTGCAGAATTACCGCATCCTCACCAAAGGCATGCCGAATGCCCTCTTCTGTGACATCCTTATAACAGTGCTTGATGGCCATCTGGTAGCCATAGGCTCTCCCGATGGTTCCCTCTTCATCTGCCCATTCATCCCAGACGCCGGAATGAAGGTCGGCGATCCGGTTGGACTTCTTCTGCCAGATCCACAAAAGCTCATCCAGGGCGCTTTTCACCGGAGTCCTTCGAAGTGTCAGAACCGGAAACTCCTTTGACAGATCATAGCGCGTCACCACACCGAACTTCTTGATGGTGTACGCCGGCGTTCCGTCCGGCCAGTGCGGACGGACCTTCTGCCCTTCGGTTGTTGTGCCGTTTGCAATGATATCACTGCACATGCTGATAAAATTCTCGTCAATCAGTGCCATAGTCTTTCTCCTGCGATGTTAACTACTGTCAGCGACAGGGTGGCGGATGGATGTCCGGCGTTCGGGGCCTCACTTCACGATCCCATACCGTCTGCATAGGTCATTGAGTTCCTTCGTGAAGGCGTCCAGTTCCTTGTTGGGAAGTCCCCCTGCCTTATCTACGACATTGGCAAGACGCCCTGCCGCAATTTTCAGCTTGGTGTAGGAGCCGGAGGCCGTCTGTACCTTTCCCCCGGTCCTGCCTGCCACGGGACGCGGCTTGGCAATCCTTATGAACTGCCCCTTGATCAGATCGTACTTGGTCCCGGAATAGGGCGCCATGGCCTTGATGTCGTGCTCCTGCGTGAGGCAGTCTGCAAATGCCGTAGCAGTTTCATCGTCTCCATGCACCACAAAGACCTGCCGAGGCTTGCCGGTAAATCCATGTATCCACTCGAGAAGTCCTTCTTTGTCCGCATGTCCGGAGAAGCCGTCCATCTGCAGGATTTTAGCCCGCACCCGGTATTCCTTTCCGAAGAGCTTCACCTTTTCGGCTCCGTCCAGAAGGCGCCGCCCCAGCGTTCCCTCGCTTTGATAGCCGACAAAAAGGATCGCAGAGGCCGGATTTTCTATGTTGTGCTTAATATGGTGCCGGATGCGCCCGGCATCGCACATGCCGGAGGCACTTAAAATGACCTTGGGCTCTTCGTCGTCATTGATGGCCATGGACTCCTGCGTGGTCAATGCCAGATGAAGCCCCGGAAAGGAGAGCGGATTTTCACCTCTTTTTAGAATTTCCTGTGCCTCTTCGTCGTAGCAGGTTCGCTCGTTTCGCTCGAAAATCCCTACCGCCTCCACAGCCATCGGCGAATCCACATATACCGGAAAATCCGGATTCTCCGGCATCCGGCCTTCCGCCTTCATCTTGCGGATGAAGTACATCATAACCTGCGTTCTTCCGACTGCAAAGGCCGGAATGACAACATTCCCGCCGCCGGATAAGGTCCCCCGGATTACCTCCGTCAGCTGCTCCAGGTGATCTCTTTTGACCTTTTCATGGAGCCTTGTGCCGTAGGTGGATTCCATGACCACATAATCCGCTGACGCCGTCAGCGCAGGGTCCTTTAAAAGCGGCTGATTCCTGTTGCCGATGTCTCCCGAAAAGACAATTTTCCTCGTCTCACCACGCTCCGTCAGCCACAGCTCAATGCTGGCAGAGCCCAGAAGATGTCCGATGTCTGTGAAGCGAAAGGTGATTTCCGGACACAGCGTAATCTTTGCATCATATGGGTACGCATGGAAGTGTTGCAGAACATTCATCGTGTCCTGCATGGTATACAGTGGCTTTTCCGCTTCCTTTCCGCCGCTTGTTCCTGCCTTTTTGCTGCGGTATTCAGCCTCCTGGGTCTGGATGTGCGCACTGTCCCGCAGCATAACATCCGATAGATTCCTGGTCGCCTCCGTGCAGAGAATCTGCCCCCGGAAGCCATCTGCATAGAGCCTCGGCAGCATGCCGGTATGATCAATGTGTGCGTGCGTCACGAATACATAATCAATGCTGGCCGGCGTCACGGGAAGCGGAGCATTTTCAAACAGGTTCTTCCCCTGCTCCATTCCGCAGTCAATCAGAATACTAAGTCCCCCCACATGCAGATAATGACAGCTTCCCGTCACCTCATGCGCTGCTCCGATGAATTCTAGTTCCATGCTTCCCCCTTTTCCGGTACATCGCCGGCATAATAACGGTCCCTTTTCCGTGTACGATTAATACCCCACAACAAGCATACGAACGATCCATATTGCCAGAAGATGCAGCGGATAGAACAGATAGAAAAATTTTCCGCTGCTGCGTCCCTTTTCTCCATTATACATGCATAAGAGCACGCAGCCCGGCAAAGCAAAAATTTCGGTGACGGAACAAATGCACATGACCACGTACACCGCGGCAGGACCTGCATACGGAACATCCCGCAGCAGATAGAAAATCACGACCGCAGCCACTCCCCAGGCACCGTAGTCCGACGGCAGCTCCTGCGCAGCCAGACAGCAGACGACTACGCCGCAGCCGGAAAGGGCAAGGCTCCAGGCCGTCCCCCGCCTTCTGCCCAGCTCCAGCGCCCACATGGCCAGAAGCCCCAGGCACAGCGTCACCATGGTGTTTGCGTTTTCACTCCGCATACTGCCGATCGGCCCCGTATAGATCAAAAGATGAAACGGTATCTCTGCCGCCAATGCCGTCAGAGCCAGACGCAGCAGATACTGCCTCCGGCTTTTGGTGTGCACAAATCCCTCTGCCAGAAAAAAGGCGAAAATAACAAAAGCCTGTCGCCCTATGCCTCGCCCTATGCGGTCCAGCATATACCAGAAATCCGAGGAAACTGCCAGCATATAGCCGGTTGCGCTGTCCGGAACGCGTTCCAGGAAGGCCAGCGTGATATGGTCCACCAGCATGGTTGCTGCTGCCATGTATTTTAAACTGCTCCGGCTCATAACCGCCGGCAGACGCCTGCCATTACCGGCCATTGGTATACTCCCTTCTCCTCTGTCTCCTTGTGGTCAGCTGCGTCCAAAAGAGATATAATCCTTTTTATTGTATAAAACATCTTTATTGCCTGCAAACCGGGTATTAACGTATACTCAGCGCGTAAACTAGTGCATCGTTTGCAAAATAACTGGCCTAATAACGCAGAACTTTTTTCTGAGGGTGCATGTCAAAAAACGTAGGCGTAGCGGGCTACGCTGAGGATTTTTGACATGTGCAATCAGGAAAAAGGGCCAGTTAGTTAGGCTAGTTATTTAAAAATCGATGTACTAGGCCACGACACTATTACATGTGCAGTCGCAGGCATGCTGCGGCACAAGAGAGGTAGCTATGACATTTACATACCCTGCTGTACTCCGCAAGGAGCAGGACGACACCTATACCGGATACTTTCCGGATCTTGAGGGCTGTGCCTTCCACGGCGAGACCATTGATGCGGCAATTGACGCAGCGATCGCTGCTGAAAAGAGCTGGATTGAGGTGCAGATGGACACAGAGGATGACGAAGAGGCAGAGATGCCTTTCCTTACCGATCACAGAGACATCGCGCTTAAGGAGGGCGAATTCATCCGCGACATTGCGGTCATCATGCATTTCGAGGTTGGATATTACTGAGAACTGCAACAGCAAGGCGTCCTTTGAAACGGGCATCTGTGCT
>CAVFRZ010000216.1:0-4231 GCA_963624875.1 Anaerovibrio sp.
GTTAAACTATTGAGTTTTCAAGGTGCAAGCCCACTTTTGATGTGGGAAGTTTGAGATAGTAACAATTCAGCACCCATCTCGAATTTGCTATCGCAAATTCGAGATGGGGCTGGCCGGAGATGATCCGGTATCCTGTGAGGGCAAAAGAAATTTTGCCCTCTTTATTTATAAAAAATTTATGGCAGGCAGCAGATTTTTTCACAATTGAATGGTACTCTGTACGAGAAGTGTATGAATTGAAATAATACAGCTGTTACTGAAAGGTGAAGCGGAAAGAGAGCACACATGAAATCTTCCCTGTACAGTCCGTTGTTTATATTGGTGCAGGAACTGCTGAGATCACCGGCGCTTCCGGCTCCGGCAAAGGTATGCGGAGTGCTGCTGGCGATTCTGAGCCTCGTTATGGCCTGGATTGTGGTTGTAGCGGCTCTGGGACTTACGAGACAGAAAAAGCATTTCCCGCTGGTGCGGCAGAAAAATCGTTTTGCGATCGTGGTTTGTGCGCGCAACGAGGAAAAGGCGCTTCCGTCGCTTTTAAAAAGCATTGCGGAGGCGAATTATCCGGCCGGGTACCTGCATGTCTTTCTGCTGGCGGATCACTGCACGGATCGGACAGCCGCCGTCGGCCGCCAATATCCGTTTGTTACGGTGTATGAGCGCTTTGATGGTCCGACGACCGGAAAGGGAGCGGTACTGAATTGGGGGATTCCGCAGATTCTGCGGGACGCAGGAGATTCCTTTGATGCCTTTGCAATCTTTGATGCCGACAATGTCGTACGACCGGATTTCTTCACAGAGATTAATACGCAGATGAATGCGGGGGACGATATTGTGCAGGGAAACCGGCTGGCGGGAAAGCCGTACACCTCCATCATCACGAAGTGGTATACGGTGTACTGGTCGACCTACTCCACATTTTTCTCCTATGCACGGGAAAAGCTTGGACTTTCCGCCTTTCTGACCGGGACCGGCTTCGCTGTGAAAAAGGAACTGCTGGAGAACGGCTGGAATACGAAGAGTATTACAGAGGATGTGGAATTCACGATTCAGAATCTCCTGCAGGGACGGCGCACGGCCTTCTGCGTCACCGCGATTTGCTACGACGAGCAGCCCTGGCAATTCGGCCCAATGGTGAACCAACTGGCCAGATGGTGCACAGGGAGCTATCAGATTCTGCACCTGTATGGTCTTTCACTTTTGCAAAAAAGACCGGAGGCCAAACTCATGACCGGGCGGAACATTCTGCAGCGAATGGATGCCCTGATGCTCCTTCTCATGGGACCGGTTTCCTGGATGAGCTTTGCATTGATGCTGATCAACGGCTTTTTCATGTGGAAATACTGGCAGCTGATCTTCTGGCTGTCGATCGATATATCTCTGCTGGGGATGCTCGCGGCATGCGTGCCGATTGCCGGTGCAGCCAGGTTCAACCACATTTCCCTGCGGGATATGCTGCCGGCTATCATCACATCGCCGGTGTTCATGCTGGTCTATATTTTCTGTTCGGTTCGGGCATGCTTTTTCCCGGAGAGGAAGTGGAAACGGGTGGAGCACCGGGCGCTGGATATGTAGAAAAAACCTCCTGCAGGCAATGTCTGCAGGAGGTTTTTGAAGGAAAATTAAGATGCGGCTGAAACAACCATGCCTGCTCGCGCAGACGCGCAGCCGCTGCCTGGGATTTTTACAGTAACAGATACCAGATCTGTACGGAACGTCATCACTTTGCGCGGAAATAAAACCGGTGCCGCTTGATGTATCCGGCAATGACGATCACCAGGCTGATGAATACGCACAGGTAAAAGGAACAGCTCCGGGAGAGAAGCTCGAGCTGGAGCGCGGCCTCCTTTTCAAGAAACGCATTCAGACCGGTATAGAGCAGATAGTCTGCAATGCCCATACCGCCGGGAACCGGCATACACATGGAGCCGATGGCCGAATAAATCTGGGACGCAAAGACCTGTCCTGTATAGGAAAAGGAACCGCCCTGCGCCAGATAAACCAGTGCCGGAACAATGGTCTGTGACAGACGCTGCAGCAGGGTCAGGATGAAGAGAACAATGAGGATGCGTTCCTTCCCCTTTATGACGGTCAGACAGCTGCTGTAGTCCTCCAGAACGCCGGCTAAGCGGTTTTTCCAGTAGACGGTCTGCTTCACCCAGCCCTTGCGGGTGAGCCAGTCAATGATGCGGTTCCCTACGCGCTGGATCATTGCAGCCTTCTTTAGGAGGCAGACGAATAAAACGGCAAGGCCGGTCACCGTCAGATATCCGAGAATGACGAGGAGCTTGGCCAGCAGAGTCAGCTCACCGAACGAGGACGGATTCAAAAGCACGGTAAGAAATCCGACGGTTAGCGTTGCAAAGGTGTGGGCAATCAGGTAGAGTGCCAATATGGCGGTGATGAAGCCCATCGGAATGCCGTCCCGCAGCATGAACCAGGCACATACCGGCTGGCCGCCGGTCGCAGAAGGCGTGATGGCGGCGCAGTAAATGTCGGAGGACGCATAGAGAATACCCTGCCCCACACGGCGGTTATAGCCGCAGTGACGCAGGAGATACCAGATGGCAATTCCCTCAAAGGCAATGTAGCCGAACATGCAGATCACCGCCAGAATCAGCCATCCGGGATGGCAGGCGAACAGTGCTGCAATCAGATCGGACATACTCATTTCCTTGCTCTGGCTCATGACGGCCCAGACGGACATGACCGCAAGGAGAAGGGAAATCAGTGCCCACAATAGTTGCTTGTTGTTTTTCTTTTTATTCATGAGCGTAAGTGTAGCAGGTTACAGAAAAAGTGGCAACCAAGGCCCTCACAGAGCTGCGAGAGTGTCGCAGACACGGAGCGGCTGATTTTTATTTGCGGTGATGCCTGCGTGAGCAGGCATGCTGGTTTCAGCACCTGCCGCATTTCAACGTGAACCCCCTGCTTGCAGGCAAGTTCACGATTGAAATCGGCAGGTGCTGAACGAATGAACATAGCGGAAGGAGTACATCAAGACAGAATGGATCGTAAGGAAATTCAGGAAATCAGAAAGACCATGACGAAGAGTAAATGCGTTATCGACCGGATGACCGGGTGCTTTGCCGGAGAGGACGGCGGCATTATTACCCAGCTGAGGGAAACGTTTCATGCGCTGCCGGAGGAGGAGCTGGAGAAGTACTGCGAGCTGTTCCGCAAGACTCTGACCGGCAAGATCGGCAAAAACCTGTTCACCATAGAGTTCCCACTGAGCGAAGAGGCTGTGGGCGGCAAGCAGGCGATGATGTTCCGGATGCTGCAGTCGGATTTCAAGGATGAAGAGCTGAACCGGGAATTCTTTACGCATATTCTGGAAAACCTGGATCTTGCCGGCCGCCATCTGATCGTGCTGGCGCACGGTGTGTATGACGTACCGGGCAGAACCTCCGACGGAATCGATATGGACGATGCCAGTGAGAACATCTATTCCTTTATGCTCTGCTGCATCTGCCCTGTCGTGGAAGTGAAGGAGGGCCTTTGCTATGATGAGAACACACTTACCTTTGTGAACAAAAAAAGCGATCTGGGCGTTCAGATGCCGGAGCTGGGGTTCCTGTATCCTGCCTTCCATGACCGGGGAGCGGATATCCATTCCATTCTCTACTATGCCAAAAAGGAGGACGAACGCCATCCGGAGCTGATGGACGGTCTCATCGGCGGCGATATGCCCTTTACGGAATCCGTACAAAAGGACCTGTTCATTGGCATGGTGGAGCAGACACTGGGGCGTGACTGCGATTTTGAAAATGTAAAGAACCTGACGGATTCGCTGAACGAAATGGTTCGCCAGAGCCAGGAACGGGATGAATCGCTGGAGCTGGGCAAGACAGAGGTCCGCCGTATGCTCAGCGATTCCGGCGTAGAGCCTGCGACGCTGGAGCGGTTTGATGAAATCTATGATCAGGAGATGGGAGAGGGTAAAACCTTCCATGCGGAGAACCTGGCCGGCAAAACGGTTATGGAGCTCAAATCGCCCAGTGTCAAAATTACCGTTAAGGAAGAGATGTCTGCTATGATTACGACAAAGGTTATAGGCGGCAGAGAGTATATCCTGATTCCTGTGCAGGACGATATTGAACTGAACGGAATTCGCCTTTTGACTTCGCGGCAGCCGGCGGAGGAATAGCTGCTTACTTTATGAAAGTATGAAAGTTTGTAACTATTCAGCACCCATCTCGAATTTGATACTCGAAAATGCCCGATGGCATTT
>CAVFRZ010000217.1:0-4202 GCA_963624875.1 Anaerovibrio sp.
ATGCAGTTACGATTCCGCAGGATATCCACCTGCGGAATCGTAACTGCATCGTTGACCAATGCATCCGGCCGCACCTTCAGACCTGCGATGGCCTCCCGCATGGCCTCGTACGTCGCCTGCAGGATATTGATTTCATCAATCCGACCAGGCTCTGCAATGCCAACCGACCAGGCAACGGCCTCCTCCACAATGACCTCATACAGCTCCTCACGCTTTTTCGCCGAAAGCTTCTTGGAATCATTAAGATATAAAAGGTCATGATCCGCCGGGAGAATGCAGGCACCTGCCACCACCGGTCCTGCGAGCGGTCCACGTCCTGCTTCATCAATGCCGCAGATCAAGAGTTCCTGTACATCCTTTCCTGCCGGCAGACGGTCTCCGAATGCACGCAGGATCGCTCCTCGTTCAAAGGCCCGCATACCTGCTACGCGTTCCTGCTCCTTGTGCAGACGCTCCTCGCGCCGCAGGGCAGCTTCTTCCTTCTTCGTCATAGGTCCTACTTTCCGCTTAATACGCCGAATTTGGAAAACGGATAAATCCGCAGCCAGGCACGGCCAATGATGTCTTCCCGTTTAATGCAGCCAACATCCGGATACCGGCTGTCCTCCGACACATTCCGGTTATCTCCCAGGACAAAGTACTCATCGTCCGCCAGTTGAATCTCCTCAGCGGCAAGTCCGGCATACTCCATCCGTTCGTATCCATAGTTCTCCTTCAGGAGCGTACCGTTGATGTATATATTTCCTTCATCATCAATCCGGACCGTTTCTCCGGGAAGACCGATGATACGCTTTATGAAATAGGTTTTGTCCGCATACTGATAAGGGAAAATGATGATATCAAAGCGCTCCGGATCCTTAAACCGATAGGATAACTTATCCGCGATCAGCTGATCCCCATCCTCCAGTGTCGGATACATGGAAGAACCGTTTACATCGGTTCTCTGGGCCACAAAGGTAATCAAAAGCCAGGACAGTGCAATGACTGCCGCAAACCACAACACCGTTGAAACAATGGTTCTGCCTGTATTCTTCATTCCTATATCCCTTTCTGGGTAAAATGCCGTCGGGCATTTTCAAATGTTGAAAGCAATGTGCGGACGAAAGCCGTACTATTGATCAGTCCAGTGTATCGAGCGTAACTGCTCCGATTCGGCCGGAGCGGAAATCATCCAGTAAAAGGTGCGCCGCCCGTTTCGGGTCCGGCTCGCCGCCGCTGCGAAGAAGGTTGCGTCTTTGCGCAATAATGACGAGCAGCTCATGCAGCTTGCTGTCATTATATTCACTTTCCGCAGCAACTTCCATAGCCTTCACAAATTGTGCCGTCTGATCCGGCATATCTGCCGCCAATGAATCAGAGCTGCTGTTCTTCCCGGCTCCGTACCTGGACGAAAGTAAGGATGGATACCGCATAATCAGGATTTTCAGAAGGTGCCTTGCCAGCTCCTCCTCATCCAGAATCTCATCGCGAATGGATCCCACCAGTGCCAGATGAATGCCCACCGTCTGATCCTCGAATTTCGGCCAGAGAATCCCCGGTGTATCCAAAAGCTCAAGCCCCGCAAAGGAAATCCACTGCTTGCCCTTCGTCACCCCCGGCTTATTGCCGGTCTTGGCGCTGGACCGACCGGAGAGCGTATTAATGAATGTGGATTTTCCAACATTTGGGATCCCGCAGATCATGGCCCGGACCGGCCGGCCGATGATGCCCCGCTTTTTGTCCCGTTCCTTTTTCTCTTTGGTGATGCGCTGCAGCGTTTTCATGATCTGGGCATTGGCCTTTTTGGTCCTTGCGTCCAGCGCGATCACGGCCGCACCGTCCTTCTCAAAGGCCTGTACGAAGCGCTCGATCTGCTTCGGATCCGCAAGATCCGCCTTGCTCAGGATGATGAGACGCTGTTTGCCCTGTGCCAGGTGATTAATGTCCGGATTCCGACTGGATAACGGCACGCGCGCGTCGAGAATCTCGATCACAAGATCCACCAGGCGAACATTTTCCTGCATCATGCGCCGCGCCTTTGTCATATGTCCGGGATACCACTGGTAATCCATCTTTTATCTCTCCATTCCTCTTCTTATATCGGAATCGTCAGCCAGACCTTTCCGATGATAGTCTCCTCTGCAATCGTTCCAAGGGATGCAGAGCGGGAGTCCTCACTCTCTTCCGGATTATCACCCATCACAAAATACTCGCCGTCATCCAGAATCAAAAGCTCTTCCGCCAGTCCCGCCTTCTGAATACTGCTGTAGCTCTCCGAATACGTGCTCGGCACGCCGTTTACCAGAAGAACCCCATTAATAATCTGCACGGAATCCCCCGGTATCGCCACGATTCGCTTAATAGACGGATGCATCCTTTCATCACCGCCCGGATAAAAGGCAATGATATCTCCCCGTTCCGCCGAGCTCATTCGATAGGCAATTCGATTGACCAGCACATTCTGACCGGCAGAAATCTCCGGCTCCATGGAATTACCCACCACGCTGACGCGAAAGCCAAAAAAGCGAAAACACACGACGGCCAGAAACAGCGCAATCACGGTATAGGCCAGCCATTGCAGTACCTCCGTCAGGCGCTGCGTCTTGGATGCTCCCTTTTCCTCATAAAAAGTAAGACCCGTAAAATTCCGGGTACGTCTGCGGTTGCTGCGCATGATCACCTCTGAGTCTGATTAAGTAATAAGAAAAGCCGCACTGACCATGCAGTGCGGCTCCTCGCGTCATCAATTCTCAAACGAATCAGCGAATCTGCTCTTTAACCTTAGCCTTCTTGCCGCTAAGCTGTCTCAAATAGTTGAGCTTCGCTCTTCTGACCTTACCATGACGAACAACCTCTACCTTCTCTACATTGGGAGAATACAAAGGCCAGGTCTTCTCTACACCGATTCCGCTGGACTCTTTGCGAACCGTGAAGGTCTTCCGGCTTCCGCCGCCCTGAATCTTCAGAACAGTTCCCTCGAAGATCTGTACTCTGGAGCGCTTGCCCTCTTCGATTCTGTTGTGTACGCGAACGGTATCACCAACGTTGAATGCAGATACTTCCTTTTTCTGGCTCTCTTCGATTTCGCTGATAATGCTCATGATATAATCTCCTTTTCTGGATGTTCTTGCCGGGGCATTCCCGCTGATCCGACAGAGGACCATCTCCTTACTCAATGATCCCTATTCCCTGACCGCCGCAAACCGTGTACCGGCCACTCGCAGCGTCATTACGAATAGTTTCTCTAAAATAATACTTCTGTACCTCACAGCACAGCTTTCACATGTTATCACACGCACCCGGCTGATGCAAGGTCTTCCTTCTTCTTTTCTTCGGCGGGGCAGGCGGATGTGCTTCCATCCAGGCCGCATACAAATCCGGCCGCATCTGTCTGGTCCGCTCCAAAGACTGCTCCAAACGCCAGGCATCTACCTTGGCGTGATCTCCGGATAAAAGGATCTCCGGAACTCTTTTTCCGTTCCACACTTCCGGCCGCGAATACTGCGGATACTCCAGAAGTCCGTCCTGAAACGAATCGGTTTGTGCAGATGTTTCATTGCCGAGAACTCCCGGCACCATACGGGACACGGCATCGACAATCATCATTGCCGGAAGCTCACCGCCGGTTAAGACAAAGTCCCCAATGGAAATCGGATCCGTAACAATCTCTTCCAGAACGCGCTCATCAATGCCTTCATAATGACCGCATAGAAGGATCAGATCCTCTTCCCCGGCAAGCTCCTGCGCCATGGACTGGTTGAAGACACGCCCGACCGGCGTCAGGAACACGACGCGCGTGCGTTTGCCGGTCGGCCGTTCCGGATGCCTTCGCTGAATTTTCTCTTCCAGGGCCTTCCAGGCGTCATACACCGGCTGTGCCTGCATAAGAAGTCCGGCACCGCCGCCATAGATATAATCGTCCACCTTGCCGTGCCGGTTTGTCGTATAGTCCCGGATA
Organism: Anaerovibrio sp.; assembly: GCA_963624875.1. GTDB lineage: Bacteria > Bacillota > Clostridia > Lachnospirales > Lachnospiraceae > CAG-791. The sequence continues at coordinate 3,938 of CAVFRZ010000217.1, forward strand.
TTGACAGCCTCTACGGAAATCAGATCCTTCTCCATGGCTCTTGCCAGTATGCTGGTGTGAAGTCCGTCTGTCACCATATCCGGAAACAGCGTCAGAATATGAAAATTCATTTTTTCTGTAGATCCCTGAGCCCCGGCAGCAAATGAACCGTCATTGTGCCTGCTTCCAGATTCACATCCAGAATGCAGTCCTTGATAACCGGAATCAAAATGCTCTGTCCGTCCTGCGTATGCACATCGTAAACATCATTGGCGCCCGTCTGAAG
>CAVFRZ010000218.1:0-4178 GCA_963624875.1 Anaerovibrio sp.
GCCCGCGCCGTCACGATAACCCTTGTTGAAGGGCAGAAACCAGCTCTTATCCCCTTTAAGCTCCGTGCACATCCAAACTTCATTGTCATCCACAGCAAAATGCACCATGCAGCGCTTGAAGCCAAACAGCAGCTCCGCCGGGCTGCGGTCGGTCCGGTACTGCTTGATAGCATCCCGATAGTTCTGCTTGGTCAGCTGGTTTTTCAACTCCATCGTGATGATGGGCAGACCATTCAGGAAGATGCACACATCCAGCGCCAGCAGGGGATTGAACTTGGAATATTGCAGCTGCCGTGTTACGCTGAAAATATTCTTTGCATACAATGCAGCCGCGTCCTTGTTATCGGCAGAGGGGCGGACATAGAACAGATCAAGATGCAGGTGCTTATAGCGCATACCCTTGCGCAGCAGGTCGATGACGCCGTCAGACTTCAGCTTCTTGTTCAACTGCTGAAAGAATTTCGTCTTTTCAAGGTCGCTGTCCAGAATGCGCAGCTCCTTGAGCTTCTCTGCCTGCGTGGACTGCAAAAAGCGAAACAGCCGTCCTTCATCTACCGCATAGTCTTTATTATATTCCGCCTTGTTGCCCTGTTCGTAACCATTGTGCAACCTAAGCCAATCCACGATCAGGGTTTCAAAGCCGTTCTCTTTGGTATTCGTAACTCCTGGCAAATTTACCCCTCCCTTGACTTATTCTTTGCTGTTTTTTCCACAGCTTTTATCGTTTCCAGATATGCTTCCTCCACCGGTGACAGATTCTGCACCAGAAAACGCTGATACTCTTTGCCGGCCTTCTCCATGGCCTGTTTGTGGCTTACCTTCCCGGCACCGACCAGTACCTTTTCGCCAGTGGATGCCAGCACCCGATCCAGATGCTCCACATAGTCGCTCATGTGCATCGGGTTATGTCGCATTGCCTGCACTTCTGCAAAATCGAAATATCCCGAGACAATCCCATTCAAAATTCTCAGTTCATCCTCTGACAGGTAATTTTTTGCAATGACGATGTCCTTCGCTGTCGGAAAATCTCCGGCAAATGCAGTCAGTCCCATAAATGGTTTATCTGCATCCGCGCGTTCATAAATGACCTCTGCCGCCGTATGACCATGCGCTGCGTAATGCAGTTTGTTCTGCACCATCTTAAAAAATGCCATCGACTCTGCGCTTTTTGGATCGTAATCCACACTGGTAGCATACAAATCGAGTACTTGACGATACATCACCTTTTCGGAAGAGCGGATATCCCTGATGCGGTCCAGAAGCTCTTTCCAGTAGCTGCCACCGCCGAGCTTCTTGAGCCTCTCGTCATCCATGGTAAATCCCTTCACCATGTATTCCTTCAGGCGCTCTGTGGCCCAGCGCCGGAACTGTGTGGCGATTTTGGATTTTACACGGTAGCCAAGGGAGATGATCATATCAAGATTATAATGGGTCACATTATATTGTTTTCCGTCAGCGGCAGTTGTTCGGAATTTCCGGACAACTGAATCCTCGTCCAATTCTCCTTCTTCAAATATATGCTTGATATGCTCACTTACGTTTGATTTGCTTGTCTGGTACAGCTCACACAGCTGCGCCTGTGTCAGCCATACTGTCTCATCCACAAAGCGGACATCAATTTTGGTATCTCCGCTCTCTGCCTGGTAAATGACAATTTCGCCTTGTTTTTCCTCTGTTGCAGAAACCTTATCCTCTGCCATAGCTACACCTCCGATTCTTCTCCGGCATCACTGAGGGTTTCATCTATTTCTTCATCTTCTTCATCCGTTTCCGGCACATACTCCGGCACGGTAACTCCCCGAACATCCATCTGCCCCGTAACCACATCGGAGATCAGGCGGGTGCGGTATTCTTTAAGAAGGGCGATTTGCTTCTCAAGTTGTTTAACCAGACTGTGTTTCTTTTTTTCCTCAACAGCAACATAATCTGCAATTTCTTTCTGTTCTTCGACAGGTGGTATCGGTAAGTATAAGCGCAAAAAATCCGGAGCATACAACCGTCTTCTATGTTCACATATACCATAAGAATACGCTTCAAATAAACTAATCACCTGTGGCGTTTTCAGTAGATAATGCATATATCTGCTATCTGTCGGCATTGCCAATTCATATACGCAATACGCCGGGCTCACAATTCCCTCGTAATCAGAAATGCCATAGCTACCGTTTCGGGCACGCATTATATTCATTGCGAGATTTCCCGGTGATACTTTCTTATAACCAACTAAAGACTCCGCCGGTTTGATTGTTGCTAATTTTTCATTTTCTTCTAACTCGTTGTATGGTTTTACTCCGAATCTTTTGGATACACTCAACAGTGTTTCCGTTCCGGTTTGAGATGTCTCTGATCTTTCCCGAAAAATTCTTTTGTTTTGAACCGTCTCCCATGTATCAGGCATATGGTCAAATCCTTGTATATCGGCGGTCACAAAACGTACATTTTCCTTGATGCCATGAATGACCGCATCCGTTACCATTGATGTATACCGCTCCTCCAGCAGCTTAATCTGCCGCTGGTAGCCGTGAATGAGCTTATTGATGCAGGACACCTTCCAGTCCAGATAGCGCACGATCTGATCCTGCTCCTCACGGGGCGGAAGTAAAATGCTGGATTTGTTGAGTATCGCCTTTGTTACGCTAAAAACTTTGACGCCATCAACATTGCTACGTATTTGATATCTCCACATATCTGTCAAAAACTGATATGCGATGTACTTGTTATTTTCAGTCCCTTTGTTTCTTGCAATAATTGAGTGGTAGCCTGCGAATAGCATTAAATCGGAGTCAACAAAGGCGCAATTACCGCAACCTTCTCTGTCCTCTGATGTATCTGCAAATATGAAATCATTTTCGTGAACAAGAGACTGCTCATTTGAATTCGCATACGTCTTGTCCACATATCGGAACAAGCTGCTGTTTAGTCCGACTCCACTGTTGCATTTTGCATGAACTTGCCCATAGCTAATAACTGGAACTCCTTTTTCAATCAGGTCAGCCTTGGTTATATTCAGTCCTTTCCCCAAGGAAAACAGACTCTTAAATTTGACAATTTGCCAGTGAGCTGGATGCTTTTCACACCAAGGCGTGCCGGCTTCTATATATTCCTCGTACCTCATCTTCAGCCTCCCATGATCTCATCCAGCAGGCCGTCGGTTTCTGCTTCCACGGCGCGGATGTCGGCTGTGATTTCCTCCAGCGTGCGCAGCTGTACCGGCTGATAGAAATACTTGGTAAAGGAAAGCTCATACCCGATCTTTTCCGTGCCGTGCTTTGTATAGGCCAGCGGATTATAGGGCTTTACTTCATTTTCGATAAAGGCATCGATGCCGCCTTCGTAGCTGAAGGGCACCTGTTCCTTGTCGGTGGTCGGCTTTACTGGCTTGCCCTTCTTATCTACGATGGGCTGACCGTTTTCATCCAACTGCGGCGTATAAACCGGCACCTCCCAGTAGCCGAACTCGGAGTTGTCGAACACCTTGCTATACTGCGAATCGGCCTCATCAAAGGCCATATACAGCGTCAGGATCTGCTCGCGGATCTCCTTGGTGAGCTCGCAGTTCTTTTCGCCCAAGTTCTTGCGCAGAGGCTTTTTGAAAGATGTCGCATCAATCAGCTGGACTTTGCCGCGGCGGCGCGCCTCCTTCTTGTTGGAGAGTACCCACAGATATGTGCCGATGCCGGTGTTGTAGAACATCTTCTCCGGAACCGCCACGATGCACTCCAGTAAATCCCGCTCGATGATGTACTGCCGCAGGTTGGACGGACCCTGACCGGCCTTGCCCGTGAACAGCGAGGAACCGTTATGTACCTCCACGATACGGGTGCCCAGCTCCGTATCATGCTTCATCTTGCTGATGTTATTGGCAAGGAACAGCATCTGCGGATCGCCGATATCGGGGATCAGCGAGAAATTCTTACCCTGATAGCTCACAACAAAGCGGCTGTCGGCAATGTCATCCTTCTTGATGTCGCCCCACGCCTTCAAATCCGTCTTCCACGGTGTGCCGAATGGGGGATTAGAAAGACAAAAGTCAAAGGTCTGTCCACTGAATCCATCATTGGAGATCGTAGAGCCGAAGAAAATGTTGTTGGACTGCTCGCCTTCGCCCTTTACCAGCATATCGCTCTTGGCGATGGCATAGGTCTCGTCTGCAACCTCCTGCCCGTAGAGATGGATGG
>CAVFRZ010000219.1:0-4152 GCA_963624875.1 Anaerovibrio sp.
CACCTGAAGAAGCATCACAAAATATAGCTAGTTAATTATTATTCGTTCTACTAGTGCATCGTTTTTAAAATAACTGGCCTAGGATGCACTAATGGGGACAATTTCGGGCTGCAGCAGGCAGTGGTGCGTGCGGTGCAGCTCAAGCGCCAGTAATTATAGCACATATCATGAGAGATTCTGCCTTCACCATGCGATGACTTATTTGGTCAATATACGACGTTCGATGGTACTGCTGCCTGCGGATGCAGAAAGATTGGGGCTGCCGCAGCCGATGCGGCATAGAAAGGACGAAAATGAAAGAGACAACAAATCGTGAATACTGGAAGCCGTCGAACCTGTTGTATCCGGTACCGGCTGCAATTATTACCTCTTCGGACGGAGAGGGACACGATGATATGATGACAGCTGCCTGGGTGGGAACGGTTTGCTCGGATCCGGTGATGGTGTCCGTATCGATTCGGCCTTCCCGTCTGACCCATGACTACATTGAGAAAACGGGAGAGTTCGTCATCAATCTGACAACCCGTGATCTGACCTATGCGACGGACTGGGTGGGCGTCAAAAGCGGCCGGGATGTTGATAAATGGAAGGAAATGAAGCTGACAAGACTTCCTTCGAAGCATGTGAAGGTACCCGGTATTGCGGAGAGTCCGTTGTGCCTGGAGTGCGTTGTACGTCACAAGCTGGAGCTCGGTGCACACGATATGTATGTTGCCGAGGTCCTTTCGACGGATGTAGATACGACTCTTCTGGATGAGAAGGGACGGTTGGATCTGGAACGCGCGGACCTGATCGCCTACTCGCACGGTGAGTATTATGCACTGGGGGAGAAGCTGGGCAAGTTCGGATATTCTGTACGGAAATCGTGACGGGGACTGCATATTTATTTTTATGTGGCGAGAACGCTACATGAGCAAAAGAGAAGCTGCGCAGCAGTAATTTTGCGAATGGGCACGGAATAGTTACTATGGAGGAAGAATGAGCAAGCTGTATTTGGAATGTTATTCCGGCATCAGTGGAGATATGACCGTGGGCGCACTTCTGGGGCTGGGAGCAGACCGCGGGAAGCTGGAAGAGGCGCTTGCCAGTGTGCCGGCGGAGGGCTTTCACATTCAGATTTCACAGGTATTAAAGAGCGGCATCGAGGCCTGGGACTTTGATGTGATTCTGGACGAAGCCCACGAGAATCACGACCACGACATGGAGTGGCTGTTCGGTGCTGCGGCAGAAGCGCCGCATGTGCATGGTGACGGACATGTTCACAGCCACGGCGAGGCATCCTGCTGTCACGGCGTGAAGGAGGAGTGTACCGTGGAATCGGATCAGGGTGAACATCACGGTCACGAGGGACACCTGTCCCATGACGCGCACCACCATGAGGGGCATCACCACGAGCACCGGAACCTGCAGCAGGTCTATGATATTCTCGATCGGACCCAGATGTCTGAGAATGCAAGAGCGCTTGCCAAGCGCATTTTCAGGATTGTGGCCGAGGCCGAGGCCGAGGTTCACGGAAAGCCCATCGGTGAAGTGCATTTCCATGAGGTTGGCGCTATTGATTCCATCGCTGATATCATTGCCATTGCTGTCTGCTACGATGACCTGCAGGTAAGAGAGAACATTACAGAGGCTATTGTGCCGGTTCTGTACGAGGGGACCGGGACTGTGCGTTGTCAGCATGGGATTTTACCAATACCGGTACCGGCGGTGGCGGCGATTGCGCGCAGCCATGGACTGCGGCTTCACATCATGCCGGATGCAGGGGAGTTCGTTACACCGACCGGCGCTGCCGTCGCTGCGGCCCTTCGGACCGGAGACTCGCTTCCGGCTGAATTTGTAATCAAAAAAAACGGCCTCGGCGCAGGAAAACGGGAATATAAGCGGGCAGGAATTCTCCGTGCGATGCTGCTGGAAGGATGAGACGTATGTTTACACTTCCGTCCGAATTTGAAAATCGAATGAAAGCGCTTCTGGGAGATGCGGAGTACGAAGAATTTCGAGCCTCCTATGAGAAGCCGCGGGCAAGAGGTCTGCGCCTGAATCCGCTCAAGCTCCCCGCAGAGTGGGAATGCTCCCCGAACGGAAACTCCGGAGAGAGAGGACTGGAGACGGATCCTCCGATGCAGAGTCAGAGTTTGGGCTATCCTTGGGAAGAGGAGCATGCAAGAGTACCGGCGGTGCTGGAAAATCTTCATCTTCGTCCCATTCCGTGGGCATCCTATGGCTTTTATTATCCGGAGGAGGAGCGGCCCGGTAAATCGCCGCTGCATGAGGCGGGGCTGTATTACCTGCAGGAGCCAAGTGCCATGGCTGTAGCGACCCTGGCGGCGCCGGGGCCCGGAGAAAAGTTTCTGGATCTGTGTGCGGCTCCCGGCGGCAAGAGTACGATGCTGGCCGGAATGCTGATGGGGGAGGGGCTTCTGGTATCCAACGAGATCCACCCGCAGCGGGCCCGTATCCTGTCCCAGAACGTGGAGCGTATGGGAATCCCGAATGCAATCGTAACCAACGAAACGCCGGAGCATCTGGCGGAGCATTTTGCATCGTTCTTTGACTGCGTGGTTGTAGATGCTCCGTGCTCGGGAGAAGGGATGTTCCGCAAGGAGGAACAGGCTCTGGAGCTGTGGAGTGTGGAAAACGTGCGGACCTGTGCCGCGCGGCAGGGGCAAATCCTGGATCAGGCGGCCAAAATGGTGGGGCGCGGCGGAAGACTTGTGTATTCCACCTGCACCTTTGCGCCGGAGGAGGATGAGCAGACCATTGCTGACTTTTGCCGGCGTCATCCGGAATTCACTGTATGGAATGTACCGGAAGAGCTGGGGGAGCGCATGCGGGAGTTTGGTTTTTCCTGCGGGCGGCCGGAATGGAGCGCCGGCGGCATCGGCAATGCGGCGATGCAGGAGATGGCGGAGACAATTCGCTTATGGCCGCACCGCCTGGACGGAGAGGGACATTTCGCGGCGGTCCTTATAAAGGAGGGAACGAGACGTTCAGAGCCGGCTCCTTCCACGGGGGCAGCGGACTTTATGATGTCTTTTCCCGGCGAGAAGCGCACGGCCGGCGGCCGCGGCAAGTCCAAGAGCGGCAAACGGACCGTGAGCAAAAAAGAGAACGGCCTCGCTGCCAGCTCCGGCGAGGAGATGCTGACGGCGGCGCGCAGCTTCCTGCGGGAGGCGCTCCGGGAAGATGCCCTTCTGCATATTGCGCAGAGAGCGGGCAGTGTTCCAAAGCGCTTTGGGGAGGAGCTGTACCTCATGCCTTACGGAGAGCGGATCGCAACGGATGGCCTGCGGGTTCTCCGCCCGGGACTGTGGCTTGGCACCATGCAGAAGGGGCGCTTTGTGCCGTCCCATTCGCTGGCTATGAGCCTTCATGCGGAGGAGGTCTGTCAGACCATGGAGCTTCCGGCAGGGAGCGCGGATGCGGAGCGGTTTCTTCGCGGAGAATCGCTTTCCTGTGATCCGGCGCAGAAGGGCTGGGTTCTTGTTACAACGGAAGGAATCTCCCTTGGCTGGGGAAAGGCTTCGGGCGGAATGCTTCGAAATCACTATCCCAAGGGATTGCGGAGGATGTCATGATTTATCTGGATCACGCAGCGACATGTCCCATGCGGCAGCAGGCGCTGACACAGATGACAGAAGCCATGCAGAGCATTTACGGCAATGCGAGTCCCTCCTATCCGGCCGCGCAGCAGGCAAGGGCGAGACTGGACGGCGCCAGAACGGTGCTGGCAGAAACCATTGGTGCGGACTGGAAGGAAATCTTTTTCACTTCGGGCGGAACAGAGGCGGACAACTGGGCACTCATCGGAGCCTATGAAGCGCTGCGCCAGCTGGGAAGCGGGGAAGAAAAAGGGCATATCATCACCACACAGATCGAGCATCATGCCGTTTTGCATACCTGTGAATATCTGGAGAGCCGGGGCGTGAGCGTGTCTTATCTTCCGGTGGACAGCCGAGGCTTCGTGCAGGCGGAGGCACTTGAAAAAGAGCTGGAGAACCATCCGGATACGTTCCTCGTGTCGGTGATGCTGGCCAACAATGAAATCGGGACCATTGAGGATATCGCTGCGCTGGCGTCTGTGGTGCGCCGTGCAGAGGCAGAGACGGGGCATCGAATCCTTTTTCACACGGATGCGGTGCAGGCTTATGG
>CAVFRZ010000220.1:0-4145 GCA_963624875.1 Anaerovibrio sp.
ACCTGAAGAAGCATCGCAAAATATAGCTAGTTAATTATTATTCGTTCTACTAGTAAAGCTGTCAATAGCAGCAAGATCGTCCTCAAGGAGGCTGGGCATACAGCCCGGCCTCCTTTTTCTGAATAAGGAGGGAAGAACGGATGGGCATAAAAAGAATCTGGAAAGAATACAAGGTGGCGTACGTATATATCGCGCCGTTCTTTATCCTTTTTGCAATCTTTGGATTATTCCCGATTGCATATGGCTTTTATCTTAGCTTCTTCCGATGGGATGGCCTATCGGCGATGCATTTTATCGGACTGGAAAACTACATCAATATCTTCAAGGATGTCCTGTTCTGGAAAGCATTGAAAAATACGCTTGTAATCGGAATTATTGCACATATTCCGATCCTGTTGGGCGGCCTGACATTGGCTTTTATTTTGAATTCCAAGCTGGTAAAGGGTGAAAATATCTTTAAAACCATTTACTTTATGCCGATGGTAACAAGCTCGGTTGCCATATCGATTGTGTTTCAGATGATGTTTGGCAACAACTACGGTGTTATCAACTGGTTTGTAACGCTGCTGGGAGGTGAAAAAATAAACTGGCTTGGCGGAGACGGATCCCTCATCAAGGTAGCTGTCATTATCATGTTCGCCTGGAAGTGGATTGGATGGAACATGGTTATTTATCTGGCCGGTATGCAGGGGATTAACAATGATATCTACGAGGCAGCACAGATCGACGGTGCCAGTCAGACACAGATTTTGTTCCGGATCTGCATTCCTCTTTTGAAGCCGATTATCATTTTTACGGTTATTCAGTCGACGATCGGTATGTTCAACCTGTTCACGGAGCCATTCATTCTGACGGGACAGAACTGGCAGGGAGGTGTGAACAACGGCGGCTTAACGCTCATGACATACCTGCTGTCAAAGGCACCGCAGGGCGGAAATCTGTACGGCTATGCGTCAGCAGTTGCCTACATTATCACAATTATGATTGTTATCATTTCCACCTGTGTGAATAAGGCAACCGAGGACAAAAAGGATCCGGACTTGATCGCGGACCGTGCGGTTCAGCACCAGCGGAAGGAAATGCGCAAGGAAGCCAGACTGGCTAAGAAAGGGGGAAGATAACCATGAGATTACTCCTGATAATAGCAGCAATTGCGGTTGCGCTGATTTTAATAGCCAGATTTGCACCGAAAGGGAAAACCATCGCACTGTATGCAGTCCTGATCATTGTTGCGGTAATTATGCTCTTCCCGTTTTACGACATGTTCGTGATGTCAACGAGAACAACACAGGAGATTTATACCTTCCCGCCGTATCTGGCGTTCGGCAGCAACCTGAAGACAAACTTTATCAACATGAATGACGCCATTGATTTCCTGCGGGCATTCAAGAACAGCTGCATCATATCGTTTTCATATGTGGCACTGGTCCTTTTCTTCTGCTCGATTGCAGGATATGCGTTCGCTGTATATAACTTCCCGGGGCGCTCGGTGCTGTTTGCCATTCTCCTTGGAACAATGATGATTCCGTCCACGGCCGGAATTATTCCATGGTACATCATGATGAGCAAGTTCCATTGGGTGGATACCATGCGGGCATTGATTATTCCGAACTGTGCCAATGCGTTTGGTATTTACTGGATGCGCCAGTATTGTAAAAACAACGTTCCGGCCTCTTTGGTAGAGGCGGCCAGAATCGACGGCTGCTCCGAGTGGACTGTGTTTTTCCGCATTGTTGCTCCGATTCTTCTGCCGGCATATGCATCCCTTGGCATCATGAATTTCGTAAATGTCTGGAATGATTTCATGCAGCCGATGATGATCCTGAAAAGTCCGAAGCTGCAGACACTGCCTTTGATGCTGCGGTCGATGGTAAGTGACAGAGGAACCGATTATGGCGCAATGATGCTGGCAAGTACCTGTGCAGTGCTGCCGCTGCTCGTTGCCTTCCTGTGTGCATCTAAATACTTTATGTCCGGACTGACAGCGGGAGCAGTAAAGGAGTAAAGTAAAAACTATAAGAAAGGGGAAAGAAACGATGAGTTATCTGTTGAATGGCGATCGTATCATTATGGGAACAGATTATTATCCGGAACATTGGGATAGCAGCATGTGGGCCGGGGATCTTGATCGGATGCTGGAAACCGGTATCGAGGTGATTCGTATCGCGGAGTTTTCCTGGAATAAATTTGAACCTAAAGAAGGCGAATATACATGGGAGTTCTTTGATGCATTTCTGGATCTGTGCTCGGAGAAGGGGATGAATGTGATTTTCTGTACGCCCACGGCAACGCCACCGGCCTGGATGACGGACAAATATCCGGAGGTCCTGAATGCAAGGCAGGATGGCGTCCTTTATCGGCACGGGGCCAGAAGACATTACAATTACAACTCTCATATTTATCAGCGGTTCACAAGAAATCTGGTAGAACGGATGGGAGAGCATTATGCCGGACATCCGGCAATCATCGGCTGGCAGTTGGATAATGAAATCAACTGCGAAATGAATGAGTTCTATTCGGAAAGCGATACGCTTGCATTTCGCGAATTTCTGAAGGCCAAATACGGGACCATCGAGAATTTGAATGCAGCCTGGGGAACTGCCTTCTGGAATCAGACCTACACGGCCTGGGGAGAGGTATATGTACCGCGGACAACCTTGAGCAATAGCACCAACCCGCATGAGGTTCTGGATTACAAACGCTTTGTTTCGGACAGTGCATGCCGCTGGGCCAAGCTCCAGAGCGATATTCTGCGCAAATATTTGAAGCCGGGAGATTTTATCACGACAAACGGCTTGTTCGGAGATTTGGACAATCATCGCATGACCGAAGAGAGTCTGGATTTCATGACCTATGATTCATATCCGAATATGGCATATGGACTGAATTCGCATTTCATTGAGAAGAATGAATTGAAGGATCGCATGTGGAGCATGAACCTGGATGAGGTTCGCTCACTGCATGGGATCTATGGCATTATGGAGCAGCAGTCCGGTGCAAACGGATGGAACACGGCAATGGAAGCGCCGACACCAAGACCCGGACAGATTACGCTGTGGACCATGCAGAGCATCGCACACGGTGCGGATTACATCAGCTATTTCCGCTGGAGAACCTGCACGATGGGAACAGAAATCTACTGGCATGGCATTCTGGATTACAGCAGCCGTGAAAACCGCCGGATCCGTGAGATCGCAGGTATTCACGAGAAATTTAAACAGATTTCAGAGCTGGCAGGATCTCAATATGAAGCGAAGATCGGCATCCTGGAAACATACGATAATAAATTCGATGCAGAGCTGGATGTATGGCACGGCGCAGTGGAAAATGCGAGCAGAATGGGCTTGTATACAGCCTCCCAGATGACGCATACGCCGGTGGACTTTGTATATCTGCGTGAGAATACAACAGCGGAGGAGCTGGAACCGTATTCCGTACTGTTTTACCCGCATGCGGTAATTCTGGATGATAAGCAGGTAGAAGTACTTAAGAAGTACGTGGAGCAGGGCGGAACGCTGGTGTTCGGCTGTCGTGCCGGACTGAAGAATGCCAACGGGCGAATTGTTCAGGAGGAGCTTCCTGGGCTCGCAGCCGAGCTGGCCGGCACAGAGGTTGCAGAGTTTACACTGGTTGCCGGAGAAGAAGCGCCGATTTATGTGGACTGGGACGGCGATCAGCTGGAGGCGGCCGTCTTTAATGACGAGCTGGCACCGTATGCCGGAACGAAAATACTGGGAACCTATTCCAACAGCTATTATCAGGGAGTTCCTGCATTGACGGAAAACACCGTTGGAAAGGGTCGCGTTTTGTATTTCGGCGGAGCCTTCACCAGAGATACTGCGGAAACCTTTTTCCGTAAGCTGAATGTGATCGCACCGTATGCGGATCAGCTGGAGCTTCCGGAGGAGTGCGAGCTGTCTGTGCGGGTAAAGGATGGCGTACGTTATATGTTTATCCTGAATTACAGCAGGGAAGATAAGACAATCCGGATCAAGAAACCGGTGAAAAACCTGTATACAGGAGAGACAATGCAAGGCGAAAAGGTGCTTGCGGGATATGAAACGTTGGTTGTGAAGGCATAGCTAGTTCTTAACTTAAACTTCCCACACGGAAAATGCCGTTGTTCCTTGAAAACTCAATAGTTT
>CAVFRZ010000221.1:0-4052 GCA_963624875.1 Anaerovibrio sp.
ATCATACACCGCACCTGTGTTTTCCTTCGGAAAAACCCTGCTGCGGTCGGCCAGAGGCCCCAAAAGGAGGAACAAATGGAGCAGTTTAGTCCTGTTAAAGAAGGCAAGGTTCGTGAGATCTATGACATCGGCGATTCCCTGATTATGGTCGCCACCGACCGCATTTCTGCGTTTGACGTAATCCTCAAGAATCAGGTGACGGACAAGGGCCGTGTCCTGACACAGATGTCCAGGTTCTGGTTTGATTATACAAAGGATGTCCTTCCGAATCACATGGAAAGCGTGGATGTTGCCGACATGCCGGAATATTTCCAAACAGACGCATTCCGCGGCCGCAGCATGAAGTGCCGCAAGCTGACCATGATTCCCATCGAGTGCATCGTTCGCGGCTACATCACCGGCTCCGGCTGGGAAAGCTATAAGGAGAACGGCACCGTCTGCGGCGTTGCCCTTCCCGCAGGTCTGAAGGAATGCGACAAGCTGCCGGAGCCCATCTACACCCCCAGCACCAAGGCGGAGATCGGAGACCATGACGAGAACATCTCCTTTGAGCAGAGCATCCCGGTTCTGGAGAAGGCCTTTCCCGGACACGGCGAGGAGTACGCCGTCAAGATTAAGGATGCAACCATCGCCCTTTATAAGAAATGCGCAGATTATGCACTGTCCAAGGGCATCATCATCGCTGATACCAAGTTCGAGTTCGGCTTGGACGAAAACGGCGAGCTCATTCTCGGCGACGAGATGCTCACACCGGATTCCAGCCGCTTCTGGCCGCTGGAGGGATACGAATCCGGACACTCCCAGCCGTCCTTTGACAAGCAGTTCGTGCGCGACTGGCTCAAGGCCAATCCGGACAGCAACTACGACCTGCCGCAGGAGGTCATCGATAAGACCATTGCCAAGTACCTTGAAGCTTACACCCTGCTGACCGGCAAGGAGCTCAGTGTATAATCCCTCTGCAGCTTATTCTACCGATCGCCTATTTCAATCGTGAATTTTCCTGCAGGCAGAGGGTTCACGTTGAATATGGCAGGTGCAAGCAGAAGTTAAAGAAACCGGGAAGAATCAAATCAAGGATTCTTCCCGGTTTTATTATGCCTCTTTATCTGGATTTCTTGTCATTCTTCTCTTCGCCGCCGGTACGGTTTGCTCCCTCTATGTCGCCGGCCAGAATCTTCTTGCTGATCTGATTGCGGAAGCCCGCATCGATGAAGTCGCACGACTTGCAGAAGGGATATTGATTTCTTCCCTTCGCAACGGCCTTGCGGACCGCCGTGATCTTCGCTCCGCTCCAGCAGTCCCTCAGGGACTCCTTCGTAAGATCTCCCAGATTGGTCACCTCCAGGTTGTCGCAGCAGCAAATACCAACCTGACCGTTCGGCGTGATCCAAAGATCTGTAAACGGCAGAAGACATGACTGCGTGTATTCCTTCGGCGTGCTCTGCTTGTTCGGAGCAGACCCTGCCCGGTTGGTCAGGACCTCCTGCAGATAGCGCATCTGGATCACAATCTCAATGTCCTTAAACTCCTCCTCATGCCCGCGAATGTAATCATAGATCTCCTTGATGTTGTCGTGGAGCTTGTACTCATTGGCATAGTTGTTGATGATCAGCTGATCCACATAGGGCTGTACCTGCCGGATCTTGTCCAGTGTCAGAATCAGACCATTGGTGGACATGAAGATGAAGCTCTTGGGAAGCTTTTCTCTTGCATATTTGTGCAGCTCCACAATCCGCGTATCCAGGAGCGGCTCATTGTTGCCGTACAGTGTCAGATGTCCCTCATAGTCCCACTCGGCCAGCTGATCGATGATGGAATGGTACAGGCCCTCATCGATCTTCATGAAGGGACGCTTCTCCGCATGGATATTCGCCGTGCAGAAGGCGCAGGTGGAATTGCAGCGGTTAATGGTTTCGATGTTCACCACCTGTGGCTTGGGTGTCTCCTCCTGCTCCATGAACCATTTGATGTACTGATCCTGAATGGTTCCGCGTGTCATGAACTGCAATTTCAGATACGCACTGCTGGCCAGGTTGGGTGCAATGCGTCTTGCCTCAAAGCCAAATCTTCCCAGAAAACTGCTGATGCGAATGCTCATGTATAACTCCTAATCCACCTCGACCGTATTCTCCTGGGTCGCCTCGTGGTATTCCTTCTCGGTGTTGACGCTCCACACGTTGGAGCGGTCGGTTCTGCCGGATACAATGTCCTTTACTGCCTCAAAGCTGGTGCACATGGAATGATCAATGTTGTTGTAGCGATGCTGTCCGTTCCGCCCAACACAGAACAGATTCGGGATGGTATCCAGATATTCACGCAGGGTATCCATCTCATCGTAGGTATCAAAATACGCAGGATATGCCTTCTTCACACGTTCCACATGGTAGTCCAGAACGTTTTCCTTGCCGCTGATCAGTCCCAGCTTCACCATCTCCTCAATGCCCAGCTGCGCAAAGGCATCGTTGTCCATGGTCCAGAGGGCATCTCCCTCCGTGCAGAAATACTCCAGTCCCAGCCATACCGTGTGCTCTAAGTCCTTCACCAGATACGGCGACCAGTTGTTGTAGATCTGGAACCGTCCCATGGTGACACTGCGGTCATGCACATACACCCAGTTATCCGGCACGATGTTCCCGATAGTCTTATTCTTGGTCTTGTTGGTCAGATTCAGGTGATCCACCAGAACGCCGACCGTCATATAATCCCGGTACGGAAGCCCTGCCGCGATGCGGGCCGGGTCCTTCGGGACATCGTTCATACCCTCCACGAGGTCACGGATGGGCATGGAGGAAATGACATAATCACCGTTCACGGTAATCTCCTGCCCGTCCTTTTCATAGATAACACCCGTGAGTGTATTCTCCTTATCCTTGAGAATCTTAACGACCTTCGCTCCCGTCAGGATGGTGCCGCCGAGCTTTTGAACCTCCTCTGCGGTAACATCCCAGAGCTCACCGGGTCCGAGCTTGGGATAGCTGAACTCCTCGATCAGAGAGGTCTCTACCTTGCGGTTCTTCTTATGAAAAGTCTTGTCCAGCGCGTCCTTCAATACGGCAGAAATCGACACGCCCTTCACACGCTGTGCGCCCCAGGACGGATCGATCTGCGAAGGATGCCGCCCCCAGAGATTCTCTGTGTAATGCTCGAAGAACATGGAGTAGAGCTTCTTGCCGAAGCGGTTGATGTAGAAATCCTCCAGCGAATTCTCCTTGCGCGGGCAAATCCTTGCCTTAATGTACGAGCAGCCGACCACCACAGTCGTTCCCAGTCCCATATTGGCAAAGGTCTCCGGCTTCAGCGAAATCGGATAGTCAAAGAATTTGCTGTTGAAGAAAATCCGGCTGACCCGGTTGCGGCGCAGCATAACGCGGTCCGTCGTCTCCGGATCCGGTCCGCCCTGCATCAGCGTAACCTGGCGATCCAGCTTCTTGTCATCGCTGGCAGGTGCTCCCTGTCTTGGCAGCATCTTGTCCCACCATGCGTTCACCTCCGGAACCTTCGAAAAAAAGCGGTGGCCGCCCATATCCATCCGGTTCCCCTTATACTCCACCGTGCGGGAAATGCCGCCGAACTTCTCCGATTCCTCGAATACGACCACTTCGTAGTTATCCTTGTGCTGCAGCAGCTCATAGGCTGCCGTCAAACCGGCCGGGCCTGCGCCGATGATTAAAACCTTCTTCATGTAAAGGGCTCCTTTGTATCGTTCTTATGCGCTGCAATTTGCTGCCAACTGATGACAGGGTGGCAACAGACTGCTACCGTATCACTACATATTACCATACCCTCCCAAGGGGTGTACATCGACATTTTCCCCGGTATGGGTTAAACTCAGATCTATGAGTGCACTGATAAAGCTGATTCTTTTCTTCATAGTTGCCTTTGGGATGCCGCTGTTGTCCGGTCTTCTGCCGGTTAGTCTCTTGCCGGCAGGAAAGCGCAGGCTCCCTGTTGTTTTGATGTCCGGATATCTGTCGACCTTTGCCCTTTTCGAGCTGGTGGGGCTCCCGATCCTGATCTGGACGCCCACCGGGGATTTTCGGCTGCTCGTCGCC
>CAVFRZ010000222.1:0-4047 GCA_963624875.1 Anaerovibrio sp.
AGGCAGAGGGCTTCGTTTCTCACAATAGACTCTGCGGCGGATGGGTAAGCGCCAGAGCGGCAGCAGGTGAGCTTTGCCGTCTCCTGGGGGCCAGGGAAGGTGCTGCGGATTGTGATACCGGTAAATCTGCTGCGGCAGATCCGAAGGCGGGCTCGGGGGTGCATGAGAAGGAAGAGCGGTTCCTAAAAGAGCTTTTGATGCAGACAATCTGGGAGCCAAGTCCGGTCATTGAGAAAAGCCTGTACCAGCTGTACGAGCAGTATCAGAGTCTTGGAATGGTGCCGGAGGCGGACTGGGACATACCGGGCCTGGGGGAAAAGGGTCAGAGTGAGCTGGAACAGATCAGCGCGCTTCTTACCGAATATACCGAAAATCTCCCTTCCGGCGTCTGTGATTTTCGCCGGCATCCGTGGTACGGATTCTGCGGGCAGATTGAATCAGAGGAAGAAAGGGAAGCACTTCGGGTGGCTCTGGAAAGTGTCTGCGGGATGCTGCAGCGGGCACTCCCTGTTATGCGAAAGCTCTCACTGGAGTATGAGGTTTCATGCCGCTGCCTGCAGGAGGCGGCGTTCTGGGAGAAGACACTTACATTTCTTTCCTCCTCGCGCCTGGTCACGGCGAAGCTCCTTCGGCCGGAGATCTTTAATGAGACAGATCCGGTTCTTTCTGAGCTTCGGGAAATGGGAAGGCAGCTGCAGAAGGCAAGAGAGGACCTTTTAAGAGACTACAGGGAAGAGATTCTTGAGCAGGATGGTACGGGCCTCCTTGACCGGCTGAAGACCAAATACAGCGGCAAGGCATCCAGATTGTGGAGCGGCGAGTATAAACGGCTCATTGCGGCGCTTCGCAGCTGCCGCAGAGCGGATGGGAAAATCAGCTATGAGGAAGCGTGTCAAACGGCAGAGCAGCTGGCAGCGCTGGAAAAGCTTTCGACGGACTATGCGGAGCTTGAGAGGAAGGTTTCCGGATATTTGGGACCGGCCTATCAGGGGGCGGATTCAGACTGGGACTATATCGCACAGCAAATGGATGAGCTGTATGCACTTCTGGAGGAGCGGATTTACCTTGGAAAGCTTCCGGCACTGAAGAATCTGGCTGTAGAACAGGAGAAGCTGGCCTCTCTGGCCGAGGGACTTCGGAATGCGCGGAGCGTTTGCTCCGAGGAGACGCTCCGGATGATACAGGGAAGCTTTGACACGGATATCCTGGATATCTCGGGAAGTGCGGCAGCACTTGTACTGATTCGGCTGAAGGGGTGTCTCCTGGCAATGGAGCATCTGGAGGAGTGGCAGGTATTTTACCGGATCTTATCGCAGCTTCTGGACCGGGGATACCTTCCGCTGCTGCGCTGCATGGTGCAGGAAAACATGCCGACCGGGTACATAGTTCCTTCGTTTAAAAAAAGCTTCCTCCACCAGTGGATGGACCGCATCATTGCTGCTTTTCCGGAAACGCCGGCTCTGGTGGTGTTCGATGCGGCCGGTTTATTTCTGCCGGAAAATGTTCCGGGGGCAATGGTTTGTAACCGGGAGCTTCTGGCGGTAAGGACCACGCAGACCCTGCGGGGGGACATTTTGCCGGAGAAAGGGAACTGCCCGGAGAAGGAAACGCCGGCCCCAGTGTTCCCACCCTACAAGACAGCGGATCTGCAGCAGCTTCAGTATTTGTATTTTGCAGGAGATCTGCAGACCTTTGTGCGGGGAATTCTGGAGATTGAGGCGCCGCTCTCGGAGGAGCTTCTCCTGAAACGCATTGTGTGGTGGTTTGGCAAGGAGAAGGTGACCAGCGGCGTTCTGATGGAGTTTCAAAGGCAGATGAAGGGATGTGAGAGCCAGGGGATCTTTCGTAAAAACGGCTTCCTGTATCTGGAAAATCAGCTGGGACACCCGGAGAATCTCATGCTGCATGTGCCGGGAGACATGAAACGGGAGCTTCGCATGATTGCACCGGAGGAGCTTGCGGCCGGCATGAAGGTGATTTTAAAAAGAGAAGGCGCGGCGGATAAGGACAAGCTGTTCGAACGCGTGCTGCAGCTGTGCGGGTATGATCACATGGAGAACGCATATGCCGGGCACCTTGAGAACGCATATTCGCTGCTGCAGAGAAACTTTGCATAGGTACCGATTGTCCTTGGAAGAGAGAATACATCATATGACCAGGAAACAGCTCAGAATTTGCTATAGAATAATTACAATACTGTCCCTATGTGCAGGCTGTTATTTTAGTCTGAAGGAAACAACCTCCGTGAAGGCGCTGTTGTCCTACTATACGCTGCAGAGCAATTTGATCTGTCTTACTGCATTTGTGATTTATGTGATACTGGAGCTGCGAGGGAATGAGTGCAGGAACCGGTTTTACTATTTTTCCAAGGGCGGAATCACAATGGCAATCATTATAACCATGCTGGTGTACCATGCGGCACTTGTTTCGGTTGATTTCGAAATGGACGCATTGCAAAAAAGTATTGCAGACAGGCTTTTGGCAGATGCGTTTGTGCACACGATTTCGCCGCTGTTTGTGATAGGAGATTATTTGCTTCTGGATGAGAAGGGTAAAATGAGGTATTACTACCCGGCTCTTTGGCTGATTGTTCCGCTTTTGTATGTTGTATATGTGTACATTTATGGCACGCTGGGCGGAAGATTCTTTAATATCGGAGGATCGGAGCACTTTGCTTATTTCTTTCTGGACTACACGCAAATCGGTGCAAAGGCAGTGGCTGTGTGGATCCTGGGAATTGCTGCGCTTATATTTGCGATGTCCGAGGGACTTGTCCTTCTGGACCGGAACCTGCCGAAGCGGCTGGCGCTGCACTCAGTCAAATCCAGCCGCCGTCCATGGTGATGATCTGGCCGGTCAGATAGGCCGGCATGTGCGCAAGCTGTACAACGGCAGCGGCGATCTCTTCGGGATCTGCAAAACGGCCGGCCGGGATTTCCTCTGCAAGTGCGGCGCGGTCATCTGCGCTTAGCAGATGATTCATCTGCGTTTCCACACATCCGCAGGCAAGCGCATTGACCGGAATGCCGGAAGGTGCAAGCTCCTTGGCCAGCGCACGGGTCAGCGCATTGACGCCGCCCTTGGAGGCGGAGTAGGCTGCCTCGCAGGAGGCGCCTGCGGATCCCCAGACAGAGGAGATATTAAGAATACGCCCGGGACAAGCGGCGGAGTCTTCGGACCTGTTGCGTAAAAATACAGGAATGGCCTCTCGTGAGGTATAAAAGACAGAGGAGAGGTTCGTTTGCAGAACGTCATTCCATTCTTCGTCCGTCATGTCCTGCAGAAGTCCGATGTGGGCGATGCCGGCATTGTTCACCAGAAGCTCCAGATGCGGAATCTCACGGAAAAGAGCGCGGACGGCAGCAGGATCCTTGGCGTCGCAGCATACGCTCCGGACGTGAAGACCGGAATCTTTGTGGGTGTTCTCCAGCTCGTTGGCCAGCGCATTCAGCGCAGAAAGTGACCGGGAACAGGTCAGAATCAGATCCCAGCCATCTGCCGCCAGTGCGCAGGCAATGGCTCTTCCGATTCCGCGGGAGGCGCCGGTTACCAGAGCGGTTGGTCGGCCGCCTGCTGTATTTTTATGTGTTGAATTGATGTTCATAGGTTCTCCTTTGGGTATACATTCCACATTCTGCTGCTGACTGGCACGTGAATTGTATTGCGGATTACGGTATAATCCAGATATCGTTGGGGCGAAAGCCCTTTGACCAGGGTGTAACTATTCAGCGAGGTTTTAAATTGAGCAGAATGCGTGGAGAGCGCAGAACCGACACCGGCAACGGCGTCGTACGAATGGTATTCGTGGTTCTGGCTTCGGTTGTTCAGGTTTTTTTATTATATCTTGTCATGCGGTGGCTGACGGCGTATTCCGTGTGGATTTACATCGGCGCGAAAATCACGGCCGTCATGGTCGTCCTTGCAATCTACGGACATCATACAACGACATCGATGAAGCTGCCATGGATTGTACTGATTCTGGCGGCACCGTTTCTGGGCGTTATCCTGTGGTTTCTCATGGCCAGCAAGCTGGCAACGCATCCGATG
>CAVFRZ010000223.1:0-4026 GCA_963624875.1 Anaerovibrio sp.
ACTATTGAGTTTTCAAGGTGCAAGCCCACTTTTGATGTGGGAAGTTTGAGTTAATAACAGTGCCGTTGGAGTTTCACACCTGGAATTCGACAGGCATGAATTGGTGTCATCGGATTAGCAAGAGGCAGAATGCATGGACCCTATTTACAGCAATTATTCTCCAACTTTTTTATACGTGGATAAATATCGATTTCCAAAGGAATGGATCAATCAGGCAGGACAGATTCCGTATTGTATGCTCCGGTATATTTGCTCTGGCTCTGCCAGGTTCGTCATCGATGGCAAGATATATACCGTACATGCGGGCGATGTATTTTATATTCCGCAGGGGTGTCAGTTGTATTGCAACGCTCTGGAAGAAATTGTGTTCATTTCCATCCGCTTTATCGGATCCATTCAACTTCAGGATGATGATATGCTTAGACGATTGTGGAATATAGGCCCACAATATAGCTTTTCGGATTGGAGACAGATGGAGGGGTGGTTTGAGCAAATCTATCAAAGTGCTATTTCTAGAGTGACATACAAACGGTTGGAAATTCGTGGATATCTGAATCTGATTTGTGCAGCCTTGGCCAGACGTTCTGCTAATGAGGAAGAGCAGGAAGAAACAGTCCGCACGGATCGTGAGATGATGGAATCCATGCGGGATATGAAGTATGTCAGAAAACGGGCATTAGCATCACAAAACAAGACGGATCCAAGAATCCAGGCATTGGTGGATTACATAACTCTGCATCCGGAGAAAAATCTGACGAGAGAAGAAATGTGTGTGATGTGTGATGTTAGTGAAAGCACATTACGGCGTCTTTTTAAGACCTACATGGGGAAGAGTATTTACGAGTTCACCAAGGAAACCAAGGTACTTTATGCAGCCCATCTGCTGATGACAACCACTATTCCGATATCAGAGATTGGTTATCGGCTTGGGTATGAATCCCCGAGTTACTTTACAAAAACATTTCGGGAGATGTTCGGTGTCAGCCCGCAGGAATATCGGAAGAGTTCGCGGGAAGCATAAAGGTGTGTAATGCGAGGTTGAAATTAATGATTATAAGATGACGGATTTGTTATAGTGTTGAAAAAATACTGCATTGCGCCCGAAGGGGATTCTTTATAACATTTATTCATGCAAAACGCATTGTTTTTCCGGAAAATCACCTAAAAATAAAAGCAAATTCACTAAAACATCTGAGGAGGAGAGCAAATGAAATTGAAAAAGATATTGGCGCTGCCGCTTGCATTGACGATGGCCCTGTCTTTGGGCGCCTGCGGTTCCAGCGGAGATAATACTGCGGCGGAATCATCCGCGAGTGAAACGACGACTGCAGAAGCTACTGTGGCGGATACCTCTGCGGAGAATTCAGCAGAGGCTATTGAGAACTCACCTCTGGAAGGTGAGATCACATTCTGGCACTGCTTCACGCAGGGGGCACGTATGGAGGCGATTGATGCGGCGGCTGCGGCCTTCATGGAGGAGAATCCGGGAGTAAAGATTAATATCGAAACAATGTCCTGGGGTGATTTCAACACCAAGTGGAATGCGGGTCTGACAACTGGAGATTTGCCGGACATGAGTGTTGCACAGAACACCGGTGAAGTTGCCGAAATGATCAATGCAGGAGTTCTCGCTGATATCAGCGGTGTAGTGGATGGTGTAGGACGTGATCGCTTCTCGGAAAATGCATTGGCAGATATGACCTCGGATGGTGTTACTTACGGTGTACCGTTCTATTCCCATGCACAGGTCATGTGGTATCGGCAAGACCTCTTGGACGCAGCCGGACTGGAGGTTCCGACTACATGGGATGAATTTTATGATGCAGCTGTGGCACTGACAAAGGATGGAGTGTACGGCGCTGCTGTTTCCTGTAGCCCAAATGATCTGCTCTGTACCCGTTACCTTAACTACTATGTACGTTCGGCTGGTGGGAGCCTTCTTAATGATGATCTAACGGCAAATCTGACCAGCGATATTGCGCTGGAAGGCATTGAATTTTGGCTTAATGTTTACAAAAACTGCTCGCCTGCTGAGACCATTAACTACACAGTCAATGACCACGCGACGCTTTTCTATCAGGGAACAACGGCATTTGACTTTAATTCGGGCTTTATGATCTCGGGTGTAGCGGCGAACCGCGAGGATCTGTTGGACTACATTTCCTGTGCTCCACTTCCGTCCTATAAGGAAGGTGATGCTTACTACAGCGCAGAAGCTACACATATTCCGCTGGTTATCTGGAACAATAGCGAGCATCAGGATGTCTGCGAAGCTTTTATAGAGTATCTGTATGAGGATGACAATTATATCAGCTTCCTTAGTGCAGTTCCTGTTGGCATGCTGCCCTCGATTACCGGCATTTCCGATCAAGCAGCTTATAAGGACAATGAGACTGTGCAGCGCTTCTCGGATGAAGCAACTGTCATTGAAAAGGCTGTAGAGGAGGGCCGTGCTATTGGCTTTGAGCATGGTCCGAGCGTTCAGGCAGGTTTGCTGACGAGCCAGGGTGTTGTGGAAGAGATGTTCCAGGACATTATTACGAATGGTACAGACATCAAAACAGCAGCGCAGGCGGCCGAGGATAAGTTAAATGAAATCTTCGAAACGATGGTTGGCTGAGAAAAGCGCATAGATGTGCATATACAGTAGTTATCGATGATTGTGGGGAGGAGGAAACTCCTCCCTATTTATTCGGGCAACGTATGGAGGACAGACACTATGAAGAATATGAATCGGTTGCCTGATCAGCAGAAACGGTCCCATCGGCGAGACTTTACCCGTTGGATATTTGTTGCTCCAGCAATGGCTGTTGTTATTTGTCTGTTGATCTATCCGCTTCTGTCTACGGTCATGTACAGTTTTACAAACAAAACGATGATAAAAGATGCGTTCAAGTTTGTTGGACTGAAGAACTACATCAGTATTCTGAAGGATTCCGATTTTTACAGAGCCTTTGGTAATACGTTGAAGTGGACATTTGGAAGCGTGATTGGGCAGGTACTGGTTGGATTTACGGGAGCAATCTGTCTGAACCAGGTCGGAAATAAATTCGCGAAAAATGCCTTCCGTATTATGTGCATCATTCCCTGGGCCTTTCCTGCAATTGCTACGGCAATGGTGTGGAAATGGATATTGAATGGAATTTACGGTTTCCTGCCGTCGCTACTGATGGATCTTGGTATTACAGATCAGATGCTTCAGTTTTTCAGCGATAAGAATCTGGTGATGCCTACACTGATGGGCATTAATATATGGTTCGGTGCACCGTTGATTCTGGTCAATGTTTATGCAGCATTACAGACAATTCCACAGGATCAGTACGAGGCGGCACAGATCGATGGTGCTAGCAAATTAGAATCCTTCTACCATATTACTGTTCCGCATATTCGAACTGTGGTGGGATTGTTGGTGGTTCTGCGCACGGTGTGGGTGTTCAATAATTTTGACATTATCTACATGATTACCGGCGGCGGTCCTGCGGGGGCAAGCGCAACAATGCCCATTTTTATTTATGACACAGGATGGACTGGAAGAATGGTTGGCAAGGCCTCGGCTGCATCTATCATTCTGTTACTGTTCTTGATTGTTCTGATTGTCCTGTATTTCAAGGTCATCAATCGATGGGAAGCGGAGGACAACTGATTATGAAAAAGATAAAGAAAATAAGTTCGACCATCGTTTTCTCGTATTTGTTTCTGGTCATATTGTCTGTTGCCTGCGTATTTCCTCTTTTGTGGCTGTTGGTATCAGCCTTCAAATCCAGCAATGAGATGCTGGCGAATCCAACAGCATTCTGGCCGAGGAATTGGACATGGGATAACTTTCGAACAGTTTTGGTTACCCTTAAATTTACGGTGAATATCAAGAATAGCGTAATCATAGCGTTGTCAACGACGGTCATTGCAACCTTTATCTCCTGTTTAGCGGCGTACGGCATCATACGCTTTTTTCCTAAACTGGGGAATGTTATGACTAGTACAATGAAAATTAAATAACTGGCCATATTACTGATGCTCAGCTATACT
>CAVFRZ010000224.1:0-4020 GCA_963624875.1 Anaerovibrio sp.
GTATTCTGCGGTGCGGTCAGTTTCCTGGATCAGGTACATAAAATTTTTGTGGACAGCCGACATTTTGACGTTCTGGATTTGCGGTTGGATGCGATCGGTTATGTCAGTGCGGCACTGGTGATTTCGCTTCTGTATCTCGTTGTTACGCATCATGTACTGCGGCGGACAGAGATATTTCTGGAGGAGTCACTTTCCTGTCAGGGACGTCCCAAAGAAATGTATTGAGAAAATGCTTGCATTTCAAGACCAAGTTCCATATAATAGTCACTGCGTCTGTTGAGACGCGCACATATGGAATCGGGGTGTAGCGCAGCTGGTAGCGCGCCACGTTAGGGACGTGGAGGCCGCAAGTTCGAACCTTGTCACTCCGATGAGAAAGAGACTCCGGGATTTCAGTGATTGCTGATTTCATCGGAGTCTTTTGTTGTTGTATGGTACAATAGGTAGCAAATTCCACAGGCTAACCGGCGGTCAAAAGGGATCGGCCGGTCATTCCGGGATTTCGGAAGAAATCGGGGTGGAAATGGAATATCTGCCGCGGGATTTTAGAAAGGATATGCATATGTGGACAATTGGAGAGGTAAAGGAAAAGGGTAAGGCGCTGATGCATGTCAGCTACTGGAAAATGGTGCTGCTGGCATTGATTCTGGTGTTCGTCATCGGAGGAGGAGTCGGCACGGCTGCTGCCGGAGCGGCATCGTCCCCGTCTGTGAATGCCCGGTATGAAGGAGATCTTCCGATGCTGCTGGTGCCGCTGGCGGGACTTGTGATTTCTGCGGTTCTTATCGTATCCTGCGTACAGATTGTACTTCAGTATTTCATATTTCATCCGATCGAGACCGGGTGCCGGCGGTACCAGGTTGTTGCTCATACGGAAGGGGCTTCCGCGTCTTTGGGCGAGATCTTCCATTGCTTTGGCCCGGGCTTTCTGAATGTAGTGCTGACGATGTTTTTAAGGGATCTGTTTACCTTTTTGTGGTCGCTTTTGTTCGTGATTCCGGGAATTGTAAAATCATACTCCTACCGGCTCGTTCCGTATATTCTGGCGGAGGAACCGAATATCTCCTCAAAGGAGGCATTTCGCCTGTCAAGAGAAATGATGAACGGCAACAAGTGGCATACATTCTTGTTTGATCTGTCCTTCATTGGCTGGAATCTTCTGAGTGCCTGCACGTTCGGGATCCTGGGCGTCTTTTATGTTCAGCCGTATTATCAGTGCGCATCGGCGGAGCTGTATCTGACTATGCGGGATGCATATCTGGGCGGCCGGGCGGAAGGCGGCGACACGGTCTGAGGCACGGTGGTCTCAGCACCTGTCACATTTCAACGGGAATTGATTACTCACGGCTTTTTACACTTGGCCGTGAGTTTTTCTTGCATCGGGCACTTTCCTGTGGTAAAGTGATAGCCAATTAAATCGAAGGTACAGTAGTAAGGAGGAGATTATGAAAAAGAAGGCGGTAGCGGCTATTATGGCCGGTATAATGACAGCAGGAGTTCTGGCAGGGTGCGGCAGCCAGGAGGCTGCAGGGAGCAGTGTGGCATCCACAGAGGCTGCGGAGGCAGAATCTGCATCCGCCGAGGCGACGACAGAGGATACTGCAGAAGCAGCTGCGGAAGACAGCGATGTTGCTTATATCCAGGATAAGGGTACGCTGATTGTCGGAATTACAGATTTTGAGCCCATGGATTATAAGGATGAAAGCGGCAGCTGGATTGGCTTTGATGCGGATATGGCATCACAGGTGGCCAAGGACCTGGGCGTTGAGGTGCAGTTCGTAGAAATCGACTGGGATAACAAAATCCTGGAGCTTGAGAATAAGAGCATTGATGTTGTATGGAACGGCATGACGCTGACGGATGAGGTTACTTCTTCCATGGAGTGCACCAATGCTTATTGCAACAATGCGCAGGTGGTTGTTTTGCCGGCTGATAAGGCAGAAGATTATCCGGATGCGGAGAGCATGAAGGATCTTGCGTTTGCGGTGGAGGCAGGTTCTGCCGGAGAGCAGGCTGCACAGGACAACCAGTTTAATTACACGGCACTTTCTTCACAGGCGGATACGCTGATGGAGGTTTCTGCCGGAACATCCGATGCCAGCATTATCGACCTTTTGATGGCCGGTGCAATGATTGGCGAGGGAACGGATTATCCGACACTGACGCATACGCTGGAGCTTACGACGGAGGAGTACGGCGTCGGCTGCAGAAAGGGATCTGATCTTGCATCCTACATCAATGATGAGTTCAAGAAGCTGTATGAGGACGGCACGATGCAGCAGATTGCAAAGACGTACGGCGTACAGGACGCACTGATTGAGCAGTAAAGAGTAAAAAGATGCCTGGAGCAGGCTTTATGGTATTGTGTGCAAGACCGGACAGTGTTGTCCGGCCTTGCGTTTCTTTGTTATGGAGGAAAAGGCTGTGTTTTGGACGGTTACATTATCTTTGCTGCAGGGCTTTGGAGGGACGCTGAAGCTGTTTGCACTGACACTGGTATTCTCCCTGCCGCTGGGGCTGTTTATCAGCCTTGGAACAATGAGCAGTGTCCGAATTCTGCGGTATCCTTTGAAATTCCTGATCTGGGTGATCCGGGGTACGCCGCTCCTTTTGCAGCTGCTGGTGATCTACTACGGTCCCGGAATTGTCCTTGGACATAACTGGTGGGGGTCGGGGACAAACGGCCGGTTTATTGCGGCACTGGCTGCCTTTGTAATTAACTATGCCTGCTATTTTTCGGAAATATACCGCGGAGGAATTCAGTCTATCCCGGCCGGACAGTTTGAAGCCGGACAGGTGCTGGGGCTGACGAAGGGACAGATTTTCCGTAAGATCATCCTGCTGCAGGTGATCAAACGGATCGTACCGCCGATGGCCAATGAAATCATTACGCTGGTAAAGGATACCTCACTCGCCCGGGTTATTGCGGTATATGAGATCATCTGGAACGGACAATCCTTCATTAAGAGCGCAGGAATTATCTGGCCGCTGTTTTATACCGGTGTTTTCTATCTGCTGTTCTCCGGCTTGCTGACGCTTTTGTTTAACTGGATTGAGAAAAAGCTGAGCTATTTTCGCTGAGCATATGTCGATGCGAAGACGCCCTATGTGTTTATGCAGGTACTGCGGTATCTGACGAAGAGAGGTAAGTATGTCTATTCTAGAGGTGCAACATTTACAGAAGCGCTTTGACCGCTCAGAGGTGCTGAAGGACATTTCCTTCACAATGGAAGAGGGAACGGCACTATCGATCATCGGATCCTCCGGCTCCGGCAAAACAACACTGCTGCGCTGTCTGAATTTTCTGGAAACACCAAATGCCGGCACGATTTCGGTTCGAGGGGAAACGCTGTTCGACGCCAGCCTCCATGAGAGCCTGAGTGATGAACAGATTCGCAGGAAACGGCTGCACTTTGGAATGGTGTTTCAGTCCTTTAATCTGTTCCCGCAGTACACAGCCCTGGAAAATATCATGCTGGCGCCCAAGCTCCTTAACAAGGGAAGAGACGATGGCGAAAGCGAGGAAAAGCTTCGCGCTCGTGCAGAAGAGCTTCTGGATCAGATGGGGTTGTCCAACCGTATGGACCGCTATCCGCATCAGCTCTCCGGCGGCCAGCAGCAGCGCGTGGCAATCGCCAGAGCACTGGCACTGCAGCCGGATATTCTTTGCTTTGATGAGCCGACCTCAGCCCTGGATCCGGAGCTGACAGGAGAGGTTCTGAAGGTCATTCGAGGACTTGCCAGCAAGAAAACCACGATGATCATCGTGACGCACGAAATGAAGTTCGCAAGAGATGTTTCGGACTATGTAATCTTTATGGATAAGGGAGTGATTGCGGAGCAGGGCACGGCAGAGGCTGTCTTTGATCATCCGAAAGAGGAGCGGACCAGGCAGTTCCTCTCCCGCTACAGTCAGGATAAGGGAAGCGAGTGAGGCCGATGTGTTCGCTGTACCGGCCGGCTTGGCGACAGGGTGGCGGATGGATGTCCAGGTTCGGGGCCTTCCGAGGACCTCGGTGC
>CAVFRZ010000225.1:0-3966 GCA_963624875.1 Anaerovibrio sp.
TAAAGGAGGGCAGGAGCTCATAGACCGTCTGCACAATCCGGTCTGCCTGGCGGTTTTCAATCAGACAGTCCTTGACCGGAACAATTTCCCGGGATCTGGCGCGGTACACGCCGCATACCGGATGCCCCTTGCGGTCCAGACCGAACATGCTGGTCACCTTGTTGCGGTAACGATAGGGATTCTTCATCCGGATAATCGGTTCCACCGGTCCGAATTTACCGACACACTCCTCCACCAGGCGCTGCTTTTCCGTCAGCTGCTCCTCCATCGGCACATCGATCCGGGTACAGCCGCCGCACTGCCTGCTGTAGGGACATGCCGACTTCTTTTTCGACGGTGCAGGAGCATCGGCCTTTCCCGCCTCAACCGGTTTCCTGCGGTACTGACTGTCCACTCGTTTGTCCTTCTTTGTTGCTCTGCTGTTTCTTACATTTTCCTTTATTGAATGTGTCGACTCTCTCATGGTCATGTTCCTTCTTATCCAATGCATCGTTTGCAAAATAACTGGCCTAATAACGCAGAACTTTTCTGATGGTGCGTGTTCCAAACACAGGCACAGCGGAAATCTGTATCGCAAACCTTTGCGAAATGTTCACTCGCTTACGTACTTATCCTTCAGCTCTCTTCCCGCGAACAGAATCTCCTCCAGAAGACCTCTGGGCGATAGCCGCACAGCTCCTGCACCGAAGATGATGATCTGCTCCACATAATCCCCCGTCGCAACGCTCACCTTGTTCTTCGGATAGAGACGATGGGCCGTCTTTTCGATGTACAAATCTGCCGTTTCCGCCTCTTTGGTAAAGACGACATCCAGATTGTGATAGCGATAATACTCTCCATTCCCGCCCGGCACCCGGTAGGCATCGAAGACGACGATCACATTTTTCCCGGTATAGCCGGCATAATCCGACAGGATGTCCAGCAGCCGGTCTCTGGCGGACTTAATGTCCGCAGATGCCAGGTCCTTCAGCTCCGTCCATGCGAAAATAATATTATACCCGTCCACCAGCAGAAATTCCTGCTGCTGTTCCGGGCCGCCTTTACGGTTGCCCTTTCTACTCGAATTGCCGCGTGCTTCTTTTGCGTCTCCACAGCCGGAGCTTTTCGTCTCTGCAGCCACCGTCTCGTTACCCACAGGTTTTCCGTCCGCAAGGCCTGCCAAAGCGCTCTCTTCCTCTGACGGCAGCACCAGGCCATAGACTCTTTTCCTCGCATTATCCGGATGAACCAGAGACTGTGTTACCGGTCCATAGGTCTTTTCAAAGATGCGGCGAAGCTCCTCCTCTTCGGCAGCAAATGCTCTCTGGCGCTCCTTGAAATCCCCGGCCTCATTGGTCTCATTTTTGCCGGATCTCCTTCCACCGGGAGTTCCCGAACCTGCCGGTCCGCTTTCCGTAGCCGGCGTAATAGAGCCTGCATCCACAAGGTTTTCAGTCGCATCTGACTGATTTCTCCAGCCGGTATCCACATGCATGTATTCCCGCACATGATCCCAGGTAACCACGGTTCCTGCCCCGTGGGAGCAGAACACCGACCAGGAGGGGTTTCGTCTATCCGCATCCGGATCGTAAGCCTTCTCCTCGATCACTTTCTCGGCGTTGTGGCAGGGTGCATACGCCTTAAAGACCGCGTCAAGATGTCCCCGACCGCCGGTGTATCCCGCCACCGTCACCGCGTAATCGCCCAGCTCGGAGGCAGGAACCGTTCCCGTCAGAACCGCCGTTTCCTCCAGAAACTCTGCCGGCTGACAAGAGCCGTGCATCTGACTGATATCTGTCATTGCCCTTCCGACACAGCTTGCCGGCAGCTCCAGTGTAATCCCCAGAACCGGCTCCAGCAGAATATTCTGTGCCGTCATGAGTCCCTGACGAACCGCTGCATAGGCCGCCTTTCGGAAATCGCCGCCGCTCGTATGCTTTATATTGGCCTTTCCGCCCAGAAGGCTGATCCGCACATCCGTAAGTCCGGAGCCCGTAAGAACGCCTTTAAATCGCTTCGACGAGAGCTGCGAAAGGATCAGGTTCTGCCAGTTCTTCTCCAGCATATTCGGAAGACACCGGTTCTCAATGACGATGCCGCTCCCCCTCTCCCCCGGCTCCAGAAGAAGATGCACCTCCGCATAATGGCGCAGCGGCTCGAAGTGACCAACACCCTCTACCGCAGAGGCAATGGTTTCCTGATAAATAATGCTCCCCTGGCCAAAGCTGGCGCGAAGGTCGTATTTGTCCCGAAGCGTGTTCTGCAGAATTTCAATCTGAATCGGTCCCATGATGCGGACCGTCAGATCTCCGTTCTCATCTCTTCCCGCCTGAAGCATGGGCTCCTGCTCCTCCAGCTCCCTCAGAACCTTCATCAGGGTAAATTCATCCACCGGCTTTCCGAACTTGTCCGTTGCGGTAACCGCGCAGGAGAGAATCGGCGTCAGAAGCTCCTCCCGCTGATCCTTCTGCGTTCCAAGGCCATCCCCTGCCAGTGTGTGGGAAAGACCTGCTGCCGCCACAATTTCGCCGGCGGACACCTTCGTAACCTGCCGGTAACGGTCCCCGGAATACAGCCGCAGCTCGCTGATTTTCTCCGCTGCAGCGGTTTCCCCGGATTCGCTCTCCGATGCGTCCTCTGCCTCATCCCAGACACCCTCAAGGCCGTCTGCACCGATGCCTGGCTGCATCCCGTCTGAGCGGCTTCCCGAGGCACGGCCAGGCTGCTTCTGGCCTGCCTGGCTACCCGCAGTGCTGCCAGGCTGAACTCCTTTCACCGGGTTTCCCGAAGTCTGACCTCCTGCAATACCTCCCGGCAAAGCCGCCGCTCTTCGAACCGTTTCCTGTACCGTATCCCGGATGGAGAGCGTCCCGCTGGTAATCTTCATCCAGGTAAGGCGCGTGCCATTCTCCCTTGTAACCTTGTACACCAGGGCGCCGAAGGGCTCTTCGGAGGGTGTCTCTGACGCTTCCAAGGAGCCGGCCTTTGTCCGCGGTGCACCGCCTGCACCGTTTGCCTCTTCGGTACAGACATAGCGTCCAAGTCCCTCCAGAAGGGCCTCCACGCCGTCTCCCTTCAGAGCACTTCCTCCGTACACCGGAACCAGCTTCCCGGACAGGAGGAGCTCTGCTACATCCGCATCCGCAACGGTTCCGTCCTCCAGAAACTCCTCCATCAGGGCATCCTCGCAAACCGCCACAGACTCTGCATTAGCCCCGCACAGCTGGCGTTCATCAAAAGGTACCAGCTGCGTTCCGAACTCCCTCTGCAGCAGCTTCAGAAAGGACTCAAACTGCTCACCATATCCATGGCCGGCGGCGGCGTTTTTCTCCGCTCCGGATTCTTTTGCGTGTTCCATCTCATCGTCCGAGGTCAGGAACTGATCCAGCTTATTTACAAAAATAACGGTCGGGATTTCATAGTGCCGCAAAAGCTTCCACAAAAGCCGCACCTGCGGATCCGCTCCCTTTTGCGCCGCAAGGTCCGCCGCGCTGACCACCAGAACCGCCGCATCCAATACGCGCAGGGCCCGCTCCGTCTCCGGCGAAAAGTCCGCGTGTCCCGGAGTATCCAGAATCGTGAATGGGCGTCCCTTCGCCTCAAACCTTGCAAGCTTGGAATAGATGGTAATGCCGCGCCGTTTCTCCATCGGGTCTGTATCCAGGAATGCATCGCCGTGATCGACCCGGCCGCAGGTTCTAAGAACCCCGGACTTCTGCAGAAGACTCTCGGATAAGGTTGTTTTGCCGGCATCCACATGTGCCAGAATGCCTATGGTTGTATTCCGCATAGTATTAATTCTCCATCAAAAGTAACAAAGATAGCAAAAGCACCGGCTTGACCTTCAAAATGATCTTGCCCTCATTTCAGAAAATTCTATACTAATGGTGTTGGAGACGAAACGTTTTGTCCCAGGCAGCTGCCGGATTGCTGCGCACGCTGTGCTCTTACAATCCGTAAAGCTCACATGTAGCATATCTATCATAC
>CAVFRZ010000226.1:0-3943 GCA_963624875.1 Anaerovibrio sp.
AAAATATGCCGCCAGCGGGAATCGAACCCGCACTCCGTTGCCGGAACGGGATTTTAAGTCCCGCGCGTCTACCTATTCCGCCATGGCGGCATCACTTTGCCCATCATAGTGGATTTTGAAGATATTTTCAAGTGGTTTTAAAACTGAGTACGCCGTTTGCAACATAATCAACTCGGTAATGCAGCGCTTTCCTACGGATGGCCGATCAGAAGCTCCACATATGCTTCTTCACCATATTCACAAATTCTCCGTTGGTTCTGGTCTTGTAAAACAGATCCAGTACGCTGTCCGTTGCCTCCTCTGCCTTGGACCCAATGAAAGCCTTGCGAATGGTGGAAACGCATTCCTGCTCGTCCGGTGTCAGAAGAAGGTCGTCCCGTCTGGTCCCCGATTTCGCAAGATCCACTGCAGGGAATATGCGCCGTTCAGAAAGCTTGCGGTTAAGGATCATTTCCATGTTGCCGGTGCCCTTAAATTCCTCATAGACAACATCATCCATCTTTGATCCCGTCTCAATCAGCGCTGTCGCCAGGATCGTAAGGGATCCTCCCTCGCGCATATTGCGGGCCGCTCCAAAAAAGCGCTTTGGCATATGCAATGCTACAGGATCCAGACCGCCTGACAAGGTTCTCCCGCTGGAAGGCTCCGTCAGGTTATAAGCTCTTGTCAGTCTTGTAATGGAATCCAGAAGGATTACCACATCCTTTTTGGCCTCTACCAGACGCTTCGCACGTTCAATCGTCATCTCTGCCACGCGCTTGTGGTGCTCCGGAAGCTCATCAAAGGTCGAGTAGATCACCTCTGCATTCGGTCCCTCCAACGCCTCGCGAAGATCCGTCACCTCCTCCGGACGCTCATCAATCAGAAGAATGATCAAATGGATATCCGGATTATTCGCCTTAATCGACTTCGCAACCTCCTTCATAAGCGTTGTCTTGCCGGCTTTCGGCGGAGACACAATCATTCCGCGCTGTCCCTTTCCGACCGGGCACATCAAATCCATGACACGCATGGCAATAGACGCCCCCGGCTTTTCCAGACGGATTCTGTCATCCGGGAAAATCG
Source organism: Anaerovibrio sp. (assembly GCA_963624875.1). Classification (GTDB taxonomy): domain Bacteria; phylum Bacillota; class Clostridia; order Lachnospirales; family Lachnospiraceae; genus CAG-791. Next base: position 1,066 of record CAVFRZ010000226.1, read on the forward strand.
GTGTCATATCTTCGAAGTTATATCTCTTCTTGGATTCCTCCGGATTCAGTCCATTGACTGCCGTCACGTACAAGAGCGCCGAAAACTTCTCATTCTGGTTGCGGACGCGAAGACCACCCTCAACAATATCCCCCGTTTTAAGATTAAAGCGGCGAATCTGGCTGGGAGCCACATAGACATCTCCGTCACCCGGCATATAATTGGCAGATCGAATAAAGCCATAGCCTTCTGACATAACCTCGAGAATGCCCTTGGCCTTCTCCCCGCTGTCAAGCTCCGGGTTGATATCATTTTTATGGACAATCTGCTGATCCGGACGGCTAAGACCCCGGCGCGCATAATTTGCTGCAACAGCGGCACTAGTCAGTCCGGCCTCTCTGGCCGGTATCGGTTCCCTTCCTGCCTCGTAGCCTCTCTCTGTCCCAGCCTCTTTCCCTGATTGCCGGCGCACTGTCGTCCGGGGAGCAGCGTTTCCTGTCATACGACCGGCTGTCTCCCGAACTCTTCCTGTCTGTCCGGGCTGCGGCGCCGCATAATGATTTCTCTCCTGATCCGGCGCATCCGATGTATCTGATTTATCGGATTCGGCCGTCTCATTCTGCGAATGCTCCGTCTCTTCAGACGCATCCGGGCGTCTGCGAGAGCCCTTCCTTCTTTTTTGCTGTGCACGAGCTTCTTCCTGCGTGCTCTTTTCCTGCACCGCAGGAGCATCATTTCCGGCCCCCTTAGCAGTGCCTGCACTCTCGTTCGCAGCAGCTGCCTCTGCCAGCCTCCTGCGCTCCGCAAGGACCTTCTCATCCTCTGCCTGATCCAGTTCCAGAAGCATCTCTACCAGCTTCTCTTTTCTGGTTCTGGCAGGGACATTCATTCCCCTGTCCTCTGCAATCGACTTCAGGTCTTTCACCTGCAATGACTCATACATTTCCTTTGTCATTCTCATTCTCTTGTTCCTTAGTAAAACTGTGGTAGTTGTTCCGCCCCATCTTGATTTTCCCTAGGAAAACCTCAATGCGGCTGACCAGAGGTGCTTCACGCCTTGGCCATTTTCTTTATGAAAAGCTGCACGACACCGCCAGACAGCGGCTTAGATATGATCCAATGAAACAGATCGTCCTGATACATATATGCTCATTGTAGCGATTCCGAAAACCGCTTGTCAATACGCCATTCTATCCCAAAAGCGTTTCCAACAGCTTCTGGTAGATCTCACTGCTTTTGTTTTTCCACTCGGAAACTGCCTTTTTGGCTGTATCTTCATCCGGAACAGACAGATCAATGGACACAATCGGATGTCCATTTTCTTTAACAACCAGACGCGCCGTATAATCATCATAGGTTGAACGATAATATTCGCCGAGAATTGCCTCTTCATTTGTAAGCTCTCGTCCGATATCTCGCAGATAGTTCCGGATCTGCTGCTTGATGCTGTCGGACAGCTGGCTGGCAAAAAAGCCCAGCGTCTCCTCACCCTCCTCCGTAATCTGCAGAAAGGTTTTGCCCCCCATACTCTTTTCTGTCACAAAGCCGTTCTTTGCAATCTCCTCATAGGTCTGAAGGAGTGTTTCAAAGTTAGCAGCGTATCCGTTTTCAATCAGAAAAGTGCTGGTGCGCGGCATGGCAATCTCACCACCCGCGCGGTCCAGCATATACAAAATGATTAATTTATAGATTGCAACCGGTTCCATCAGAACAATCTGTTGTCCTCTTTGATATTGCTGCGAACGGCTTCGGAAACCACTTCCGCAACCTTCGGATTAAATGCTTCCGGAAGAATAAAATCTTCGCTAAGTTCCTCGTCTGTTACAATTTCTGCCAGTGCCTTGGCTGCAGCAAGCTTCATTTCTTCGGTGATCTGCCGTGCCTTTCCCTCCAGGGCTCCCTTGAAAATTCCGGGGAACACCAGCACGTTGTTGACCTGATTCGGGAAATCGCTTCGGCCTGTTCCAACAATTCTCGCTCCTGCCTCTTTCGCAAGATCCGGCATAATCTCCGGTACCGGATTGGCCATAGCAAAGAGAATGGCATCGGTATTCATCGTTCGAACCATCTCCGGCGTCACACTTCCCGGTGCACTCACGCCAATAAAAATATCGGCTCCCTTCAGCGAATCGGCCAGTGTCCCTGTCCGATTCTCCAGATTGGTGACCTCCAGCATTTCCTTCTTGATCCAGTTCAGTTTCTCCCGATCCTTGCTGATGATTCCCTTTGAATCACACAGAATAAGGTGCTGAAATCCATAGCTCAAAAGGAGCTTACTGATGGCAATGCCGGCAGCACCGGAACCGTTCACCACAATGCGGCACTCTTCCTTTTTCTTGTCGGTAAGCCGCAGAGAGTTGATAATACCCGCCAGAACAATAATCGCTGTCCCATGCTGATCATCATGGAATACCGGGATGTTCATCGTTTCCTTCAGCCGGCGCTCAATTTCAAAGCACCGCGGCGCGCTGATATCCTCCAGATTGATGCCGCCAAAAGTCGGCTCCAGACGCTGAACGGTCTCTACAATCTCATCCACATCCTGAGTCTTTAAACAGATCGGAAATGCATTGACACCGCCGAACTCCTTAAAAAGAACAGACTTGCCTTCCATCACCGGCATAGCCGCCTCCGGTCCGATATTGCCAAGCCCCAGCACCGCCGAACCGTCACTAACAACCGCAATGGTATTCTGCTTCAATGTGTAGGTATACGCTTCCTTGACATCCTCATGAATCACCTTGCAGGGCTCTGCAACGCCAGGCGTATAGGCCAGTGCCAGGTCCTCTCTTGTCTTCACCTCGCACTTCGACTGCGTGGAAATCTTTCCTTTCCACTCTCTGTGAAGCTCCAGTGCCTTCTCTGCATTCGTCGCCATAGCGTTCCTCCTCATGTTGTA
>CAVFRZ010000227.1:0-3940 GCA_963624875.1 Anaerovibrio sp.
TGGCAGGCGGCCAAGGCGCGAAGCGCCTCTGGCCAGCCACATCGAGGATTTGCGACAGCAAATTCGAGATGGGATGCTGAATAGTTGCCGTAAAATCAGAGGTAGAAAACGATGGAACAGAAAAAGACATTGGTATGGGCACACCGCGGGGCATCCGCATATGCACCGGAGAATACGCTGTCTGCATTTGAGAAGGCAGCGGCCATGAAGGCGGATGGTGTTGAGCTGGATGTTCAGCTGACCTCAGACGGCGAGGTGGTAGTTGCGCATGATGAGGAACTGGAGCGAGTCAGTGACGGAACAGGATATCTGAAGGACTACAGCCTTGCGCAGCTGCGGAGTCTGAATTTCAATAAGACGCATCCTGAATATGCAGCGGCACAGATTCCTACACTCGAAGAGGTATATGAGCTGTTAAAGCCGACGGGACTTACCGTAAATGTGGAATTTAAGACAGGCATATTCTGGTACAGAGGAATTGAGGAAAAGGTGCTGGATCTTACAGCGAGAATGGGAATGGAGGAGCGCGTGATTTATTCCTCCTTCAATCATTATACACTGGCTCATATTCGCAGAGAAAAGCCGAAAGCGAAAACCGGTCTCCTGTATTCCGATAACTGGATTGGTGCAGCACCCTATGCGAGGGACATCGTGAAGGTTGACGCGCTTCACCCGGCATTGTATCATCTGCAGGATACGGAGTATGTGAAAACGGCACATCGGTACGGCTTAGAGACTCATGTCTGGACGGTCAATGATGAAGAATACATGCGTATGTGTGTCCGAATGGGCGTAGAAGCGATCATCACGAACAAACCGGATCTGTGCCGGAGCGTTGTGGATGCGAAGTGGTGAGTGCAAACATCTGTGCGGCGATATATTTAGGGGAACGCTTTCATCAGCTTTCCTTGGTTAATTGCGGTCAGATCCTTGAGGGGATCTGACTTTTTGCATCTGTTACTGTAAAAATCCCGGACAGCGGCTGCGCTTCGCGCCTTGGCCGCCTGCCAATTTCAATCGTAAATATGTCTGTAAGCAGGTGCTGAACAGATATCCAATTGATTGGAAAGGAGATGGAAAATGAGGGGAAAAGGAAAACGTCTTCGAATATTCTGTGCGGCATTGCTTATAATATTGGCAATGGGCGGCACATGCGGAGCAGCAGGGCTGAATGCCGCTGCGGCAGAAACACCGGACCACGCAGAGAGTGCACAGATGCAGACTTCAGATTCTGCAAGAGCCTACTATGTGGAATTGTTGGATAATAAAACGGCCGGCGTCATGACGGGGACGCCGCAGGACACCTTTGTTCATTCGACATTTCCGAATGTAAAGCTGGAATACTTCAACAATATGGCGGATCTGGCTCTGGCTCTTCATATGAAGAAGGTGGACTTTGTGGTTCTGCCTGTTACAAGTTATTACACTCTCGCAGAACAATATCCGGAATTCGGATATTTGGATATGCCGATTGTAGAGCTTGATATCGGTGATATTTTTCCCAAAACGGATGCGGGCGATGCACTTCGCGCAAAGCTGAATGCGTATATTGCTGAGATAAAAGAAAGTGGTGAACTTGAGGAGCTCCAGAGTTATTGGCTTTATCCGAATGACTGGGAGAATATTGACATTCCGGCGACCGGAGAGAACGGCATTCTGCATCTTGCGACAGTTAATACGATGAAGCCGTTCTCCTTTATGCTTAACGGAGAAAATGTAGGGTTTGACATTGCTGTCCTTGCCGGTTTCGGCAAAGAGTATGGATACGGATTCTCCATCGAAAACGTGGATTTTGCAGGAGCCCTGAGCGGTATAGCAGCGAATAAATATGATATAGCTGCAGGACAGATTTCCTGGACGCAGGAACGTGCTGAAAGTGTAGCGTTTTCTGATTCCATGTACACGCAGGTTATTGTCCCGATTATCAATACGGATTACATATGCACAGAAGACACCGTTATAGCATCTGCTGCAAAGGAGGGGACGGATCAGGCGATGGATATCGTCTCCGTAACGACGGAGGGAAATGGAAATGCTCTGTTTACGAGCATACGGAGGACCCTCTTGGAACAGGATCGCTGGAAGTCTGTTTTGAGGGGACTTGGTGTCACGTTGCTGATTACTGCAGCAGGCTTTGCACTGGCTAATGTGCTGGGGGTATTGTTCTGTGCTATGGCAATGTCACATGCAAAATTCCTTCGTACGGCGGCAAGAGTGTATTCTGCTTTGATGCAGGGGATGCCGGTGGTGGTTATCTTGATGCTGCTGTATTATGTTGTCTTCGGGCATTCCAAAGCATCAAATGTTGCGGTGGCGATTCTGGGTTTTGGGTTGATTTTCGGCGCATACATGTCGCAGCTGTTCGAAAGTTGTATCGGCGGCGTAGAACAAGGACAGCGAGAGGCTGCGCTGGCTTCCGGACTGACCAAGTGGCAGACATTCTGCGGAATTGTGCTTCCGCAGGCTGTTCGTAGGATGCTTCCCGGGTATTTCAGCAACCTGATCAGTCTTATGAAGGGCACTGCGGTTGTGGGCTACATTGCGGTGACGGATCTTACTAAGGCGGGAGATATTATCCGCAGCAGCACCTTTGAGGCTTTTGTGCCGCTGGCGGTTATTGCTGCTATTTACCTTGTTATGGCGGGGCTGCTTCTTCTTGTTATGCATATGCTGCAAGAATGGCTTGCACGGAGAGCAGCAAGGGAGAAGAAATCACGGAACATGCTGATTGACGGTACAAAAAGGAAATGACGAGATGAGAGATGAACTGATTACAATTGAGCATCTGCAAAAGAAATTTGCAGGTGAAGCGGTTCTGAAGGACGTCAGCACGGTGATCCGCAAAGGAGAAATTGTTGTCATTATTGGGCCGTCCGGAACCGGAAAGTCTACATTCTTACGTTGTCTCAACCGATTGGAAACGCCAACCTCCGGCAGAATCATTTTCAATGGCATGGACATGGGAGCAAAAGATTGCAATCTCAGCAAAGTGCGTCAGAAGATGGGAATGGTTTTTCAGGGGTTCAACCTGTACAATCATATGAATGCAATTGACAACATTACGTATGCACCCATAAAGGTCTTGGGAATGTCACGGGAAGAGGCGTACCAAAGAGGCAAAAAGCTGCTGCGGATGGTTGGACTTGAGGAAAAGGAAATGAGTTATCCGGATGAACTTTCCGGAGGACAGAAACAGAGAATTGCCATTGCCAGAGCACTTGCTATGGAACCTGAGGTCATCCTGTTCGATGAGCCGACGTCGGCACTGGATCCAACCATGGAAGGAGAAGTGGTGGCAGTAATCCAGCGGCTTGCGAAGGAAGGAATGACGATGATCATCGTCACGCATAATATGCGTCTTGCCAGGAGTATTGCGACACGCGTTATCTATATGGACCATGGAATGATCTGCGAGGAGGGGACGCCGAGGCAGATTTTTGATCATCCACAGAAGGAAGAAACACAGCGCTTCATAAACGGGCTGTCCAGTCTGCACATGAGCTTTCTGCGTGACAGTCTGGATTATCTGGGCCTTCTCAGCAGGATCAATGAACTGGCGATACGGAAGTTGTTTCCGCCGAACTTTGTTTACAGGATCGAAGCTTCCATAGAAGAAATATACCTGCAGACCATTTTGCCGGCGCTTAAGGACAATGTCACGGTGCACTTTGATCTGGAATACTCCGAGAAAGCGGAAACCTGTGAAATCCGATTCCGCTGGTCGTCGAAACCCGAGAACCCGCTGAAAAATATGGACGATCTGTCACGCAAGCTTGCAGAGCATGCAGCCAGAGACATTGAGTATCATTGCGCCGGGGACGGAACCAATGAAATTCGTATTCTTGTTGATGAATAGTTACTTTGTATTTTAGAGTGATTCATGAGCCTGAATTATTCACCAGGACATTTTCGACTTAACAATCAACCAGAATATTGCTCG
>CAVFRZ010000228.1:0-3936 GCA_963624875.1 Anaerovibrio sp.
CCAGCCATCCACACAGCCAGCATGAACACCATCGGCCGCCGCTCCCGCAGCACCCGCTCCACTCCCAGCAGCAGCAAAGGGAAATAGATCATCGGCGTAACGAAAAATGGATGCAACATCCCCAGATACAAAGCCGTTCCGCAGAAGCTGTAGGAAAGTGCGCCCGCCATAAGAGGGATCCGGCGGATATTCGGAAAAGTGTACCGCCCATAGGCCATAAACGCCAGTCCGGCAATATAGGGCCGCAGGACAATCAGGAATTCAAAATACAGCTTGCAGAACCGCTCCGGCACCAAAATGTTAAGAAATGCCAGCGGCTCGCCAAAGCAGTAATACTGGAGCGTCGTCAGCACATCCGCCCCATATCCCAGTCCAAAAGACCACAGCTGCAGGGACAGTCCCTTTCCATGGAGAAGATTCCATGCGCAGCCCCGGAGCCACTTTCCGTAGTAGGCATAGGCCCTAAGGTGCTGCCGCCAGGCATCTGCGTGATAGACAAGGGAGCGGTGCTCCGCGATAAAAAAACACATTATAAAACCGAAGAGCAGCGCATACAGGAACGTATACCACAGGAAAAGTCTCCTCTTCCGGATGGATGAAATTACCTGGTATTTTGTAAGATCAATCTGCATGTTGCCCGCCACCATTCTGAATCAGCACATCATACTCATCTGGAGTCTTTAGACTCCTTGCTGCCGCGGCGCACATGCTTCGTTTCTGCAGCACCATTCCGCTTAAGAAAAAGAACAGCGGCACATGGAAGCTGTAGATAAAATGGCTGATCGGCGTCGTCATCGGAATAACATGTCCCAAAACAATCAGAAGAATCCCGATTCCTCTTGCCCCGTCCAGCCACGCAATGCGGCCTTCGCCGCCTTTTTCTTTCATAACTCCCCCCTGCATCACGCCTTCTATGCTGCAGCAAGTCCCGTAACACACAGCAGTAGTTTATCTACTACTGCCATGCACGCTGCGCTTCCATTCCTGCAGCATCGCCAATAGGCACACATAGAACAGGCCCATATTGTAGATCATATACCTTGTCTGCGGGAAAATAATAGCTCCGACTACCATGCAGTTGATCGTGGTTCCGATCAATACCAGTCCCGCAAGGAGCGCGATATCGCCTTGCGCATTAGATTCCGCCGCCGGCACCCTTCCCTTTCCGAGCGATTCAGCAACCAGCGTCCTGTCCGCTCTGATGGATTCCTCCGCCGAAGTCCCGTCCCTTCCAGGATCAGATGGTATTGTGCTTTTTTTCCTCCTCAAGTGCAGCACCAGCCTGCACAGGAGGGCGATGTATACCGTCCACAGCACCAGCGACGCCCAGTTCAAAGCAGTACTGACACGCAGCACCGTGTTAACAAAGCCCTTGCGCACATTGTTCACCCACAGATGCAGAAGCCGCGTAAGATCCTGATGCACGAGGACATGCTCGATTTCCTGGCAGACGGCATCCGTCGCAATCGCAAATTCCATACTGCCCGGCGTCAGCTCCGGCTGATGCTCTCGCACATAGGCATCCACGAGAGGATCCAGCACCTCAAAGCCGATGATGTCATAGCTGTCCGCATAGTGAGAGCACAGCTCCACCCAGGATACGCCAGAACTCTCGCTGCTCTTTGCTGCCGATTGTTCGTCCAATACCTTCGCATCTGCGTTTATCTGCTCAGCATCTTCCGTAGCTCTTACATCAGTATCTACTGCATTCTCCGAGTCCGCAGTCAACTCCGCCACGTCCTGTCCCATCACATCCACGTAGCGAAGCTGCTGCTCCTGCATCTGTTCCTCGATCTGCAAAAAGAGCTCTTTGAGCTCCTCCGTTCCGTACCGGTCGAACAGCGCAGCATCCTCCTCAGTAACCGTGTACAGAAGCGTGCTGTCGATCTTATCCGCGCTTCCTGTATGGAAGGACCACACACCGTGAAAGCCCAGATTGTAAAGGTGCCCGATAAGGAAAATAAGAACTCCCGCACCAGCCAGTGCTGCCACGTCCAAGCGCAGCAGGGAATACTTCGAACAAAACCGTCCAGCCTGCGCAGTCGCTGGTGAATCATTGTTCGAAGTCTGTGCAATCTCCTGCGCAGGCTTATTCCGTAGCAGCTCCCAAAGATCGCAACCTATCGTGCATACCGCGAAAATCAGCAGCGTAATCCCAAGCTGCTTGTGGTGAGAGGTGCAAAGGGTCATCATCCCGGCCGCAGCCAGGAGATATTTTGGCCATAAAGTTCCATCCGCCGCAGATATCTCTGCCCGGCCTGCATTTTCTGATCGTCTGCAGCTCTTGTGGGCAAACCGTTCAGCGGCAGCATTGGATGAAGAAGTCGGATTCCGAAGGGCAGTATCCGCCGCGGCGCATCGCGGTCTACTGCGCAGATACTGAAATAGAAACAGCAGGAACAGAATGTAAAACGGAATGCCGAAGCCCTCTGTCATGATGCTCTGAAAATACGCAGAGCCCCGCTTGGCGCCAAAACGGTTCAACAGCTCCACGCCCCACATCACAACATTGGCTGCCAGTGCGAGCCTCCTGCCGCCGAGTTTGTTGCAGATCTTTGCAAGGTACCACACCGTAACTGCCATAACCGCAGCCTGGCACACGATGGCCGCCATCAGGTACAGCGGCTCCTGCGCCGCCGCCTTTCCGCCCAAACGATCGGTCAGATCCCAGCCGTACACCAAGACTGTCTCACCGAACACCTTCCGCATCAGCCACAAAAACGTGCAGTAGGCCGGCTCTCTCGTGTAATCCATGGTGGCATAGCTGTTCGAATCCCGGCACCAGACCGGCCCGTCTGCCAGCGCAAAACCGATATATAATACGAGATTCACCGCAAGGCACAACCATCCAAGGTGCCTGCCGTTTAGTATGCTGCATCGCTCCTTCACTGTCCGCTCACTTCGTACCGGAGAGCCCTGCTTTTTATCCTGCTGATTCTTCAATCGCGTACTACACTCCTTATCGACATTATTTAAAAATCGATGTACTAGTACATCGTTTGCAAAATAACTGGCCTAATAACGCAGAACTTTTTTCTGATGGTGCGTGTCAAAAAACGTAGGCGTAGCGGGCTACGCTGAGGATTTTTGACACGTGCAATCAGGAAAAAGGGCCAATTAGTTAGGCCAGTTATTTAAAAATCGATGTACTAGGCTTTATGCGCCAGCTGCGACACGATAAGAACCACCATGTCCTCCAGCGCGTGCCCGCGCTCATCCACTGTGATGTCAGCATATTTTTCATAGAGCGGCACGCGCTCCTCATACAGCTGCTCGATGGTCTGCCCGTCGCGCAGCGCAACGCCGCGGTTTTTGGCATCGTGAAGCCGCTCATCGAGCATATCGAGATCAATTTTCAGATAAATGATCTTCCCCAACTCGCGCAGGTGCTCCATCGCCTTCTCTCCGTAGATCACGCTCCCGCCCGGAGCAATGACGCTGCGGCGGCACGAAAGCCCGCACGTAATCTCCTCCTCCAGCGCGAGGAACCCGTCTACGCCCCGTTCATCCATCAGCTTCGAGAGCTTCTTGCCGGTTGTCTTCTGAATGACCAGGTCCCCATCCACAAAGTCATAGCCAAGCGCCTTGGCCAGGATAATGCCGACGGTACTCTTCCCGGAGGTCGGCATACCGATCAGTATCAGGTTGTCATTAGACAGCGCCTCCACTGGCTGGACGGGCTGCTGTTTTTTCTCTTTATTCATTTGCTTTATCCGTTTCCTCTTCTAAACATATGGTAACTATTCAGAGCCAAGCAAAATTTCATAAATCAAACGTGAAACGCTTGCATTTCTAAGGCTGATTTTGAAGTATCTGTTACTGTAAAAATCCCGGACAGCGGCTGCGTGGATGTGCGAGCTTGCTCGCGCAAACACGGAGCCGCTGATTTTTATTTGTGGTGGTGCCTGCGCGAGCAGGCATGGTGGTTTCAGCACC
>CAVFRZ010000229.1:0-3929 GCA_963624875.1 Anaerovibrio sp.
GCCGCAGGGGAGCGAGAGCGTCCCAGAACCGGACACCTCCGCCAGGACCCGTCGCGGAACAAGGAACGCCACGCTGAATCCCTCAGCTTCGAGATGGCCGTACGGTCAATTGCTATTATGAAAGAGAGTGTGTCATGAATTCGTGTATTTTATATCGCATCGAGAATTGTCCCCTGTGGGACTGCATGAGTGAGGTCCTCTCGGGACTGCAGAACATGGCAGGCCTTGCCCGGGAAGAAAAGGACCATCTGCGCAGCAGACTGTATGACGCTGTTTATCTGCTTCTGAAGGAGGCTGGTGATAACGGCTTCTACGGGAATCTCTGGCACGATACCCTTACCAGCGTACTGGTTTCCCATGAGAACAGCTATTCCATCGCCTGCGAGCTGCGGGGGGAGGTGGAAGGCAGCATCAACGATGCAGCAATGCATGATATCCGGATTTTCCGTGAGCTTTTTAACGCAGATTTAACGCAGGCTTCCAGAGAGCTTGATGTACCGGAGCTATCCATAATACTGGATTATAAGCCGACCGGCCTTGGCAGCAGACTGTACAACACGAGAATTCGTGACCGCATCTGTACCCTGGCTAAGGAATTCGAGCAGACAGAAAGTGCTGCCGGCATGAAGGAGCTTCTGACCGGATTTTACAAGGAATACGGTGTCGGAATGTTCGGCCTGCACAAGGCCTTTCGCATTGAGCACGATGAGGCAGGGGAACTTGCCGGAGAGACGCAGATCGTTCCGGTAAAGAACATCCTGCACGTGTACATGAAGGATCTGGTCGGCTACGAAATTGCCAAAAAGAAGCTGATTGAGAACACCGAGGCCTTTGTAGAGGGACGGCCGGCCAACAACTGCCTGCTTTACGGCGAAGCCGGCACCGGCAAGTCCTCCAGCATCAAGGCCATTGCCAACGAGTACTATGAGAGAGGTCTGCGCATCATCGAGGTCAGCCGGTATCAGTTCCGGGATCTGAATCATGTGATTGAGCGGATTAAGAACCGGAATTACCGCTTCATTCTCTATATGGACGATCTTTCCTTTGAGGATAATGAGACGGAATACAAGTATCTCAAGGCGGTTATTGAAGGCGGCCTGGAGAAAAAGCCCTCCAATGTTCTGATCTATGCCACCAGCAACCGCCGGCACCTGGTGCGAGAGAGCTTCCATGACAGAGACGGTGTGGAGATATCCGACAAGCACGGCGGAGATACGGTACAGGAGAAGCTCTCTCTTGCAAGCCGCTTCGGCGTTTCCATCTATTACGGTGCACCTTCCTTTGAGGAGTATCATGAGATTGTCCGGGAGCTGGCAGAGCGCGCCGGAATCTGCATCGAGCAGAAGGAGCTCTCAAAGCTGGCAACCCAGTGGGAGATGCAGCACGGCGGCCTTTCCGGACGCACGGCCCAGCAGTTCATCGATCACCTGTTGGGAGCCAAGTGAAGTAAGTGTTCATACGGTTATTTGCCTGCCAACGCCAGGACCCGTCGTTGGCAGGTGAAATAGCCGTGATATACAGCAAGGAGGACGCGATGGCAATCCAGACCTTTGCAGCAATTGATGTAGGAAGCTATGAGCTTTGCATGGAAATCTTCGAGGTGTCCCGTGCAAAGGGCATACGTGAAATTGATCATGTGGTGCGCAAGATTGACCTGGGAAGTGATACCTATGCGACCGGTAAGCTCAGCCTCCACCACATCCAGGAGGTACGGGATGTACTGAAGGAATACCGCAAAATCATGGACACCTACCGTGTGAGCGAGTACCGTGCCTACGGAACCTCGGCCATCCGTGAGATGACCAACGCGTCCATCATCCTCTCGCAGTGGGAGGAGGAGACCGGCATTCATATCGATGTTCTGACCAATTCAGAGCAGCGCTTTCTGGATTACAAGTCTGTGGCCTACCGTGACAAGAACTTCGACCGCATCGTTGCGGAAGGATGTGCGATTGTTGATATCGGCGGCAGCAGTCTTCAGATATCGCTTTTCGAAGACGGTGCGCTGACATCCACACAGAATCTCCGGCTCGGCGTTCTGCGCATCCGTGAACAGATCCGAAGGCTCGATGCCAGGCGCACGCAAAGAGAACGTCTGATCGACGAGATTGTGAATTCGCAGATGGAGGTTTTCACTGATCTGTATCTGGAAGGACGAAGCGTTCCGAATATTATCATCATTGACGATTACATCTCTGCATTCATGGAGTCCAGAGGGCGGAGCGTCGCAGATGCGGGCGAGTTTCTTGATTTTGAAAAGCGCAGTACGCAACGCACGACATATGAGATGGCAAGAGAGTACCGCATGACCGAGGACAGCATTTCGCTGATATCCATTTCGGCGATGCTGATGCGGGGCATCATTCATGCGCTCGGTGCGCAGCGCATTTATGCACCGGGTGTCACGCTCACCGACGGCATTGTGTATGAATACGCAGAGACCAAAAAGATCCTGCCGCCCAGCCACGATTTTGAAGAGGATATCATTGACTGCGCCAGAACGGTTTCCAGGCGCTACCGCGGGAATGAAGCACGGGGCAAGTCACTGGATGCCATTGCCATGAAGGTGTTCGATGCAACGAAGAAGATTCATGGTCTTGGCAAGAGGGAACGGCTTCTATTGCGCCTTGCCTGCATTTTGCATGACTGCGGCAAGTATGTATCGATTGCCAATGTGTCCGAATGCTCCTACAACATCATTCTCCGCACAGAGATCATCGGTATCTCACACATCGAAAGAGAGATTGTCGCGAACATTGTGCGGTTCAACCACGGAGAATTCATTTACTACGAGCAGCAAATGGAGGCCAGTGATCTGGACCGGGATGCTTATCTGACGATTACAAAGCTGTCCGCGATCCTGCGGCTTGCCAACGGACTTGACCGCTCTCATCAGCAGAAGCTCAGCGATATGCGGGTCAGTGTCCGGGATGAAAAGCTGATCATCTCGGCCAGGAGCACAGTGGATCTGACACTGGAAAAGGGATTGTTCCAGGCGAGGGCAGACTTTTTCGCAGAAGTGTTCGGTATTACACCGATTATCCGGCAGAGATAACAAGGGAGAAAAGACGATGGCTGACAAAAACAAAACGGCAGATGCGCAGGATCTTCAAAAGGAATCCAAAAAGGAAATTAACTGGAGAAATCCTAAGTATTACTACAACCGCGAGCTGTCATGGCTCCAGTTTGATAAGCGATGCCTGGGTGAAGCCAGGAGCAAGGAAAATCCGTTGATGGAACGGCTGAATTTCCTTTCCATTACCGCATCCAATCTGGACGAGTTCTTCATGGTTCGTGTTGCTTCGCTCCAGGATATGTGCAAGGCCGGCTACACGAAAAAGGATATATCCGGCATGAGTCCGGAGGAGCAGCTGAAGGTCATTCTCGAAAAGACCCGTGAATTTGTGGATCTGCAGTACACGACATTGAACCGCCAGATCATTCCGGCACTGCGCGAGGAGGGGATTACCATCCTGACAGGGACGCAGCAGCTGACCGTAGATGAAAAGGAATTTGTGGACGAATATTTTGAGACGGAGGTGTATCCGGTTATCACGCCGATGGCTGTGGATTCCTCCCGCCCCTTCCCTTTGATTCTGAATAAGTCGTTGAACATCGGCGCCCTGTTAAAGCGCAAGGACAATGCCGGACCGGGCATTCTGACGCATACCAAGAAGGCAAGGAAGGCATTAAAGAGCGAGAAGGAGAATCTGGAATTTGCAACGGTCCAGGTTCCTTCTGTGCTACCCAGAGTGATCCGTCTCCCGGAGAATGCGCTGCCGTCCGGGCAGCAGACCAAAGGCGATCACCGAACTGTCCGCGTGATTCTGCTCGAAACGGTGATTCAGGATTACCTGGGGCAGCTCTTTCAGAGCTACGATGTCATCGGATCGGCGCCGTTCCGCATCATGCGGAATGCGGACATGGAC
>CAVFRZ010000230.1:0-3895 GCA_963624875.1 Anaerovibrio sp.
GCCGCAAAGGAGGGTATATGGTACAGGAACTGACAACAAAGGTGCTGACACTGGATGAGACGAGAAATGTGACACTGACGTGTTATCTGCAGCCGGTGGGGGGACGGTTTGATTATGTGGAAAAGCGGCCAGCCATCGTGATTCTGCCGGGAGGGGCGTATCAGTACTGCTCGGACCGCGAGGCGGATCCGGTAGCCTTTGCATATCTGAAGGCAGGGTATCAGGTGTTCATCCTGCGCTACAGCGTGGCACAGTTCTGTACCTGGCCGACACCCCTTGCGGATTATGATCAGGCGATGGGGGTGATTTTGGAGCATGCCGATGAGTGGAATCTTTATCCGGACAAGATTGCCGTGATCGGATTCTCAGCCGGCGGTCACCTTGCCGCAGCGGCGGCGACAATGGCTATGCACCGCCCGAATGCGGCGATTCTCGGCTATGCAGTGACCGGGAATGATGTGAAGGGTTGCAGTCCGACAGCACCGGACTGCAATACGATGGTGGATGATAAAACGCCGCCGTGCTTTATTTTCGCGGCAAGAGATGACGATGTGGTGCCGGTGATGAATTCCGTTCGCTTTATGGAGGCGCTGGCAAAGGCAGGAATTTCCTTTGAAAGTCACATCTACGCCAGAGGCGGACACGGATTTTCTACGGCGGAGAAGTGGGTTCAGAACCCGGGAACGGCGATGAGCGAGCGAGTACCGAACTGGACGACGGACAGCATCGGCTGGCTGAAGGAGGTATTCGGCGAGTACGACGGACAGGGGGCAATGACGGAGCCTCTGGTACAGGCACATGTAAACGGAGACTACGATGCGACGCTTTCGGTTGACTGCACCATCGGAAAACTGTTCTCGGTGCCGGCGGCAAAGGGAGTTCTTGAGCCTCTCATTGCCAGCATGAAGAATCAGCAGCTTGGAGAAAATGCTGTAGATCCGGCGATTATGCAGGAAATGCTGATGCCGGTGAAGCTGGGAGATTTCATGCGCTTTGCGGGTGCTCCGGAGGAGGCCGTGGCGAAAATGGACGGCATGCTGCGGCAGATCCCGAACGCGGCAGAGAAATAAGAGGTAATAATGGAGAAGGAAGAAACACAGTGCGGTCTGCAGTACGAGCTGACATCCGAGGAGATTGCGGCGAATCTGCAGACCGTCAGGGACAATATTGAAGCGGCCTGCAGGCGAGTCGGACGGGATCCGCAGGAGGTGCAGCTGTGCGCGGTCAGCAAGCGAAAGCCCGTTGAGGATCTGCGGGCCGCGATGCAGGCGGGGCAGCTCCTGTTCGGAGAGAATTACGTGCAGGAGCTTCGGGATAAGTACGAGGTGCTGGGAAATGAGTGCACCTTCCATATGATTGGTCACCTGCAGCGCAACAAGGTGAAATATCTGATGAACAAGGTGTCGCTGATTCATTCAGTGGACAGTCTGGAGCTGGCGCAGCAGATTGATAAGGAGGCCGCCAAGTGCGGCCTTGTGATGGACGTCCTGCTGGAGGTCAATGCCGCAGGCGAGGGGAGTAAGTGGGGCTTTACGCCGGAAGAAACGATGAAAGCGGCTAAGGCAGTTGGCAGCCTCCCGCACGTGCGTGTTCGCGGCCTTATGACCTCTGCCCCCTATACACTGGAGGCGGAGTCAAACCGGGTTTACTTCCGCCGGATGAAGGAGCTTCAGGAGCAGCTGGCCTCCTCCGGCTATGACGGCGTTTTGGCCGATACGCTCTCAATGGGGATGACAGGGGATTACGTTGTTGCTGTGGAAGAGGGTGCCACCTTGGTGCGTGTCGGCACTGGCATCTTCGGACAGCGGGATTACAGTGCGTGAGAATACGTCTGATTGCACGTGTCAAAAATCCTCAGCGTAGCCCGCTACGCCTACGTTTTTTGACACGCACCCTCAGAAAAAAGTTCTGCGTTATTAGGCCGGTTATTTTGCAAACGACGTACTGGCTTATCACGGAAGTGATGCAAGCTCGGAGAGGAAGAGCTCGTAATAGTCATCTTCTCCGTCCAGGAGCGGCGAATTCTCGCCGCCGCCGTTGGTACTGCGGCGCATGGCGGCATAGTATTCCTCACCGGCCATGACCAGATCCATTTCATAAATCGCTGCGCCGTATTCCTGACTCAGCCGGCAAAAGCTTTGAATGGGGGAGTCACTTTTCCTTGTGGCAAGAAGTGCCTCCTTTATAGAGGAATCGGAAGCGGCGAGATGCTTTAACTGCTGCAGAGCTTCTTCGAGATTCATAGATAAACTCCTCCTTTCTGGATAAAGAGTATCTGTTCGCGCCTGAATTGCCGGGGCTGAACAGATGCCATAAAGGTAGTATATCAAATCTGTTTTTTTTACTGATACTTTTTTCATGAGTGTAAAAACGAAAGGATACATATGCATATTCCTGACAATTATCTGAGCCCCCAGACCTGCGCGGTCATGACGGTAGCGATGGTGCCGGTATGGGCTATTTCGGTTCGAAAGCTTGGTGCCAGTCTTGGACGGCAGCCGGAGAAAGACACTGAAGGACAGCTTCTTTCAGAGACGCAGGATACCGGAAAGAAGAACCGCAGAAGGCTTACGATGCTGGGAGCAGCTGCGGCATTTTCTTTTCTGGGGATGATGTTCAACATTCCGCTGCCGGGAGGAACTACAGGTCATGCGGTCGGAGGGACGTTGACCGCCATTCTGGCAGGACCCTACGGGGCCTGCATTTCCGTTTCGGTGGCCCTTTTGCTGCAGGCGCTTTTGTTCGGAGACGGCGGAATTCTTGCCTTCGGGGCCAACTGCTTTAATATGGCCTTTGTCATGCCGTTTGTGGGGTATGGTTTGTACCTTCTGATCGCCGGCAGACCCGGGAGGGAATCAAAGTGTCACATGGGGCATGAAAAAGCTGCAGGAGAGGTGTCAGCGAGGGAACTTTTGGGGGTTGTGATCGGCTCCTATTCCGGCATAAATGCGGCAGCACTTTGTGCTGCCATTGAATTCGGCATCCAGCCGCTTTTGTTCAGGGATGCAGCCGGTATGGCAAGGTATTGCCCGTATCCGCTGTCTGTTTCTATTCCGGCAATGATGGCCGGGCACCTGACTATTTTCGGTCTGGCGGAGGTGGTGTATACAGGAGCCGTATTCACGTTCCTTGCAAAGACAGCACCGGAGCTTCTGACCGGACGAGTCAATAACGGACTGGGCGGTACAGAATCTGCTGAAACGGAGGAAGGAGCCGGAGGCTTGGCCGCGAAAGGAAAGCGGCTTGGCACCCGGGCTGTGCCGGTCCTTCTGGGGCTTCTCATGGTGCTGACACCGTTTGGTCTTCTGGCAGAGGGGACTGCCTGGGGCGAATGGGGAACCGATGAAATTGCTGCGACAGGTGCCGGATATACACCCTCCGGTATGGCAAACGGCTTCTCCTATGAGGCGCTTTTGCCGGATTATTCCCTCGGAAATGCTCCGGCCGCGGTCGGCTATGTGCTGTCGGCGCTTCTTGGAACTGCAATCCTCCTGATTGTTTTCCGGCTTTTCACAATGAAGAAAAATAAGAACGGCAGGCCCGCATACAGAGCCGGCGATAAAGAACTATGAACATGCAGCTGATGAAGCTCCTGGTGGTTTTGCTTCGAAGGGAACGGCAGGAGGCCGGAAGGGGCGTGAGACTGCTAGCAGCGGAATGCAAAGCGGGACTTATGCTGCTGACCCTTCTGACCATCCTTTTAAGCTCCATCTCCTCCAATGGCGTTTTCGTCCTTTCCGTTGCCGTGGTGCTTCTATTGCGTCTGGGGCTTTGGGAGGGTGAGATCATCGCAGAGGTTTTAAAAACAACACTGCTTGCCGCGGGGGCGGCAGCAGTGTTTATGCTTCCTTCCGTTTTTCTGGGAAATCCGGGATCCTTTGGGACGGTGACGGGG
>CAVFRZ010000231.1:0-3894 GCA_963624875.1 Anaerovibrio sp.
CCTTACCGACGCGGCGGGGAAAACGGTTGCCGGTGTGGCAGGGCTCCGGCCGGGGGACGTTCTGCGTATCTGGCTGCGGGATGGCTGCGTGCATGCTGATGTGAGAGAAATCGAGGCGGAGGAGGGCGTATATGGCACAGAAAAAGTTCGTGGATGAAGATGGAAAGGACCTTTCCGTCGAGGCGGCATTCGGCGAGATCCGTATGCTCCTCGGTGAAATGGAGCAGGAGGATACGTCGCTGGAGAAATCCTTCGAAAACTATGAAAAGGGAATGCAGCTTCTTCGCTACTGCAGCGGCCGCATTGATCAGGTGGAGAAAAGGGTGCAGAAGCTAAGCGACGACGGCACCACGGAGGAATACGTATGACAGAGCAGGAATTTCAGACCGCATTAAAGGCCAAAACAGAAGACACTGAGCGTGTGATTGAAAGCTTTCTTCCTGCAGAGGAGGGCGGCGCGAGGACCGTCATCGAGGCTATGAATTACTCGGCGCGGGTCGGCGGCAAGCGGCTGCGGCCGCTGTTTTTGTCCGAGACATCCGCAATGTACGGCGGCAGAGAGGAGCTGTGCCGTCCGTTTATGGCTGCACTGGAGATGATCCATACCTATTCTCTGGTGCACGATGATCTTCCGGCCATGGACAATGATGAATATCGAAGAGGTCAGAAGACAACCTGGGCGGTTTACGGTGAGGGCATGGCAGTAATCGCCGGGGACGGTCTTCTGAATTTGGCTTTTGAAACGGCTCTTGGTGCATATGATGCTGCCGGAAGCGAAGAGGAAAAGGACCGCGTCACAAGGGCACTGCGGCTTCTTGCCCGCAATGCCGGTGTATTCGGAATGGTGGGCGGACAGTGTGCGGATATCATGACGGATCTGGATTCAAAGAGCCTGACACCGGAGCTTCTGCACTACATCCACAAGCATAAAACGGCCTGTATGATTGAATCGGGCTTTCAGATCGGTGCGATCCTTGCCGGGGCACCGGAGGCGGACATTGCCGCGCTCGGTGCCATCGCAGAGGACATCGGGCTGGCATTCCAGATCCAGGACGACATTCTGGATGTAACCGGCAGCAAGGAGGAGCTTGGCAAGAGCATCGGCAAGGATGCCCTGGAGGGAAAGGCTACCTACGTTACGATGAACGGTCTGGAGGAGTCGGCACAAAGGGTCCGGGAGCTGACGGAGCATGCGCTTGCTGCAATGGACGGACTTTCCGTGCAGAATCCGTTTTTAAAGGCGCTGGTGGAGCAGCTGATGACTAGAACGAAGTAGGAAGTAATTCAGTCAGCGACGGGTCCGCCAGGACCCGTCGTTGACTGAATTTTCAGGCATGCGCGCTGCAATGGGACTTCTGCACTAGGGGCATAGGAGAAAACGTGAGTAATTATCTGGAGCAAATCAATCAGAACGGAGATATCAAGAGCATTCCCAGGGAAGGATATGCTGAGCTTGCACAGGAGATCCGCAACTTTCTGATCGAGAAGGTAAGTGTCACCGGGGGACACCTTGCCAGCAATCTCGGAACCGTGGAGCTTACCATGGGACTGCACCTGGCACTGGATCTTCCAAAGGACAAGATCATCTGGGATGTTGGACATCAGTCCTATACGCACAAGATCCTGACGGGACGCAAAAACGACTTTGATACGCTTCGTCAGTACGGCGGCATGGCAGGATTTCCGCGGCGCCGGGAAAGCAATTGTGATGCGTTTGACACCGGTCACGCGTCCACGTCCATCTCTGCCGGCATCGGCTATGTAAAGGCCCGGGATTTAAAGGGAGAGGACAGCACCATTGTCTCTGTCATCGGCGACGGCGCTCTGACAGGCGGTCTTGCCTATGAGGGACTTAACAATGCGGCACGGCTGGATACGAATTTTATCATCGTGCTCAACGACAACAACCGGTCCATCTCGGAGAATGTCGGCGGGATGTCCCGGTATCTGGAACGTATCCGCACCTCGAACTCGTATCTGGATCTACGCGATAAGGTTTACTATTCATTAAAGGACAAGAGCCCGGAGATGGTGGAGAAGATCCGCAGGACCAAAAACCGGTTAAAGTCCATGTTCCTCCCGGGAATGCTCTTTGAGAATCTGGGTATTACATACCTGGGGCCCATTGACGGAATGGATCCGCTGGCGGTGCAGGCAGCCATCGAGCAGGCCAAGCACATCCGCAAGGCCGTTGTGGTACATGTGATGACCAAAAAGGGCGAGGGGTATACGCCGGCAGAGAATCATCCGGCAAGGTTCCACGGAACAGCGCCCTTTGAGATTGAATCCGGCCTTCTGAAAAAGTCCAGCAAGGTCAGCTATACGGATATCTTTTCCACGGTGATGGTGAAGATGGGGCAGCGCGACGAAAAGGTGGTGGCCATCACGGCAGCCATGGAGGACGGGACCGGATTAAAGCGGTTTCACAACATTTATCCGCACCGCTTTTTTGACGTGGGAATTGCGGAGGAGCACGCTGTGACCTTCGCAGCGGGCCTGGCAGCCGGCGGCATGAAGCCGGTGGTGGCGGTGTATTCGACCTTCCTGCAGCGCGCCTACGATGAAATTTCACATGATGTGTGCATGCAGGATCTTCCGGTGGTCTTTTGCGTGGACCGTGCCGGGATTGTCGGCGCGGACGGAGAAACGCATCAGGGCGTGTTCGATCTGTCCTTCCTGACATCGATACCAAACCTTGCCGTTGCTGCACCCAAGAACAAATGGGAGCTCTCGGATCTAATCAAGTTTGCACTTAAATACGGGCATCCGATTGCCATTCGGTATCCGCGCGGAGAGGTGTACGACGGTCTCGAGGAGAACCGCGCACCGATTGCTCTCGGAAAGGCCGAGATCATTGCCCGCGGAAGCGCCGGAAAGGAAAAAGGCGTGCTTCTCTTCGCCATCGGCAGCATGGTAGAAACGGCCATGCAGGTAAGAGAACTGCTCTTAGAGGAAGACGGAATCGATGTTACGGTGATCAACGCACGCTTTGCCATGCCCTTTGATACAGAGCTTCTGGCTAAGGAGCTCCCGGACCACCGCCTCCTGGTGACCATGGAGGAAAACGTTCGAAGCGGCGGATTCGGCGAGCATGTAGAGGCCTGGGTGTCCGAGAACTGTCCCGGACAGGAGGTCCTTCGCATCGCGGTTCCGGACCGGTTTGTAGAGCACGGAAGCGTGCCGCTTCTCAAAGAGAAGCTGGGACTCGACGCTACGAGCGTTGCGGCAAAGATTCGAAAAGCTGTGCTGTGAATGCTCGGTGTTACTCCGCTGTCAGGCTCCGCCGCGGACTATATTAGCAAGAAAGACGAGTATTATGTCGAAGAAAAGACTTGATATCATACTGACGGAGGGCAGCTATGCCCCCTCCCGGGAAAAAGCCAAAATCATGCTGATGTCCGGCATTGTCTATGTTAACGGACAAAAGGAGGACAAGCCCGGCAGCACCTTTGACCCGGACAAGATCACACTGGAGGTGCGCGGAGAAACGCTCCGATACGTAAGCCGCGGCGGACTCAAGCTCGAAAAGGCGCTTTCGGTCTTCCCGATTTCGCTTCAGGGGGCGGTCTGCATGGACATCGGCGCCTCCACCGGCGGCTTTACGGACTGCATGCTGCAAAACGGTGCCGCCCATGTCTATTCCATCGATGTCGGCTACGGACAGCTGGACTGGAAGCTGAGGCAGGATCCGCGGGTTACCTGTATGGAGAAGACGAACTTTCGGTATCTCAAACCGGAGGACCTTGCAGACGTTCCGAGCTTCGCATCCTGTGACGTTTCTTTCATATCCCTATCCAAAATACTGCCTGCGGCAGCGGCGATTCTGCCGGACGGTGCGCAAATGGTGTGTCTGATCAAGCCTCAGTTTGAAGCCGGAAGAGAAAAGGTCGGCAA
>CAVFRZ010000232.1:0-3878 GCA_963624875.1 Anaerovibrio sp.
GCCTCTGAGGGGAAAAGCGATTCCGCAGCATCCGAAGGGTCTTCTACAGCACAGACATCGGAAGGCGAGCTTCCTTTGGATGAAGACGGCAACTATGATCCGCATCATGACGATGAGGTGCTGACAGATCCGGATACGCTGGAGGGATACAATGAACAAACCGGCGTATTCCAGATATTGAATATCACGCCCAGTGATGCGCGCACGGCGATCGAGAGCGGAGAGGATGCGCAGCTTCTGCAGCTGGCCTATAATCAGGATTACATTATGGTGAATATTCATAATGATTACAGCTCGGACGATACCGTAACCGCAGGAAGTCATTTTGAAAGTACAGCCGACTTCCCGAACCTGGAATATGTCATTAACGGCGTTCTTACCGAAGAGGATAAGATGTGCGCCTTTGCGGGCAACGAGGTTTCCTTTAACCTTACCCTGTATTCCACGAATGATTATCCTACGGATGCGGATCAGCAGATCCAGAAGTCCTGTGATAAGAACAATCTGTCGGTAGGAGAGCTGTTCGAGGTTCTGCTGCTTAAAACCACACACGGAGATACGCAGGAAGTCACGGAATTTACCACACCGATGCAGGTGGTCATGCAGATTCCGAATTCTATCAAGAAAAGCGGGCGGGCATACTGCATTGTACGCTCCCATGAAGAAGAGAATGGTTCCCTAACGATCAGCTTCCTGCAGGATCTGGATGAAGATCCGGACACCATTACCTTTGAGACAGATCGTCTCTCATCCTACGCTATTGCTTACCAGGACGGAGAAACCAGTATCGTAACCTCCGGCATTCTGAAAATTGTCGTTGGCGTGGTGATTGCAGTAATCGTCATTACACTGGTTCTTGGCATTGTATCCGGCGTGCGCCACGGCGGCCGCGCAAAGAAGGATAAGGAGTAGCCAGTGGTTCACACGCTGCCTTGTCAAATGGACGGCGGCACGTGAGCAGTTTAATACTTAGCGGAAAGAATCAGGTTTTCCGTGTAATTTGCGCAGAGTCCATGTATAATGGACTCTGTCTGTTTTAGCGGAGCAAGAACGCTGCGGTACTATAAGACAATGGCCAGCCGCATCTTAGCTATCCGAAGGAAAAGCAAGATGGGTGTTGCATAGGTACGTTACTTTAAAGGAGACAATTGATATGATACAGGAAGATCTGGAACGGATTCGGCAGGAAGCCAGAGAACGCCTGGAAAAGGCGTTTTCTCCGGAAGAGATTAATCAGATTAAGGTTGATTTCCTCGGGAAAAAGGGACAGCTGACCGGCATTCTGAAGGGAATGAAGGATGTGACGGCAGAGGACCGTCCGAGAGTGGGACAGATGGTCAACGAGACACGTGCCCGCATTGAGGAGGCCATCAGCTCTCACCAGAAGGAAGTGGAGGAAAGGCTCCTGGAGGAGCGGTTAAAGGCAGAGACCATCGATGTTACGCTTCCTTCCAGAAAGGAAGAAAGAGGCCACCTTCATCCGAATACGGTTGCCCTCCGCGAGATCGAAGAGGTCTTTATCGGTATGGGCTACGAGGTTGTAGAAGGACCCGAGATCGAGAAGGATTACTATAACTTCGAGGCACTTAACATTCCGGCAGATCATCCGGCTAAGGACGAACAGGATACCTTCTATATCAACGGAGAAATGCTGCTGCGTACACAGACATCCGGTACACAGATTCACGAGATGGAAAAGGGACGTATTCCGATTCGCATGATCGCACCGGGACGCGTATACCGCGCCGATGAGGTGGATGCAACGCACAGCCCGGTGTTCCATCAGGTTGAGGGCCTTGTAATTGATAAGGGAATCACCTTTGCGGACTTGAAGGGTACGCTGGCTGAGTTTGCCAAGTCTGTATTCGGAGAGGATACAAAGGTTCGTTTCCGCCCGCATCATTTCCCGTTTACGGAGCCGTCCGCGGAGATGGACGTGTCCTGCTTTAAGTGCGGCGGAAAGGGATGCAGCTTCTGCAAGAACGAGGGCTGGATCGAGATTCTCGGCTGCGGCATGGTACATCCGCACGTTCTGGAGATGAGCGGCATTGATCCGGAAGTATATTCAGGCTTTGCCTTCGGTGTTGGCTTGGAGCGTATTGCGCTTCTTAAGTATGAGATCGATGACATGCGTCTTCTCTATGAGAATGACAAGCGCTTTATTGATCAGTTCTGACGGAGGCAGGAAACAGCGATGAATACACCAATTTCATGGATTAAGGATTATGTTCCGGAGCTTGAGTGCACGGACAAGGAATATTATGACCGCATGACCCTTTCGGGAACAAAGGTTGAGAACTGGCGGAATCTGGATCACAATTGCGAAAAGATCGTTGTAGGTCGTGTAGAAGCCATGGCTAAACATCCGGATGCCGACCATTTGTGGGTATGCCGGATCAATATCGGGAGTGGCTATGCTGCCGGCGGATACACGGGGGAAACGGACGGACTTGCAGAGCATGATACGGCGGCCAAAGACTGCATCCAGATCGTGACAAGCGCACAGAATCTGCAGGTGGGGGATGTTATTCCTACATGCTTAAACGGCGGCAGAGTGGCAGGCGGACACGACGGCGGTCCGCTCCCGGAGAACGGAATTCCGATCAAATCCGGAAAGATGAGAGGGCTTGCCAGTGTCGGAATGATGTGCGGCATCGAAGAGCTTGGTGCATCGAGAGACATGTATCCGGAGGCACCGGAGAACGGGATCTATGTGTTCCCGGAGGAGCAGGCAAAGGACCTGGTGCTTGGAAGCGACGCACTGGAGGCACTGGGACTGCACGATACTGTTTTTGAATATGAGATCACGTCAAACCGTGTGGACTGCTATTCCATTCTGGGCATTGCCAGAGAGGCAGCCGTGACGTTTGAGAAGCCGTTTGTGGCTCCGAAGGTTCAGGTAAGGCATGAGGGCGAGAAGGATACCTCGGATTATGTGGAGGTTTCGATCGAGGATGCAGATCTGTGCAGCCGGTACGTGGCAGCCATCTGCACGGATGTCAAGCTGGCCCCCAGCCCGCGCTGGATGCAGCGCAGACTTGCCAATTACGGAATTCGTCCGATCAACAATCTGGTGGATATCACGAATTTCGTTATGATGGAATACGGCCAGCCGATGCATGCGTATGATTTCGATACCATTCACGGAGGCAGGATCATCGTAAAAAGAGCGTCAGACGGAGATACATTTACAACGCTGGATGATCAGGAGCGAAAGCTGGACAGCGAAGTTCTGATGATCAATGATGCGGAGCGACCGGTCGGCATTGCCGGTATTATGGGCGGTGAAGACTCCATGATCACCGAGAATGTGCATACGGTTCTGTTCGAGGCGGCAACCTTTAACGGTACGAACATTCGCAAATCCTCCAAACGGGTTGGCCTTCGCACCGAGGCATCGGCTATTTTTGAAAAGGGACTGGATCCCTACAATGCACTGGATGCGATGAATCGTGCCTGCCAGCTGATGGAAGAGCTTGGCTGCGGCAAGGTGGCCAAGAGCTATGTTGACGTACATGGAGAACTTCCGGCGCTTCGGCGGATTCCGTTTGAGCCGGAGAAGATTAACGCATATCTTGGAACATCCTATACCAGAGAGCGGATGCTGGATATCTTCCGGCGTGAAGAGCTTGATTACGATGAAAAGACCGGAGATCTGGTGGTCCCTTCGTTCCGTCAGGATCTGAGGGCGATGTGCGACATTGCAGAAGAGGTGGCGAGATTTGACGGCTATGATAAGGTGCCGTCCACACTGCCTGCCAGTGCAGCAACGGTGGGTGGTCTGCAGCCGATGATGAAGCTACAGGATGCGGCCAGAACGGTGGCAATGGACTATGGGTATTCAGAAGCGGAAACCTTCTCCTTTGAAAGCCCGAAGG
>CAVFRZ010000233.1:0-3861 GCA_963624875.1 Anaerovibrio sp.
ATGTAGGACGGATCCTGGGTCCCGACCTCCTCGGCAAGAGCGGTCATGGTGCGTCCGGAAAGTCCCGCGGCACGCTCTCTTGCGCAGGCTTGAACGGCGGCCAGAATACGGTCAAAGTTCTGCTGCACCTCCTCCTTGGATACCTGCGGCATGGAGGCAGCAGGGGTTCCCTTGCGAGGGGAATAGATGAAGGTATACGCATTGTCGAATGCAACCCTTTTGATGACATCAATGGTGTCATCGGCATCCTTTGCGGTCTCACCCGGGAAGCCGGCAATGATGTCGGTCGTAATCGCGGCGTCCGGCACGATTTCGCGGATCATGGCTGCACCCTCCAGAAACTCCTCTCTGGTGTAACGGCGGTTCATTCGGCGCAGAATCTCATTGGATCCGGACTGCAGAGGGAAATGAATGTGCCTTGCAATATTCGGATGATCCCGAATGACCTCCAGAACGTCGCGCCCCATATCCTTTGGGTGCGGTGTCATAAAGCGGACACGCTTAATGCCCTTTACCTCGGATACAGCAGCAAGGAGCTCTGCAAAGGTGCATTTTGTTTCCAGATCCCGTCCGTAGGAATTGACATTCTGTCCCAGCAGCATCACCTCTACGACGCCGTCAGCAGCAAGCCGCTCGCATTCACGCAGGATGTCTTTAGGCTCACGGCTTCGCTCATGGCCCCGTACATAGGGAACGATGCAGTATGTGCAGTAATTATCACATCCGAACATGATGTTGATGCCGGACTTGTAGGAGTATTTGCGCTGAACCGGAAGATCTTCAACGATTTCATCCGTCGCATCCCAGAGACTGGTGACCTTGTGTCCCTTCGCGTCAAAGGCGCCTCTTTTGGTTTCGTATACCTCACACAGGTACTGCGGGAAGCAGAACAGGTTGTGCGTGCCGAAGATCAGATCCACGTAAGGATAGCTCTTTTTTATTTTGGCAACGGCGCTCTCCTCCTGCGTCATGCAGCCGCAGACGGCAATCTTCATGTATGGATTGTATTTCTTATAATGGGCCGCCCGTCCGAGACGCCCGAAGAAATGCTGATCCGCATTGTCGCGGACCGTGCAGGTGTTGTAGATGACAAAATCCGCCGATTCCTCATCGATTTCCTCGTAGCCGGAGGAGCAAAGAATGCCGGATAGCTTTTCGGCATCCCTGGCATTCATCTGACAGCCGAAATTGTGTACGTGAAAGGTCGGCGTTCTGCCAAGAAGTCCGGCCAGCTGCGCCGTGTACATTCTGGATTTGGCAAGATACTCCTCCTGCCGCAGAAGCTCCTCTTTGGATGCGGCTTCCCGCTCCTTTTGGGGGCGCTTAACCGGCATGGGCACGCGCGGCGTTTTGGAAGATGCTGTAGTTTCATTCATGTGATTTATTCCTCGTCCAGAGTATAAGCTGCATACGCATTGAGAATGCGCAGAACGGTCTCGGCGCCGAGTACCATTTCCTTTGCAAGCACATACTCATCTTTGCTGTGATACTGGTAGGCTCCTGTGAAAAGGTTGGGGCACGGAATTCCCATAAAGCTCATCCTGGCACCGTCCGTGCCGCCGCGGATCGGCTGCACGCAGGGAGTTACGCCGATGGCCACCATGGCCTGTACGGCATTCTCCACCAGATGCATGTGCGGCTTTATTTTCTCAGCCATGTTGTAATAGGAATCTTCCACCCTGCAGACAATCTGTGCCTTCGGATAACGCTTTTGAATTGACGCAGCCGCTTCCATCATCACAAGCTTGCGCGCCTCAAAGCGGTTCCGGTCATGGTCCCGAATGATGTACTCCATGTGGGCCTCATCGGCCGTTCCGGAAAGCCCCTCCAGGTGGTAGAAGCCCTCATACCCTTCAGTGGTCTCCGGGCGCTCTGCCTGCGGGAGAAGCCCCTGGAGCTCCATAGCCAGGAGAAGCGCGTTGATCATTTTGTCCTTGGCGCTTCCCGGATGCGTGGAAACGCCCTGAATATCAATGAACGCCGAAGCTGCATTGAAGTTCTCATACTCAAGCTCTCCGGCTCCGCCGCCGTCAATGGTATAGGCATAGTCCACGGCAAAGCGGCTCGGGTCCATGTGAAGCGTTCCGTTGCCGACCTCTTCATCCGGCGTAAACATGATGCGAACCGTTCCATGGGCAATCTCCGGATGCTGCAGAAGGAAGGCAGCAACCTCCATGATCTGTGTGACACCGGCTTTGTCATCGCCGCCGAGCACCGTCGTGCCGTCCGATGTAATGATGGCGTTGCCCTCCTCGTCGCGTGTGACCTGCGGATGAATGAACGGATGACTGCTGGCATCGACCGCATCGGAGGTATCCATATGCGCGGCAAGACCGATGATAGGAGCAAGATTCTCCCGCCGCTTTGAAACGGCATCCCCTCTGGCATCCAGAAGCTCCTGCGGCGCCTTTGGTATGGAGGCCGGAATGGTTGCATAGACGTAGCACTTCTCCTCATCCAGATAGACCTCAGAGGCGCCCATCTCCTGCAGCTCCTGACGCAGGAGTCGTGCCAGATCGAACTGGCACGGTGTGGAGGGCGTATCCGGAACGCCTTCTTTAGACTGGGTATAAATGCCGGCATAGCGGACAAACCGCTCTGTCATGTGTTCCTGATCAAAATGTATAACTGCCATGATTATTATTCTCCTTGTGATACTTGCTGGATTAGCGACTGACCTGTGAGGCGACGGGTCCTGCTCCTGCAGAAGTCCCGCCCGGTCTCATTGGGGATTCGTATGCGGTACTGATACGCACGGTTTCCTGTCATGCCAACGCGCTCGGTTACGCCCATCGTTGTCAGGACGCGCAGCACGCTGGAGTACTGGAGTGATTTCCGGTGAATGCCGACAACGCGTTCTAAATCTTTGGTTGTAAACGGATCCGGCAGGGCCTTTGCAAGGTCTCCCTGCGGCAAAAAAACGGCATAATCCTCCGGCTTTGCAAGAACCAGATCATCATAAATCCCGGAAGGGATGCGGTCAAACCGGTGCGAGCCGCGTTTGCCGTTATTGCCCCAGCCGTCCTGCATACGGTACTCCTTCAGATCCAGAAGGAGGGGCTCAATCACGAGATTGGGGTCGGTCAGGAAGGTTTCTATTTTCGCCAGTTCGCGGAAAACCTCGTAAAAGCTGCCGATAAAATGCGAAGGATTTTCTGCGCAGACCTCGCCCGTCGACGGATCAATCCAGCAGACGGTCTTCCGGTGCGGGATGGGATGCACAATGGTAACCTTGTAGTCCTTTAGAAAGGCGTTCAGCTTGTCCCTCATTGCGCCGAAATTCGCTGTCTGTATTTCGGTGATCGTATGTGCGGCCGGATCACAAAGATCGGCAATATAATTCCCGACCGGTACCTCCTGATGGGAAGGCTCCGGGTCCTTGTAGTTTTTGAGAATGGCATGGGTGGACTTTTCCATCTGCATGCCGATTCCGATACGCTGCCGGTTTAAATCGGTCAGAACGGCGGTAATGGCGTTCTCCATGGCCACATTGCTGCCTTTCCGGCCCAGCCCGGCAGAGGGCAGGCTATTTTCGGGCTTACGCGCCGCATGCATTAGTAGCTCCCCCTTGCCAAAATCTCTTTGACCTTCGCAAACGCAGCGGTCTCTCCCTCCTGTGCCAGAAGCTCAAGAAGGCTCTCTAAGAGCCTTGCAGTATCCGGATGCAGAAACCGGCTGGTGTTGCCCCTCTGATAATAGTCCAAAGGATCCGTATCCTTGTAAGCTGCGCCGTTATAGGTTTTGGAGGCGGCGATCCGATCCATGAACATTTCAATGACATAACGAAGCGGCATACGGCAGGCGATGATGCCGGAGCCGTTTATGCCGCCGGTTTGTCTTGCGCAATAATCCATCCAATAC
>CAVFRZ010000234.1:0-3786 GCA_963624875.1 Anaerovibrio sp.
GTACCAGTTGCCCCCCCAGATCCCTGGCTGCAAACTGAACAACGCCACCGATGACCATGTTCCCTGCCAGGAATACCATGTCCCCCGAACTGTATCGATGACCGAACGCCACAGGGCCTCCACTCCACCACCAGCCAGAAGTGCCTGATGAACACCTGCACTGTAATTCAAGTCATCTCCGGTAGCACGCACATACGGAGCAACCATCACGATCGGAATCAATGAGAGGATGAACATCACCCCGTAACTCAACGTCAGAGCTAGCATAAAGCGGTTTTCTTTTTCTTTTTTGCCTGCATTATTTCTCAACAATCTGCCACCTCTGATTCTCGCCCCCATCGTAGCATGTCAGTTCCGTCTCTCCGGTATCCTCATTGCAAGTGAGCACTAATTCCTTCGAATCCACCACATGGATCAGATAGTATTCTCCCTCCCGCTCTGTTTTTCGAAGATACCAGCTCTGCTCTTCGGAATAGGTAATCCCGCTGACAGCAACTGGAAAGACATCATCTTCGGAATAGCGAATTGTGCTATCATCCGCCATATATGTCTGATTGTCCTCTGTGAAGATCCAGCATCTATCATCATAATCAGACGAAACCAAATGCACTGTAAGCTGCTCATAACTCTCTGTACCGGCTGGTGCTCCCACTACCGAAATCAGATAATCTCCCTCCTTTAGCCTGATAAATGTATGATCCTGCATATACTGCTGATACTCTTCCGTATCTTCCGTCCGAAGAAACAATATTCGCAGCAATCCACTGTTACTTCCTACGGCAGAGATGATAACTCCTCCCAAAAGCAAACAAAGCACAGCCAACACAGCTGGATTTTTAATGCATCCACATTCCAATTTTTTCCATGCAACTCTCCCCCCTATAGGACCCGTTGCCGTCAACAGACGCTGTCTCGCTCTCCTCATATTATGAAAAAAGATTTCAAAACCATATACAGAAACCGGAAGTAACTGCATGAAATACGGAAACGTATACTGCGCCTTTGCCTCCCAAAACGAATGGAACACAAATCCGCCGATCAAAACTGTGATATAGTAAACTGAAACAGGATCCCAAAACTCCATTGTAGAAATGTTCTCTCTCTCGATTGGCTCGTGCTCATCCATTCCGGTCCTAGCAACAGGAACATTCTCCCTCTTTTCTCGGACACACAATCCCAGCAAACAGTACATGACTGCCCCGAGCAACACAACGAACAGTCCCCGATTCAGAATCCGATCTATGCCGGCGACCCCCTTCGCAGAGAGCAGCCAGCGAATCAACCATGAGTAATTGATCGAGCTGCGCATTCCGTTGATACACCAAAATGCCTGGAAATCCGGATTATTCCATTGCGACGCATTCTTTCCGGCCAAGAACGCAATTGCTCTGTCGGGATTCTCCGTGAACTCCTGTATACGCTCCTGCAGATATTCTATGACGACCGGCTCTTGCCTCTCCTTGCTGGAATTTGCCTCATGATACGAGTCCACATTATACCCGTTATACCAGCCGTCATAACGTACAGAATTCTCCTGCAGTCCCATTGCAACCCAGGAGAGTGAGGAAATTCCGCTTCCGATATCTATCCCCGTTGCCTTTTCTGCCGCTTTTGTCACCACGCGTCCGGAGAACAGCAGTATAACAAATAAGCCTGCAATCAGAATAATTGCAGACATCGTAGACAAGCGACCATCCTTCACATTTTGTTTATTAAGATTTTGAATTTGCTCTTCCTGCGTGCTCTGCTGCATCTGATCGGCAGAAATGGAAGTATTCACAGGCTTTCCCCGCCGTAGACTTAACAGGACCGACATAATAATCAGCGCAACAGCATTGATCATGTAGTTCTGTTTAAGCACAACTGCAATCCAAGACTCAAACAGAATCCCCGCCAGTAGCAGACACTTGTGCAGTAGCAACCGAAGCCTTCTTTGTTTATACGAACACCTATCAAACCAAATCAGCTTCAATGCATTCCGGAATGCCCGCAGCGACAGACACAGACCGATTAACGTACCATATACAAAGGTTGTATACAGGATTGCCGGAAAAAACAGAATTCCCATCCCCAGAATACATATCCCTGTAAATGAAGAATGTCCCATCCAATCTGACAGTTCACTCATCGTGTAATAAATCGTTACTAGCGCAATGACATTCAATAACTGGAAGAACAAATAATTATAGGATCCAAAGATATGTGCCAGTCCGTACAGGAACAGAACCATTCCCAGCTGATTTGGATACTCGTCGATGTATCCTCCACGCTCAAACGCATAGTAATCATGGTTCATCATAGAATTGACGATGTCACAGATGGTCCGCTGATCGTTCACCGGTATCTTCTGCAGGACAATCAGTATAACAACACAAAGGCTGCCCAGTAGTACGAGCAGCCTCTTCCTGCATAATCTGTAAAAATCTGTATCTGTGTTAACTCGCTGCACAAATGTGCAAACCCAAGGAACTTTACGACACGCAAATCTGGCCGAGCCAATCACCAGAATCCCACAGAGCATGTTCAACCAGAAGGAATCTTCCACCAGCCATGTATGCTCCGATGCATTGATCACTGAGGTTGAAAATCCCGCTAAATAAAATAAATAGCCTATCACAACCAATCCGATGAAGCCAATGATCGCACACCCAATTGTCCCTAAAATCACTCCCAGTCTGCCACTTTTTTTCATAAGACTTCGTCCATTGTAGATTTCCTCGTTTAACGATACTATCAATGTCAACTATTTAACAACCGCTCACACAATACTCTCGTAAACGCCACAGCTCCGTCGCCGCTTAAATGATACTCATCCATAAAATTAGCCGGATCAGCGCGGTCGATCACCGTTGCCAGATCTCCCACATTGAAATCATAATAGAAACAGGAAGAGCTCTCACTCCTGATTAACGCTTCGATTACATCAGCATACTCTGAATAGTCAGCCACAGAATCTGTCAGGCATTCCGGCATCGGTGTAGCTAAGAACACTAGCTCCATATCATTCTCCTTGCAAAAGGAAATAATTCCACGAATTGCCTCCTCAGAACGCTCCGGAATCACAACATCTCCCGTTTCCCCTGCAAGAACCGTTGGCGCTACCGCCAACTTTGCCTCCAGTTTTTGATAGTCCTCCTGGTTCATTCCGTCATTAGCAGCAAATCCGAATGTTGTAGATCTTTCCCAATATTCCTTCGAAAAATAGAGCTTCAGATTGCCGCAGATTCTTTCCATCGACAGTGAATAACTCTCCCCCTTCCGAAGCGGCAAGAAACTGTTCAAGTAGTATTCTTCCGGTGTCGCCTTCAATAAATAACGAATTTTGTTGAGCGACGGTTTCATCGCATCCGCCACAATATAAATACTCTCCAGATTTATGTCTTCCGCCATCACAAGCGAATAGTCCAATGCTATATATACTTTTGAAAGCTCCGCATGTTCCCGCTTTGTCTCGCGAAGCAGTGCCTCTGTTGCTGTCACCGGCTGCTGCGAAGAAGTCAGGCTGATCACATTATCTCCCAGATATTCCTGAACAATTTCCGTATCAATCCCCTGTAGCACCTGCGATCCCCCGACGAAGCATGTTGTCACCGGCTTCTCCCGATACATCTGATTCAGGATTTTCCTTCCCCAAGTGGATGGTTCTGCAGTTAAAAGCGCAGCAAATGTATATTCGAGCAAATAAAAAATAGCTAGAAAGTCCAATATTTTGATGTAAGGTTTCTTCACGCAGTCAAGTCCTAATTTGTGTGTAAATTGCTCTTAGGCGTCTTTGGTACAAGGGAT
>CAVFRZ010000235.1:0-3781 GCA_963624875.1 Anaerovibrio sp.
CAAGCATTTCACGTCTGATTTATGAAATTTTGCTTGGCTCTGAATAGTTACATTTTGCAAACGATGTACTGGGGGACATCCGTGCAGCAACGATAGCCTGTGTACGATAAGAAAAGGGCAGAAGACAATATATGAGCATTATCAATCTGGAACATATCAGTAAGAACCTTGGAGGCCGCGTCATATTGGACGAGGCCTCTGCCGGTATTGAGGCGGGGGAAAAGGTAGGAATCATCGGCATCAACGGCACGGGGAAGTCGACGCTTCTGTCGTTGATTGCAGGCAGCATGGAGCCGGATGAGGGCGAGATTATCTGTCAGAGAGGCCTGCGGGTTGCTGCCCTTGTGCAGAACCCTGCCTTCGATATGAATAAGACGCTGCTGGAGAATGTGACAGAGATGGTTAATGGCAAGCAGCAGCACTGGGACACCAAGGGGGAGGTGCGGTCCAATCTGCTGAAATTCGGCATTCCCGATCCGGATGCCAGTCCGGCCCATTTGTCCGGCGGACAAAAAAAACGGGCGGCACTTGTGGCGGCTATGCTGACGCCCTCAGACGTCCTGATTCTGGATGAACCGACCAACCATCTGGACATGCAGATGATCGAGGAACTGCAGAAATTCCTGGAATCCTATAAGGGAACGCTTCTGATGGTGACGCACGATCGTTATTTTCTGGATGAAGTAACGAATGTCATTCTGGAGATCGACAGGGGCAAGCTTTACCGCTATGAAGAGGACTACGAGGGATATCTGGAGCTGCGGCAGCAGCGGCTGGATTACGCCGTTGCGGCAGAGCGGAAGATGGCGACCCTCTATCGCAAGGATCTTGCCTGGATGATGCGGGGCGCAAGGGCGCGCTCGACCAAGCAAAAGGCACACATTGCACGGTTTGAGGCACTGCGGGACCGGGAGAAAATCCAGGAGGAGCGTCAGGTTGAAATAGAATCGCTCCCATCCAGAATCGGCGGGAAGACCATTGAGCTGGAACAGATCAGCAAGCGGTACGGGGACAGGGCGCTGTACCGGGATTTTACCTATCATTTCCGCAAGACAGACCGCATCGGAATCATCGGACCGAACGGATGCGGGAAGTCCACACTGATTAAGACGATTCTGGGGCTTGTTGTGCCGGACGAGGGGAGCGTTACCATCGGCCAGACCCTGCAGTTTGGGTACTTCTCGCAGGAAAACGAGCAGCTGGATGAGTCAGCAAGAGTGATTGATTACATTCGAAACACGGCAGAATATATCCGGACAGCGGACGGGCTGGTCTCAGCGTCGGAAATGTGCGACCGCTTTCTGTTTGATCCCAAGCTCCAATACGCACCCATCGGGAAGCTTTCCGGAGGAGAAAAGCGGCGGCTGTACCTCCTGCGGGTGCTGATGGAGAATCCCAATGTTCTGATTCTGGATGAGCCGACAAATGACCTGGATATTTCGACGCTGCAGGTTTTGGAGGATTATCTGGACCGTTTCGCGGGTATTCTGATTGTGGTATCGCACGACCGGTATTTTCTGGACCGGGTGGTGACCAGAATCTTTGCCTTTGAAGAGGACGGAACCCTCTGGCAAAGTGACGGCGGGTATGCGGAGTACCAGGAACACCTTCTGGCAGCCGGTAAGGCGGCCGCCAGGACGAAGGATCTTCGGGAAAGCGGGAAACCGGCGACTGCAGCAGGTACCACGTCACACAAGGCGAAGCTCTCCTACAAGGACCAGCGGGAATACGATACTATTGAAGCCGAAATTGACAGGCTCCAGGCGGATTCGGATGCGCTTGCGGCGCAGATACCTCTGGCAGCCACTGACTATGAAAAGCTCCGGAAGCTGACCGAGGAAAAGGAGGCGCTGGACGCCCGGATTGAGGAGCGGATGGAGCGGTATATGGAGCTGCAGGATATGGTGGATGCGCTTCAGGGGTGAAATGGAAAGGCGGAAGAATCTTGCGTGGATTCTTCCGCCTTTTTTATATCAGCTGCTCATTTATTTACACAGCTGCTGTATGACTTGTTGCATAGACCCTGTTTACTGTCCGGCTGCGGCGGCCTGCTGCGCAGCCAGCTGTGCGGCAAGATCGGCCTGCACCTGTGCCGCGGCCTGCTCCGCGCTCATGCCCTGGCTGATATAGTTCTGCTGCGCCTGAGCGATCACGGCAGCCTGTGCGGCCAACGCAGCAGCCGCATCGGTCGTCTGCGTATCGGACTGCTGCACAGCAGCTGCATTGGCAGGATCGGTGTCAGTATCGCTGATGCCGCCTCCGATGTCGGATTCGGATTCCTTTTTGGAGACCGGCGGATCCGGCTTTTTACCGGTATAGGCAATGGCTTCCTCCGAGGTCATGCCGCCGTAAACCACAACCGGCATGCCGGAGTATACATTTGCATAGATCTCCTTGGCGGCAGACAACGGCAGGTTGATGCAGCCGTGGGATCCTCCCGTCAGGTAGATCTCGCCGCCGAATTTGCTCCGCCAGGTGGCGTCGTGGAATCCGATGCCGCCGTTGAACGGCATCCAGTAGGTTACCGGGGATTCATAATCGGCACCCTTTAAGACAGCCGGGGACTTGCGGTAAACAATGCTGTAGGTTCCGTCCGGTGTCAGGCGGTCGGAATCAATGGCCTTGCCGGAGACACAGTCCGTCTCCACAACGCATTCGCCGTCAATGTACTGGTAGACCTTCTGATTGTCCAGGTCCACCTCCATATAGGAGGTTCCGATGTCGGTGTCACCGAACGAGGCGGCCTCTTTGGTCCATACAGGAGCAAATTCGGCATCCTGCTCGGCCTTTAATACCTCCATAAGAGCCGCTGCGGTTGCCTCCTGGTCCATCTGCCAGCCGTAGTTGCCGCCGGAGACGGTCACCGTTTCGCCGGAATGTGTCTTAAACTCGCGATCCTTGCCGTAGGTGTCATATTGCTCCGCAAGCTCTGTGACATAAGCAGAGACGGCCTCGGTATTGTACAGAATTTCACTTATCTTGGAGGAATTATCCTGCGTTTCGTCTGCCTGCGCGGCCGCATCGGAAGAAGCCTCCCCTGCGGACTCTGCCGATGCGGCATCGGCTCCCTCTGAGGAACTCTGCGCAGCGTCAGCAGTTTCTGTCTCAGCGGAAGCATCTGCGCCTGCGCCATCTGCTGATGAAAGAGATACCGAAACGAACGATGCCAGCTGATCCCTGGTAAGCGTCTGCTTCTCCTCATCGAAGGTCAATGTGATGGTCAGATTCAGAATCCGGTTCAGCTCGTCCTGCGCAGCAAGGAGCTGAGCATTGTCCTCGGTGACGGCAGCCTCCTCATAGCACTCATCGCCGAGTGTGATCTCGGTCAGGTTTTCAGAGAGGGCGTCCTTGATAGCGGAGAGGATTGCCTCACGCCTGGGAACCGAGCCGGGATCGCCTGCGGTAATCTGATAGGAGCCGTCCACGTAGGAGCAGACGGCATCGGAGGGCTGCTGAATATTCTCCTCAGAGAAAAAGGGCAGCGCATCCACCAGAGATTCCAGCGCAGCTTCGTCATAAGAGACAAGATACGTGCTGGTCAGCGACTGCTGCGTCCAAAGGCTTACCGGCCATTCGAGACCGGACTGGCTGCGGAGAAGGTCAGCTGCAGAGGTGCCGGCGGTCAGGACAAGGGAGATGTCGGCGCCACGGATCTCGGCCTCCACCTGGTTTCTTCCGTGAATGGTCAGTATGTAGTTGCCGGCTGCCTGTGTAATCAGGGCCTCGGTCTGGGCTGCATCCTGACAGGAAACATCGATGCCGTTGAGTGTTGTGTGGAAGG
>CAVFRZ010000236.1:0-3773 GCA_963624875.1 Anaerovibrio sp.
CTCTCCTATCCCGCTGCACGGGTAAAGGCGGCCGCCTCCTGCTACACGCCCGTTTGCCTTTCGGATACCTCCAACGACATTCTGGCGGTCGAATATCTGAAGGCACTGCTGCAGATGACCAAAGGCACACAGAGCGCAGTCCTTTCTACGCCGCAGGACAGGCAGACCGCCTCGCTCTGCGGCATGCAGATTCATGCCATCCCCAGAATATCTGCCGTCTCAGCATCCACGCTTCGCGAGCAGCGACGGCAGCGAGAGGACGGTATTTTTGCGGATGACTTTTCTGACATCCTTCTCGCAAGGCTTCTGGATATTATGCATGATCCGGAGCGTTCCTATGTCGATTACGCAGGCGTCTCCCGGGATCTTTCCAACCGTATGGAACGGTTTCTTCCTGAATTTGTATCCTGGTCGCAGTTCTGTTCCATTTTGAAAACGCGCAACATTACCTATTCCGCCATCAGCCGTGCACTGCTCCACCTCATGCTGGGCATCACAAAGGAATATGAGCAATTTCAGGTTCCGTCCTATGTGCGCGTCCTTGGCTGCCGCAAGAATGCCCGATTTCTGATCGGTCGGATGCAGTCCAATGGGCTGACCGTGTTCCCACAGCTGCCGAAGGATCCGTGCAGACAACTCCTCGTCGATATCCGTGCCTCCGAGCTCTACGATTACATCTGCAGGAGAAAACTGACCGCTGCTGCGCAGAGCCTCTCCAATGAGTCAGAGGAAGTGAATGTACAGGGAGCAACCAATGAGCGGGAGGCCGCAAATGCACAGAAGGCCGCAAATGAGCGGAAGACAACGAATGCACAGGGATCTGTAAAGGCGTTAAAAAAGACCCCTCCCGCAGGTTTCCCTGCAGAAAGGATCTCAGAATACACAAAGCGTCTTATTGTTGTTGATGAATCATAAATACCGGTACGTTTTTTACTTCTGTGCTGCCTCCGGCTGCGGCTGATCTTTGGCAGCTTCTGCCTGGCTCTGCGCTGTCTCCGGCTGAACATCTGCGGAATTTTCCTGGTTCTGTTCCGTTTCCGACTGGCTATTGTCTGCAACCGCTTTCTGTTCCTGTGCCGCCCTCTTGGCAGCCTCCTGGGCAATTTTCTCCTTCACTTCCTTCGGCAGCTCCGGTGTCACCTTCAGGCCCGCTTCACGTAGCATCAGGTTTCTCGCCTTCTCCGCCGAGATCACGATTCCTTGTCCATTGGGATTGATGATCAGACCTTCAATTCCCCCCGTTACAAAGCGCAGAAGATTGCGATACTCAAAACCCACCGGCTTCATGTCGGTCTTTCCGAACTTCTTGGTATACTCAAAAAGATCCGTAAACAGCGGCAGATACATCTTCTCCCCAACCTTCACCGCCGGGAATTGTACCTGCTTGGTCGGTTTCTGTCCGTCCGGTCCAATCTCCGGCGCCGCCGTAGGATCCACATCCACCACCCTGGATGGCACGATATAGCGTCCCTTCGGGATCAGCAGCATCATGCGGTCTGTCTTTTTCTGAAGGATTTCTGCGCGCTTCTCATACTTCACCGGCCAGCGGTTTTCCGACACGTAATCTGTCATCGCAAAGGCAAGGGCCGGGTTGGACGGCGGCGTCTTCTTCGGATCGCTGTTCCAGTCCATCGGTGCCGAAATCTCGCTCCGCTTCACAACGCCCTTATACCAGCCGTTATCGACCACCACATTCTCCACGCCTATGTAGTACAGGTAATCAAAAAAAGCGATCGGGCGTGCACCGTTTTCCTTCAGCGGTGCAGCCTCTCCGTCCCGTTCCATAACCAGTACATCACGGAACTGTGCCTTATAGAGCTCTGCCGCCTTCTCTGCACGTTCCTTTTCCAGGTAAATCGGAGCAAAGCCGCCGTCGATCAACGGATAACCGGTTCTCTTATCGTACAGCACATAGAACTTCTCCGCCTTATGAATGCGGGATAAAAGCTCATTATATACTACGCGATGATTCTTCTCATAATTGGTCAGAGCCGCCTTCCGGTTGAACACCATCATGGTCAGCTGCAGGAACAAAAGCTCCTGCACCGTAAAGCCCGCAACCTGATCCGTCGACAGATCGGGTTCAAAAACAAGCTGACCGATTTCGTCCTTGCGCTCCGGTGCAATGGAATCCTCCACCTCAAGCTTTGTATCCTTAATGTTCAGTATGTTAAGCCTCGGAATCTGCGGCCAAGGCTCGTTCTCATGTGCCTTTTTCTGCAAATCCACCTGCCGCTGATGCTCCTGCTGCCGCTGCTCCTCCAGAAGCCGTTCCTGTTCTGCCGCACGGTTTTTACCGCCGAACAAATCCATCAAGCCCATTCTGCTTCGTCCTTTCTCACATCACCCTGTCCCACGTCAGGATGCTTTTTCTAATATCAAACCTGAAAAATAAGTATACCGTAGCGCCTTGCTTCCCGCAAGATTACTATGCAGATGCTACCACGTGACAGGGTGGCGGATGGTTGTCCGGGTTCGGGGCCTTGCGAGACCTCGAACCGGACAACTCCGCCAGGACCCGTCGCCAAGCGGCAAGTGAATCGTAATGGCGGTATGGACAACAGCCGCCAGACGTGGTAATATCCAGAGTTGTAATTGAATTGCAGCCGCGGTTGCGTATACCGCGGGGATGTAGCTCAGCTGGGAGAGCGCCAGGTTCGCAATCTGGAGGTCGCGGGTTCGATCCCCGTCATCTCCATAAAAAGCCAGGAAACCTTTATTTCAAGGTTTTCCGGCTTTTTGTTTTATTCGTTTGCCGCATGAAAAAGGCCGGGAATGATCTCTCATTCCCGGCCCGTTCGTGTACCATGTTGGCTCGTTCGAAACTGTATTTACTTGGCGTAATCCGTCACTCTCGACTCGCGGATCACATTGACCTTGATCTGTCCCGGATATTCCAGTTCGTCTTCAATCTTCTTGGAAATATCATGGGCGAGCAATACCATATCGGTATCGTTGATCTTCTCAGGAACTACCATAACACGAACTTCTCTGCCTGCCTGGATGGCATAAGAATTACTAACCCCTTTAAAACTGTTGGTGATTTCCTCCAGCTGCTTAAGGCGGGAGGTATAGGTTTCGAGTGTCTCTCTTCTGGCACCGGGTCTGGCTGCGGAAATGGTATCCGCCGCCTGCACAATGCAGGCAATCAGACTGGTCGGCTCCACATCGCCGTGGTGGGATTCTACCGTATTGACTACAATGGCAGATTCCTTATACTTGCGGCAAAGCTCAGCTCCCAGCTGTACATGCGATCCTTCCATCTCGTGATCGACCGCCTTGCCGATGTCGTGCAGAAGTCCTGCACGCTTGGCCATGCGCACATCCAATCCCAGCTCACCGGCAAGGACACCGGACAGCTGCGCAACCTCAATGCTGTGCTTGAGAACATTCTGGCCATAGCTCGTACGGTAACGAAGCTTGCCCAGAAGGCGAATCAGCTCATGATGAAGGCCATGCACGCCAACCTCGAGGGTTGCCGCCTCACCTTCCTCTTTGATAACCGACTCCACTTCCTTTTTGGCCTTTTCAACCATTTCTTCGATTCTGGCCGGATGAATTCGTCCGTCCACAATGAGCTTCTCCAGAGCAATTCTGGCGACCTCACGCCGGATCGGATCAAAGCCGGAGATAACCACCGCCTCCGGTGTATCATCGATGATAAGATCCACGCCGGTCATCGTCTCGAGTGTACGGATGTTCCGTCCCTCACGGCCGATGATCCTGCCCTTCATCTCATCGCTCGGAAGCTGCACAACTGAAATCGTCGCCTC
>CAVFRZ010000237.1:0-3744 GCA_963624875.1 Anaerovibrio sp.
TGTTGTCGTTGCGGTCCTCGGATCCGTTCGGTAAAACGTCAAAGCCGAGCTTCTCATAGGCGCAGGCAGCAAAAATAGCTCCCTTAAGCGCACTGGCCGTCACGATAGGACCCATGAAAAAGCCCTGGAAAAACGCAGGGAGAAGGTCAAGGGAAGCCCCGACCTCCTTGCCAAGGCCCGGACTTGTGAGGCGGACAGCTGCATTGGCGATGCACTCTTTTTTGCCGGCAAGATAGCCTCCGATGGGGGCAAGACCGCCGCCCGGATTTTTAATCAGTGAGCCAACGCACAGATCCGCACCGACATCGGTCGGTTCCTTTTCCTCGGTAAACTCGCCGTAGCAGTTATCCACCATGTACAGGATATCCGGCCGCAGCGCCTTCATAA
Organism: Anaerovibrio sp.; assembly: GCA_963624875.1. GTDB lineage: Bacteria > Bacillota > Clostridia > Lachnospirales > Lachnospiraceae > CAG-791. Next base: position 388 of record CAVFRZ010000237.1, read on the forward strand.
ACTGAATGGCTTCGCCGATGGCATCCACGGAAAGGGTTCGGCGGCTCTGATAGCCCTTGGAGCGCTGGATGGTGACAAGATGAATGGAATGCGCCTCATCCTGGGTCAGTGCTCTGCGAAGACCTTCCAGATCAAAGCTTCCATCCGGCAGAAGGTCCACCTGCTGATAAGAAATGCCGTACTCGGCCAGGGACCCTCTGGAGGGCCGGATGCCGATTACCTCCTCAAGTGTATCATAGGGCTTTCCTGCTGCCGAAAGGAGCGTCTGCCCCGGCCGAAGGTTCGACATAAGTGCCAGCGCAAGGGCATGTGTGCCGCAGGTGATCTGGGGACGAACCAGTGCATCCTCCGTGTGAAAATAAAGAGAATATACCTTTTCCAGTCCTTCTCTTCCGATGTCATCGTAGCCGTACCCCGTCGTGCCTTTTAGACTGGCCTCGCCGATGTGCGCCTCCTGCATGGCATGAATGATGCGCAGCTGATTGTATTCGGCCATTTGGTCGATGGCTTCAAAGCGGGGCTTTAGGCTCTCCAGAATCGGTGCAGCAAAGGCAAGCACCTCCTTTGAAATGCCAAGGTCCTTGTAGGCCTTCTGCTGCATATCTGCAAACGTGTTGTCGGCTGTATCTGTTCTATTCATGGTTATTAATCCTTCCGTATACCTTACCGGGGTAAAAGATCTTTGGCCCCGGCATCATACCTATTGGGTAAAGATTCAGCGCCCATCAAGGTTTTCCTTCGGAAAAACCTCGATGTAGCTGGTCAGAGGTGCTGATGCGTATCCATGCAATCCGCCCGGCGATGTTCTACGTGAATCCTCCGCCGGCAAGCATGAAATCTGCCGCCTCCTCGGGCGTTTGATAGTCGTCCATATTGATCCAGACTACATTCTTTTCCCGTTTAAACCAGGTGAGCTGGCGCTTGGCAAAATGTCTTGTCTGGAGCTTGATCTGCGCTACGGCATCATCAAAAGAGCAGGCCCCCTCGAGGTACTGGAGCAGCTGCTTGTAGCCAAGACCCTGCATTGAGACGTCCCGGGAGGAAAAACCGGCCTCCTTTAGCTGCAGTACCTCGTCCAAAAGTCCCTTTTCCATCATAGCATCCACTCGGGCATCGATTCGCTGATACAGCCGGTCCCGGTTCATCGTGAGTACATAATAAACCGCATCGTAAACCGGCTGCCGAAGCCGCTGGCTGGCGTTGTGATCGGATATTTGTCCGCCGGTTTCCCGCGCATATTCCAGGGCGCGAATGACCCGTTTTACATTATTGGGATGAATGGCCGCCGCGGATGCCGGGTCCGTTTGGGCCAGAAGCCGATGAAGGGCCTCGGGGCCTTCGGTATCTGCCAGCTTCCAAAGCTCCTCCCGGTAGGAGGTATCCTCCTTTGTTTCTGTAAAATCTATGCCGTACAAAAGCGCCTGGATGTAAAATCCGGTGCCGCCGACGACCAACGGGAGCCTCCCTGCCGTCAAGATCTCTTTGACTGCCTTTTGTGCCTCCTGCTGAAAGCGGACAACATTCCACGCTTCATCCGGATCTGCAATATCAATCAGATAATGCGGGATTCCCTGCATTTCCTCATTTGTGATCTTGGCCGAACCAATGTCCATGCCGCGGTATACCTGCATGGAATCGGCCGATATAATGCTGCCGCTGCAGCGCTTTGCCATCGCAACGGCAACGGCACTTTTCCCGCTGGCCGTAGGTCCGGCGATGATGATGAGCTTATCCATATTACACGATTCTCTTAAATTTCCGTTCGATTTCCTGCTTGGACAACACAATCATAGTGGGCCGTCCGTGCGGACAATGATAAGGGTTTTCCAGCGACAAAAGCTCATCAATCAGTGCCTTTGCCTCCTCATAGGATTGATGCATATTGCCCTTGACCGCCGCCTTGCAGGACATGGACGCTATTTTATACAAAATGGCAGCAGGGGTACCGCTCATGCGGCAATCCAGGATCTCATCGATAATTTCCAGCAAAAGCTTGTCCGGCTCGTTGGCATACAGCTCCATCGGCACCCCCCGCAGTGCATAGGAATTCTGCCCGAAGGGCTCAATATCATATCCCATGCGGCGAAAATAATCCTGGTACTGGAGGTACGCTCCCTCTTCCCTGCCGGTCAGATTCAGAATAAGAGGCGGTGCAAGCATCTGGGACGGTGCCGGTGCAGCCTGCTCGCTGGCAAGCCTTCGCATCAGCCGCTCGAAATTTACCTTCTCGTGAGCCGCGTGCTGATCGATCATCAGCATCTTATCCTTAAAGGACAAAATCCAGTAGGTGTCAAAAATCTGGCCGATGATCTTATATTCCGGCAGATTACTGCTCTGAAGAATGTGGTAATTGCGGTTGCCGTAGATATCCTCGGCATAATCCTCCTGCACGCTTTTGCGAAACATCGCCTCGAGATCACCGGAGAGGACAGCCTGCTCTTTTTCATCCTGCAGGGCCTTGGCCGCCTTGGGATCCGGGAGCGCTGCCTCCTTGATAAAGGACAGCTGCTGCGGCTGCGCCTTCAATGCGGAAGCGGTTTTGTCGATGAAGGTAAAGTCATCTTCTTTGTAAATCACAGGCGATTCGCGGACTGCCTCTGCCTTAGAGACCGGAGCGGATTCCGATGTGACCCTTGCGATGATCTCTGCGGCCGGTTTATTTGCGGCAGAGTGTGTGTCACTTTGTACCGGCAGCGAATCTAAGGCATTTTGTGCTGTCTTTGCCGGATTCTGAGAGGCCGCAGGCACGGCTCCAGAAGAAAGCGGCGCATTTTCTGCAGCAGCAGCGGGAATAGGACGTTCAAAGGGCTCTACATGTCCCTGGGCCTTCTGGGCAGCGGCACGCTCTTTTTCCTCCTCAATGGCAAGGCGCTTTTCCTCGGCCTGCGTGTTCATCGTAGCCCGCGGGATCAGCTCGATCCGCTGCAGCGTTTCGTGTACGGATTCATTCAGAAAGTCAAAAATTCTCTTAGGATCTGAGAAGCGTACCTCCATCTTTGAAGGATGCACATTGACATCAATGTCCTCTGCGGCTGTCTTCAGATAAAGGATGGCAAAGGGAAAACGGTGCTGCATCAGATCCGTTCGATAGCCCTCCTCCAGCCCCTTGGAAAGGACATCGCTTTTTAAGATTCTTCCGTTGACGAAGAAGATTTCCTGATTTCGGCTCGAGCGCGAGAACTCCGGGCGTCCCAGAAAGCCGCTGACAGACAGATGGTCCTCTCCTTCACTGCCGGCTGATCTGGTAATCGGAATGACGGAATTCGACATTTCCCGTCCGTAGATGCGATAAATCAGCTCCTTAATATTGCCGTTTCCGGTGGTGTGCAGCTTTTCCTGCCCGTTTACCCGGTAGTG
>CAVFRZ010000238.1:0-3718 GCA_963624875.1 Anaerovibrio sp.
TCTCAAGAGCAGAGACAGCTACGCCGCCGGCATTGGCTGCCTTTGCAGGCATGTAGAGGAAGCCGCTCTCTACGCGAGCCTTCTCATAAAGATCGATGGCTTCAGCATCGGAAGGCATGTTAGCGCCCTCACAAACGCACCAGCAGCCGTTGGCGATGAGAGTTTTAGCCTCTTCACCGTTGATCTCGTTCTGTGTTGCGCAGGGAAGAGCGATGTCGCACTTTACGCCCCAAGGCTTCTGGCCTTCGAAGTACTGAGCGGATGCAACCTTCTCTGCGTACTCCTTAATTCTTCCGCGGTGGCCGTTCTTAATATCCATAACGACATCCAGCTTGATACCTTCCGGATCATATACATAGCCGTTGGAATCAGAGCAGGTAACCGGCTTTGCGCCGAGCTGCTGAAGCTTCTGGATGGCATACTGTGCAACGTTTCCGGAGCCGGAGACAACAACGGTCTTGCCCTCGAGAGACTTTCCGGCACCCTTTACAACCTCATCGGTAATATAAACAAGGCCGTACCCGGTTGCCTCCGGTCTTGCCAGAGATCCGCCGAAGCTCAGGCCCTTGCCGGTCAGAACACCCTCATAGAGGCCGGTGATTCTCTTGTACTGGCCGTACATATAGCCAATCTCACGTCCGCCGACACCGATATCACCGGCAGGAACGTCAACATCAGCACCGATGTATTTGCAAAGCTCTGTCATAAAGCTCTGGCAGAAGCGCATAACCTCTGCATCCGACTTGCCCTTCGGATCAAAATCGGAGCCACCCTTACCGCCGCCGATCGGAAGGCCGGTCAGAGAGTTCTTGAAGATCTGCTCAAAGCCAAGGAACTTCAGAATGGACTGGTTTACGGACGGGTGGAAGCGAAGACCTCCCTTGTACGGTCCGATTGCGGAGCTGAACTGTACGCGGTAGCCAAGGTTTACCTGCTGCTTGCCGGCGTCATCAACCCACGGTACGCGGAATGTGATGATGCGCTCCGGCTCAACCAGGCGCTCCAGAAGGGAATTCTTGCGATAAAGCTCTTCATTTGCCTCGGCAATGGGAGCAATGGTCTCAAGGACTCTCTTGGCTGCCTCAAGAAATTCGGGCTCATATGCATGCTTTTTCTCCAGCTGTGCATATACCTCTTCAACGTATGACATAGTTCCTTCCTCCTATTTCATTCGTGATGTGAAATGAATAACAACAATGGGTTACAGAGTTACGATTCTGTATAAACGTATACAAAATACCTTTGTATTATACGAAGGATGAACACAGGAGACAAGGAAAAAACAGATCGGCTCTATCATTTGGATCGGATGCAAAAGTTGCAGGATTGGGTGCAGTCATTGACTTGACCCGGGAGGATTTTGCAGCCGGTAGAATTCCATGAAAAATGTCCTTTATAAAGCGATGCAGCTGCGTGCCCGGACGGCACGCAGCTGCTGTTTTTACGTAATCTTGTATATAGGCTGTTACAGCAGCTGAATTCCGTTTGCCTTGCATGCGCCAGCAACATCCTCCGGCCACAGTGAGCACTGTACCTCTCCAATGTGTGCCTTCCGAAGGAAGAACATGCAGATGCGGGATTGTCCGATGCCGCCGCCGATGGTGTAAGGAAGCTTGCCCTCCAGAATCGCCTTCTGGAAGGGGAGCTCGGCACGCTCCGGGCAGCCGGCCTTCTCCAGCTGCTGTGCAAGAGAAGCTTCGTCGACACGGATCCCCATGGAGGAAAGCTCCAGAGCAATATCCAGCAGCGGGTAATAAACCAGGATATCTGCGTTCAGCGCCCAGTCATCGTAGTCCGGGGCACGTCCGTCATGCGGCTTGCCGTTCTCCAGCTTGTCACCGATCTGCATAATGCAGACGGCTCCCTTTGCCTGGGTGATGTAGTATTCACGCTCCTTTGGGGTGTAGTCCGGGAACATTTCCTCCAGCTCGTGCGTCGTAATAAAGAAAATATCATCCGGAAGGATTTCGGAGATGTAATCATACCGAATGGACATGTATTTTTCTGTCTTCCGAAGAACATGATACACAGAACGAACCACGGATTTCAGCGTTTCGATGGTACGATCCTCTTTGCGGATGATCTTCTCCCAGTCCCACTGGTCAACATAAATGGAATGGATATTGTCGGTGAGTTCATCCCGGCGGATGGCACTCATGTCGGTATAAAGGCCTTCGCCGACGGCAAAGCCGTATTTCTGCAGCGCATAGCGCTTCCATTTGGCAAGGGACTGTACAACCTCGGCATTCTTGCCATTCTGCTCAAGAATATCAAAGGAGACAGGACGTTCTACGCCGTTCAGATTATCATTCAGGCCAGAGGCAGGATCTACGAACAGCGGCGCAGAAACCCGCAGAAGGTTCAGCCGCTCTGCCAGCATATTCTGGAAAAAGTCCTTTACTACCTTAATAGCAACCTGTGTCTCATGCAGGTTCAATGCGGACTTGTAGTCCTTGGGAATGGTTAAATGATCCATGTCTGCCTCTTTTCTTTGCTCTTTGCTCGATTTCGGCAGCATGCATGTGATGCGGTTTCTTCCATTGAATATGACTGCTGAATATAACTGCGCCATTGCAGTGTTGCCAAACACCCCTCATTAAAGCGCATTTTTGGGGGTATTTCAAGATTCATGGAAAAATGTGTATATCTGTTCAGCACCTGCCATGGTGATTATAACAACTATAATGTCAAACGTTTGACAGATCCGTTATAAATGGCCAAAAAATACCGGTGACGGCAGAAGAAAATTTAAAATCCGGATATTTACAATGCGGAAAGCTTGAATATAATAGTTGTCAACATGAGCGTTTGGGGTTGAGCCCATGTGTAATGTAGTAGACATCAGGGTATAGAAACTAGACAAAATTTGCTCACGAACACCACTTGGGAAAATCACAGGAGGTAGAAAATGAGAACAACGAGATATATTACACTGGAACCGAAGGATGTGCAGGATTTTGTACGTGCTGCAGAACGCTGCGATTTTGACGTTGATATTGCAAATGACCGATACGGCCGTTATATCGTGGATGCGAAGTCATTCCTCGGTGTGATGGGACTGGATCTGGGCGGACGCCTGGTTGTTTCCTACAGCGGCTACAATGAGGAGTTTGAGAAGTTCCTGCAGGGAAAGAAGATGGCGGTATAAGGCTGAGAAAACAGCTTGAGGATCCCCAATGTGGGGAGATTTGATCGCATTTCGTCAAGAAAGACAAATTGTACAGATAAGGATTGGTATGAAGGGGCAGCCTGTGGAGATGAGAGACATCTTCGCAGGCTGTTTTTGACACTCGAAAATGCCTGTCAATTCTTAAATAATATTGAATGCTATATGATTCAAAATAATGTATAATTGTTTCAAATAGGGAAGGAGATGTTTAAAATGAAAACAATCAGTATCAGATTAGAGGATTCAATTTATGAAGAACTGGGTGCTATGCTTGATGCTATGGGGCAGACAAAGCAGACTTTTTATGAAACCTTTACCAGAACTGCATTAAGGGAGAGAAGTATACCATTCATTATTAAGGCACCGCTTTCAGATACACACGCGAATAACAACAGCAGGACAGAAGCTTTTGCAAGACTTGAGGCATCCAGAAAGGCTGCTGCAGAGGCGATTGATTATGATGCTGAGAGGGAGGAAGCGATGAATGAGAAATACGGTATTGTTGATTGATACGAATATCCTTCTGAATTACATTACGAACCGTGAGGA